>JACQYR010000228.1 GCA_016208115.1 Desulfarculus sp.
CCGGCGGGGCGATATTCCTACTTGACCTGCTTCATGTACTCGCGGCAGAAGTCCAGGGCCTCCTGACCGGGCAAGCCCTTGTCGGTGGCGGACTTGACGTACTTGGCGAAGAGCGGCTTCATCTTCTCGGCCACCTCGGCCTCTTGCTGGGGGGTGGCCTTGATCATGGTCACGCCCTTTTCCTGGCCGAACTGCCGCGCCTCCTGATCAAGCTCGTTCCACTGCTTGCCCTGCTTCTCGATCCACTCGGTGTTGATCTCCTCGATGATCTTCTGGACGTCGGGGGGCAGGGAGTTCCACTTGTCCTTGTTCATCACCGCGAAGATGGTGGCGGCGTAGGACATGCCGTGGTTCTCGAAGGTGGTCTTGGTCACCTCGGCGAAACGCCAGCCCTTCAAGGTATCCATGGGCAAGAGCAGGCCGTCCAAGAGGCCCTTCTGCATGCCGTCGTAGCTCTCGGTGATGGGCAGGGTCACCGGGGTGGCGCCGATGGCCTCGGCGATGCCGGCCACGTCGGCGTTGACCCGGATGCGCAGGCCTTTGAGGTCGGCCATGGAGGTCAGCGCCTTCTTGGTGTGCACCAGGCCCGGACCGTGGGCGTGCAGGTACATAACCTTGACTTCCGCGAATTCCTTGGGTTGGAACTTTTGCAGGAAGGCGTTGGCGGTCTTGGTGGATTGATAGCCGCTAGTGTAGCCCAGGGGCAGGGTCAGTACCTCGCTCAAGGGGAAGCGGCCGGGGGAGTAGGCCAAGAGGCTCATGCCGATGTCGGCGATGCCCTTTATCACGCTGTCATAGGTCTGGGTGGGCGGGGTCAGGGTGTTGCCAGGGAAATAGGATACCTTCACCCGGCCTTCGGTGCGCTTCTCCACCTCCTTGCACCACTGTTCGGTCAGCAGGCTGTTTTTGTGGGGCGGGGGAAAGAAGTTGGTGTACTTGAGCTTGATGACCTTTTCGGCGGCCTGGGCGGGCCAGGCCAGGGCCACGATGGCCAGGGTCAGCAAAAGGCCCATCCAACGGGGCAGCGATAATTTAGCCATGGCGTCTCCTCTCCTGTGTTTGGTTGGGCACGGGGGGCCTAATCCCCCGCGAATATCCTCACCACCTCGCGCTTGAGAATCTTGCCCGCCGCGCTCTTGGGCAGCTCGTCCACTAGCACGAAGCGCTTGGGCACCTTGAAGCCCGACAGGCGGGCCTTGAGAAAGGCCTTGAGCTCGGCCTCATCGGGCGCCGGCCCAGGCCGGCAGACCAAAAAGGCGCTGACGCGCTCACCCCACTCAACGTCGGGCAGGCCCACTACGGCGCATTCCTGCACCTGGGGGTGGGTGTAGAGCACCTCCTCCACCTCGCGCGGGTAGACGTTCTCGCCGCCGGTGATGATCATGTCCTTGAGGCGGTCAATGATGAACAGGTAGCCCTCGCCGTCCAGGTAGCCCAGGTCGCCGGAGCGGAACCAGGGCCCCCAAAAGGCCTGGCTGGTCTCCTGGGGCCGGTTCAAATAGCCCCCCATGATGTTGGGTCCCTGGATGCAAATCTCGCCCTCGTGGCCCTGGGGCACCGGCCGGCCCTCGGTATCCAGGATGGCCACCTCCACGGTGCCCACCGGGGTGCCCACCGATCCCACCTTGTGCCGGTGGTAGTGGTTGTAGGTGACCATGGCCGCCGACTCGGTCATGCCGTAGGCCTCGTGGATGTCCAGGCCGGTGACCCGCTTCCACTCCCGCACCAGCTCCTGGGCCATGGAGGCCGCCGCCGAGAAGGTATAGCGCACCGAGCCCAGGCGGGCCTTGAGGTCGGGCACGGCCAGCAGGCGCACGTAGATGGTCGGCACGGAGTAAAACTTGGTTACGCCCCCATGAGCCAGGGCGTGCAGGACCTTGTCCAGGTCAAAGGCCGGCATGAGCGCCAGGCTGCCGGCCGTCAGCACCGTGGAGAGCATGATGTGCACCTGCCCGAAGACGTGGTTCAGGGGCAGGAAGCACAGGGCGCGGTCCTCGTGGGTGGAGCGCTCCTGGCCGGCCACGTTGTGGGCCGAGGCCAGCAGGTTGGCGTGGCTGAGCATCACTCCCTTGGCCCGGCCCGTGGTGCCGCCGGTGTAGAGCACGGCGGCCAGGTCGCCGCGCCCGCGCTCCACGGCGGCCAGGGGCGCGCCGCCCCGCGCCATCAGGTCCTCCCAGGTGATGTCTCCTCCCGGCGCCACCACCTGGGACAGGAAGGGCAGTTCCGCCCGGCCGCCCAGCTCGGCCCACTTGGCCTCGGTGGTCAGGAGCAGGCGAGGCCGGCAGTCCTCCAATAGTGGCGCCAGCTCGTGCCTGGGCATGGCCATGGACAGGGCCACGGCCACGCCCCCGGCCTTGAGGATGCCGAAGTAGGCCGCCAGCCACTGGCGGTTGTTGGGCAGGCAGATGGCCGCCAGGTCGCCGGGCTTGAATCCCAGGCCCGCCAGGGCGCTGGCCAGGCGTCCGCTCTCCAAGTCCAGTTCGGCGTAGGAGGTCTCGCGCCCCTCCTCGATCACCGCCTCGCGCTGGGGAAAAAACCTTGCCGAGCTTTGCAGGATTCGAGCCAGATTCATGCCTAGCACCTTTGTTAGCGGCCTTGCGCCGTGAAGCCTTTAGGGGCCTGAGCAGGGTTGGGGGCCAGCGGCCGGGCCGGCAAGCGTTCGCCAGCCATGCCGGCCCCGCTCCGCCGGGGTGACCGCCGGATTGCGCGGGGCCAACGCCTGAGCGCCATTCAGCAATGGTCTAATATTTCTTATATGCAAATTATTTGTCAAGCTAAAATATAGCTATATTGCAACTGGTGAATAAATAATGTAATGATAATCGGCAAGTAAAAAAAAGGATTGCACATGCCCAGCTTTAAGCCGATCAGGCCAGCCCGCATATCCGAAGAGGTGACCGAGCAGATTAAGCGCTCAATATTGTTGGGCGATTTCAAGGCGGGCGACAGGCTTCCCCCCGAGCGCTCATTGGCCGAGGAATTCCAAGTCAGTCGGGTGGCGATACGCGACGCCTTGCGCTCCCTGGAGACCTCGGGGTTCTTAACCATACGCCAAGGGGCCACCGGCGGGGCTTTTGTCACCGAACTCACCTTCGAGAGCCTCAACAACGCCTTCCTCGACCTGTTCTTGTCCGATAAGATATCGCTGCCCGAACTCCAGCAGGTCAGGCTAGTCATCGAGCCTGAGGTGGCGGCCTTGGCGGCTGAGCGGGTGACCGAGGCCCATGCCCAGAGGCTGAAGGAAGCCCTGGCCGTGGAAGAGGAGCCCATACGCTCCCTGGCCCAGGACATCGAGGTCAAGGGCGCGGTGCACTACATCCTGGCCCAGATGTGCGGCAACCGTTTCTTTGAGGCGGTGGTCAGGAGCATGCTGCGCTTGACCAGCCAGGTGGTGGCGGCCGTCCAACCCGATCCCCGCACCATGCACCCCGAGGGCCTGCACGTACCGGTGGTGCAAGCGGTGCTGAGCGGCGACCGGCGGGCGGCGGCCCGCGAGATGAAAAAGCACGCCGAGGAGTTCGGGCGAACGCTCCTTAAGATGGAGAAGGCCTTCCGAAATAGGAGGCGCTAGGCCAGGGGCAGCCCGCCGGCCAGGCGTTTTGTGGCTTGACGGGGCGCGCCCCTTGATATAAACAATAATTTATATGAGCACCGCCGCGACCAAAAGAACCAGGCCCCACGCCGGGCCGCCGCCGTTGGACAAGGACACCGTCCCGGAGCCCGGCTGGCCGGTCCGCTTGCCCCGGCTGGCGGCCATGGGCAAGGGCCTGGCCGACCCCAACCGCCTGCGCCTAGTGCTGGCCTTGGCCCAGGGGCGCAAGCCGGTGGGCCGCTTGGTGGAGGAACTGGGGCTGTCCCAGCCCCTGGTCTCCCATCACCTCAAGGAGCTGCGCCTGGCCGGCCTGCTCAAGGTGGAGCGCGAGGGGCCTTTCGTGTTTTACGAAATCGCCGGCCCCCAGGTGCTCGAGGCCCTGCGGGTGCTGGCCAGCCTGGCCCGGGCAGGGGCGCGGTGAGCGGGCTCAGCCAGGCCCCCAGCCCCGGGGTGCTGGCCCGGCTGCGCCAGGCCCTGGAGGGCCTGGAACCCCTGGCGGCGGCCCGCACGCTCCAGCAGGTTTTTGCCGAGGTCCTGGCCAACCTGGACGAGGCGGACAAGGCCGAGGTCCTCATGGGCCTGGCCGGGGAGCCGGGCGAGGACAAGGTCTCCAGCCTGGTGCACCTCTGACTGGCCGAGTTCCTGGGCGAAGGTGTCGACCCCACCCAGATGTGCCAGACCCTGGTGGAGAGGGTGGCCCGCTCCCAGCAGCTCCAGGCCGTGGCCGAGCCGGACGTGCTGGTGCTTTTCGAGGACTGGATGGAAGAGCTGGAACTGGAGGCGATCGAAATGCTGCGGGGCTTGCCCGAAGCTGGCCCGGACCAGTTGGCCAAGGCCCTGGGCATCTCCCCGGCTGGCGCCCAGTTCCTGCTGACCAAGCTCAGGAAGGCGGGCAAGCCCTAGACTGGGCCTGGGCGGGCTGATTTTTTGTGGCCTATATAAATAAATGTTGATATGCTCATATTAATAGGCATGACCGAATATTCCATAGTCTCTGACAATATTGCCCGGGGCGGGCGGGAGAAGGCCCCATGAGCGGATTTAAGAGAACCCTGGTGGCCGTCCTGGCCGTGCTGGCCACCGTGGGCGCGCTGTGGTTCACCAACCGGGCGGTTACTCCCAAGGAGGCCACCTGGGAGGACGTGGCCGCCGAGGCCCAGGCCGGCGGCTACCGGCTTATCACCACCGATGAGGTTTACGCGCGCTATCAGAGCGGCCCGGGGGAGGTGCTCCTGGTGGACACCCGCCAGGACTGGGAGTACCGCGGCGGGTACATCAAGGACGCGGTGAACTTCCCCATGGAGCCCACGGCCTGGTCGCGCTGGCGCAAGGCCGCCAGCCTGGAGGCCCTGCTGGGGACGGACAAGGAGCGCTTCATAGTCTTCTACTGAGCGGGCCTGACCTGAGTCCGCAGCGACTCGGCGGCCCGGGTGGCCGTCGCCCTGGGATACAAGCAGGTCTTTCGCGACCCCAAGGGCTATCCCGACTGGCAGGCCGCCGGCCTGCCCGTGGCCTCCGCTCCGGCGGGCCTGGCGGCCAGCGCCGCCCCGCCTCCGGAGCGCCCCCTGCACGGCTGGGCCATGCTCTGGACCCTGCTGGGGGTTTTCGTGGGTGGGCTGGCCCTCAATCTGACCCCCTGCGTCTATCCCATGATCCCCATCACCGTGAGCTACTTCGGCGGGCGTAGCGGCCAAGGCCAGGGGGGCCTGCTGGCCCATGGGCTTTGCTATCTAATGGGCCTGGCGCTCACCAACTCCCTGCTGGGGGTCTTCGCGGCGCTCACCGGCGGGCTCATGGGCGGCCTGCTGCAAAACCCCCTGGTGTTGGCGGTGGTGGCCGGGGTGCTCCTGGCCTTTGCCTTGTCCATGTTCGGCCTCTGGGAGCTGCGCCTGCCCGCCCGGCTGACCAGCGCCGCCGCTAAAAGCCACGCCGGCTACCTGGGTAGCCTGTTCATGGGGCTGACCCTGGGGGTGGTGGCCGCGCCCTGCCTGGGGCCCTTCGTGCTGGGGCTCCTGACCTGGGTGGCCAGCCTGGGCAGCCCCTGGCTGGGCTTCATCATCTTCTTCACCCTGAGCCTGGGCCTGGGCCTGCCGCTATTCATTCTGGCCTTGTTCTCGGGCCGGCTGGAGGCGTTGCCCCGCTCGGGCGATTGGATGATCTGGGTGCGCAAGCTCATGGGCTGGGTGCTCCTGGGCATGGCCGCCTACTTCCTGGGGCCGCTGTTGCCCCACGGCGCCCGCTACCTGCTCTTGGCCGCCGTGGCCCTGGCCGGCGCCCTGCACCTGGGATGGCTTGATCTAACTCCGGCCACCTTCCGCGCCTTCGCCTGGCTGCGCGCCTTGGCGGCGGTGGCCGGGTTGGTGCTGGCCACGTACCTGGCCGGCACCTGGCTGCTCATGGGGCCGGGGGTGGCCTGGCGAGATTACTCCGAGCAGGCGTTGGCCCAGGCCCGGCAGGCGGGCCAGCCGGTCATCATTGATTTCTACGCCGACTGGTGCGCCCCCTGCCGGGAGCTGGAGGAGATCACCTTCCACGACTCCCAGGTGGTGGCCGAGGCCGGGCGCGGCTTTGTGATGGTCAAGGTGGACCTGACCCAGAAGGGCAACCCCCTGCACCAGCGCCTGCTGGAGCAGTATGCCATCAAGGGTGTGCCCACCGTGGTGTTCCTGGATGGCCAGGGCCGGGAGCGGCCCGACCTGCGTCTGGTGGACTATCTGCCGCCGGCCCAGTTCCTGGAGCGCATGGCCAGGATGAAGGATGGGCCGCCCGGCGAGAGCAAGGGCAATTGAGCAAAGGAGTGACGCCATGTTGAAGGTGAGGTTTTTTCTTAACGAGCCCAACGGCAAGCCCTGAAGGCACTTCCTGGAGATGGCGCCCAGGCTGGCCGCCAGGTATCAGATCGAGATCGAGAACATCTCCAAGCCCCGGGCCGAGTACCAGACCGACGAGTACTTCGAGCTGGACCTGCCCACCGCCCCCAAAAGGGTGAGGGGCAACCCCGGCAGGAAGAACAGACAGGCCGCCAACCACAGGGCCACGTAAACCGCCGGGGCGATCCAGCCCAGGGCGCGCACCTGCCCGGCCAGGGCCTGGAGGTTGTCCAGGGTCAGGTAGCTGGCCAGCCCGCTCAGGCGCAAGGCCACGAAACCCGCCGCCAGCAGGGCCACCAGCAGGGCCAGCCGCAGCCAGGGCCGCCTGGGCCTGTCGCCGTTTGCCTCGCCCATGTATCTTCCTCTCGCCCCTTGCCTGGGGGCTCGGCCTTTACGGTCCTGGCCGCGCCCGGCGGGTCTTCTAGCTGAACAGCCGCCCCAACAGGCCCTTCTTGGCCGGCGGCTGGGGCTCGGGCAGGCCCAGG
>JACQYR010000229.1 GCA_016208115.1 Desulfarculus sp.
CGGTGATGATGCTCACCGCCCGGCCGGCCCCGGGCGGGGCCATGCCCGTGGTGCTCTTCAGCAGTGCCGGGGGCACCATGGTGCATGAGGCCGTGGGCCACGGCCTGGAGGCCGACCTGGTGCTGGAGGGCATGAGCGTCTACCAGGACAAGATCGGCCAGCAGGTGGCCAGCCCGCTGGTCACGGTGATTGACGACGGCACCATCCCCGGCCGGCGCGGCTCCTCGGGCTTTGACGACGAGGGTACCCCCAGCCGCCGGAACGTGCTCATCCAGGACGGCGTGCTCCTGGGCTACATGAACGACCGGCTCTCGGTACTCAAGATGGGCGGCGAGCTCACGGGCAACGGCCGGCGCGAGAGCTACCGCCAGCGCCCCATACCGCGCATGACCAACACCATCATCGCCCCCGGCTCCGACGACCCCCAGGCCATCATCCGCGACACGCCCAGCGGCTTGTTGGTCAAGAAGATGGGCGGCGGCCAGGTGAACACGGTCAACGGCGAGTTCGTCTTCGAGGTGGCCGAGGGCTACCTCATCGAGAAGGGCCAGGTGGGCCAGCCGGTGCGCGGGGCCACGCTCACCGGCAGCGGTCCGGCGGTGCTCATGCAGATTGACCGCGTGGCCAGCGACCTGGGCTTCGGCCTGGGCACCTGCGGCAAGGAAGGGCAGGGCTCGCCGGTGGCCGACGCCCAGCCCACCCTGCGCATCCCCAACATGGTGGTGGGCGGCCTGCACCAGGGCTAGGCCCGTGACCAGGGAGCCAGCACCCGTGCGCCTTTTGTGGGACCAGGGCGGCCTGTGGTCGCTGATGGCCCTGGAGGCCTGCCGTGGCCTCGGCCTGGCCGTGGCGCCCATCAGCGCCGCGCAGGTGGCGGCTGGTGAGCTTGCCGGCGCGCGGCTCCTGCTGGTGCCCGGCGGCTGGCCCTCGCGCAAGCTTCAGGCCCTGGGCCAGGCCGGCGGCCGGGCCATCCGAGAGTTCGTGCGGGGCGGCGGCACCTACCTGGGCTTCTGCGGAGGGGCCGGCCTGGCGCTCAGGGTGGAGGACGGCCTGGGCCTAATTGACCTGGGGCGCGCCCAGGGCGACCAGCGCCTGCCCGGGCTCAGTGGCCCTCTGTGGGTGGAGGCCGGTCCCCAGGGCCACGGCCACCCCCTGTGGCAAGGGCTGGCGCGGCCGGTGAGCCTGCCCGTGTGGTGGCCGGCCCAGTTCGCCACGCCCTCGGCGCCGGGCCTGGAGGTCATCGCCACCTACGGCCCCCCGGCCCCGGGCCTGTGCACCGCCGATCTGCGGGTGGACCAGGTGGACCCGGCTGACTGGCCGGCCCATGAGGCGGCCTATGGCCAGCGCCTGGACCCGGCCTGCCTGGCGGGGCGGCCAGCCATGCTCAAGGCCCGGCTGGGGCGGGGGCTGGTCTTTCTGAGCTATCTCCACCTGGACACCCCCGGCGAGGCGGCCGCCGGCCAGGCGCTGGGCAACCTGTGGCGGGCCTGGTTGGGGCCAGGGGCCTGCGCCCCGCCGGCTGGCCCGGAGCCGGAGCCCAGGCGAAATCCCCAGGCCCAGGCCCTGGCCGATCAGGCCCGGGCCTTGTGGCACCTGGGCCTGGACCTGGGCCTGTGGCGCCCTCGCCACCCTCAGATGCCTCTGTGGCGGCGAGGTGCGCGGGGGCTGGAGTTCTGGGGGCTGTTGCGCCTCTGCCAGGCCGTGGCCCGGGCCGCCAGCCCCGGGGCCGAGCATGGGGCTATCTTGGCGGAGCTGGCCACGGCCCTGGAACCGGTGTGGCAAGAAGGTCCGTGGGTTCTCCAGGCCCAGGCGGCCCGCCTGGCCGGGGGGCAGCCCGACCCGGCGGCGGCCGCTCTGGAGCGGGCCTGGTTCCCGGCCCCCCGGCGGCTGGCCGGCCCCCTGGCGCGGGGAAGTAAAATCGCCCCGCTGGGGCGTGGGTTGAAACGTCAGGAGAAAGACATGACCCTTTCGATGCGCATCCCGGGCTTGGTGCTGGCCATGGCCTGCTGGCTGGCCACCACCGTGCCGGCCTGGGCCGATAACGTGGATCTGGGCGTCATCACCGTCAAGGACAAGGCCCTGGCCGAGAGCATCCGCCAGCGCCTGACCAAGGGCGAGGGCTTCGAGGGCCTGGCCAAGGCCCATTCCGTGGGGGCCACCGCCCAGCGGGGTGGCCGTTTGGGTATGGTGCCCGAGGAACGCCTGCGCAGCGAGTACCGCCAGGCCCTCAAGGGCCTCAAGCCGGGCCAGCCCAGCGCCGTGGTGGCCACCGAGGAGGGCTACAACGTCCTGGTGCGCTTCGACCAGGCCCCGCCGGCGGCCCCAGCCACGGCCAAGGCCCCCGCCACGGCCCCGCCCGCCACCGGCGCCACGGCCCGGCCCTCGGCCCCGGTCCCGGCGGCGCCGGCCCCGGCCTCGGCCCGAGGCGGCCAGGCCCTGGACTCGCCCCAGTTGGCCGCCCGCCTGGAGGTCATGGCCGGCCTGGAGCAGATGACCGCCGGCAGGATCAAGGTGGCCGAGGGCCACTTGTCCAAGGCCCTGGGGCTCAACCCCCGCGAGGACAGCGCGGCCTTTTTGCTGGAGGTGGCCCGGGCGGCCCTGGCCGGCAAGATCAAGCCCGAGGCGGCCAGCGCCTTTGCCGAGGGCTTCGTAAGGATGTTCAACAACCAGGGGTCCGAGGCCCTGGCCCTGTTCGGCCAGGCCAAGAAGCTTGACCCCAGGCTGTGGCAGGCCGCCCTGTTCGAGGCCAATCTGCTGGCCGGCAGTGGCCGGGCAGCCGAGGCCACGGCGCTCTTGCAGCAGATGCTCAAGGAAAACCCCGGTCTGGCCCGGCCGCACCTTACCCTGGGCCTGATCTACCAAGACCAGCGCCAACTGGACCAGGCGGCCGATCAATACAAAAAGGCCCTGGCCGTGGACCCCGAGCTGGCCGAGGCCCACTACCGTCTGGGCAACCTGGCCCTGGGCCTGGGCCGCTGGGAAGAGGCCGAGGCCGCGCTCAAGTCCACCCTGGCCGCCGACCCCTTCAAGGAGGAGGCCTACAATGACCTGGGCCTGGTCTTCGCCGCTTCCGGACGCCCCCAGGAGGCCGAGAAGGCCTACAAGAAGGCCCTGGAACTCAACCCCGAGTTTCCCACCGCCCACATTAACCTGGGCATACTCTACGCTAGCGGGGGGCGCGTCAATCAGGGCATAGACGAGTTCAACAAGGCCCTGGCCCTGGACCCCAACCTGGGCTTCGCCCACAACAACCTGGCCACGGCCTATGCCATGAAGGAAGAGTGGGGCAAGGCCATCCAGCACGCCGACCTGGCGGTCAAGCTGGGGGTGCCCGTGGCCGACGTGCTGATACAAAAGCTGGCCCCCCACCGCAAGTAGGGCCGGGTGCCCCGGCAGGCAAAAAGGGTCGGGTAAATATACGGGCGGGGGTAAACCGCGCTCCTACATTAAGATAACGTGTTAATTGCCTATTCTTGATGTAGGGGCGGGGTTTACCCCCGCCCGTTTTCATTGCGCCTCGAAGATGTCTCTCCGGCGGATTAGCTCCGCAAGCCCTAAGCCTCGGGCAGGCCCAGCAGCGACCACACCAGCTCGGCCCGGGCCAGGGCCTGGGGGTCCTCCTGCTGGCGGGGGTCAAGTAGAGCCAACGTCACCTGGGCCAGGGGCGCGCCGTCCCCAGGGCCCAGCACCTCCAGCACCGCCAAGCCCTCCAGGCGGCGGCGGCGCTTGCGGGCGGCGCCGGCCACGTTCAGGCGCCCCAGGGCCATGAGGCCCTTGAAGTCGGGCACCGGCAGGCCCTCCATGCGCCTCAAGAGCCCTCGCCAGGGTTGGCTGTCCAGGCCCAGCTCGGCCAGGAGGGTCAAGAGCGGCTCGGCCTGGCTGCTGGCGTAGGCCCGGCCAGCGGCCAGGCAGCCTTCCTCGGCGGCCAGGAAGGCCCGCAGGCCGGCGGCCAACTGCTGGCGGGTGGCCGCCGGCAGTTCCCAGCCCACTCGGTCCAGGAAGGCCATGAGCCGCGCCAGGTTGTCGTGAGCCCGCTCCAGGCCCCGGAAAAGGGCCAGGCCCAGGTTGGCGTGATTGAGGTCGCGGCCGATGATGCGCAGGTAGCCCAGCACCACCGCCGCCCGCAGGCAATCCAACTCGGGCGGGGCCAGGGGCGGCAGGTGCAACAGCGATTCCTGCATGGCCACCTCGGGCATTTCGCCGCTGGTTTCGATCATGAAGCACTCGTCCTCCAGCCAGGAGGGGCAGGCGATTTCCAGATGATTGGCGGCCATTTATTTTCCTTGAAAATGCAAGTTGCCGTTGCCAACCGTGCCAGCGGATGTTAAGAAAGCTGGATAGTTCCTACGGTTGCCCCGGCGGCCACGAGGGCGGTCAGGTGAGTTACTTTTATACTTGGCCAGCCTTGTGAGCGCCAGGGGGCCGGCGCGACCAGACCCTAAATGGACCGCGGAGCCACTGTCGGTCCTGATCAGGAAGGCAACACCATGGGCGGTGATTTTCATACCAACTACCGCGAGGAGACCCTCATCTCCCGGCTGGAGAGTTCCCGCCAGTCGGCCTGGGGGCGCCAGTTGATGCAGTTGGGCGACTGCGCCGATGAACTGGCCCAGCGGCTGGCGCTCAAGCTGGTGGACAGCAAGCTGATCGAGACCACCAGCCAGCGCGACGTGGAGGAGCAACTAGCCGGCGCCCTGGGCGAGTTGTTGCAGGCCGAGGATTTCGACATCCAGTACGCCATCGCCCCCCTGCGCAACCTGGTGCAACGGCCCAACCGCATCAGCCTCTACGTCACGGCCTTTGTCATCGAGCGCCTGATAAACCACCCCAAGGTGGTGGACGTCTACGGCACCGATGAGGAGATATACAACGTGGTCAATCAGGAGGTCGGCCGCCTGATCCGCTAGACCAAGCGGGCCGCCCGCCGCCCAGCCGCCGGGGTTTCCTCGGCGGCTGGCCGCGTTTTGGGGTCGAGTGCCTCGACTCCCAATGCGGGTCGGGAGAGGCTCTCCCGTAACCGACCTCGTCGGCTCCCGTACAGGCCTTGTTGAACATACAAGGGGCGGGGGTCGAGTGCCTCGACTCCCAATGCGGGCCGAGCGCGGCTCTGCCCTGACCAACCCCGTCGGCTCCCGTACAGACCTTGTTGAACACTCAAGCCCAAGAAAAACGGACGGGGATAAACCCCGCCCCTACATTAAGACATCGTTAAAATAGTCTTTTCTTGATGTAGGGGCGGGGTTTATCCCCGCCCGCCTTGCCAAAATCAAAACATTGTATCCGACGTTAGACTTTGCTCAGGCCGAGACGCGCAGGCGGGCCTCCTTGATGACGAAGCCGGTGGTGCCGCTGATCTTGTCGGTCAACTCCACCTCCCGGGCCGAGAAGCGGTCAGTGGAGTTGTCCAGCACCAGGGAGGCCCGGGGTCCCCTGATCTCGCACAGGGACTCGGCCCGGCCGCGCACGTCCAGCCACACCGCGCCCACGGGCAGAATCTTCTCCATCTCGGCGATCTTCTCGTTCAGGCGCTGGGTCTGGTACTCGATCTCCTCCAGGCGGGCCTTGCCGCCGGTCACGCCCTCCTTGAGGGCCTGGCGCAGGGGCTTAATCATCTGCACCTGGGTCATGAGGTTCTCGCGGTTCCCCTGCTGGGCCGGGTCGTTGAGCGCGGCCAGGATGCCCCTGAGCTCGTCCTCGGTGGCCTCCAGCTCCTGCTCCTGGGCCACCATGGCCTCCTCGATCTGCTCGCGCTCCTTGGCCAGGGCCGAGACCTGGCGGCGGGCGTTCAACAGGCGCCGCTCGAAGTCGGGGCGCAGGCCCAGGCGCACCACCGTGGCCCCCCGGGCGCTGCATATGAGGTCGCCTGTCACCACGCCCTTGATGGCCGCCACCTGGCTGTTGACGATGCGCCCCTCGCTGGCCACCACCACCACCTTGCCGTTGCTGACGATCTCCGAGGAGACGATCTCGCTCTCCACCATGAAGTCGCCGCCGCAGGTGATCTTGCTCTGGCGCACGTAGCGGGCCTGCACCTTGCCGCCGGCGATCACCTCGGCCCCCATGATGCCCCCCAGCACCTTGAGGTCGCCGGTCAGCTCCACGCGGCTGCGGGTCTCCAGGGCCTCCACCTCCAGGCTGTGGGCGCGCACCCTAAAGTCGGGCAGCACCGCCCCGGCCACCCGTACCAGGCCGGGGAAGTTGATGTGCCCTACCTTGAAGTCCACGTCGCCGTTGATGACCAGGATGTCCAGGACCTCGAACTTCTCGGCCTCGGGATGGTTGAGGATGCCCTTGGTGTTGGCCACGGCCACGCGGCCGTCATCCTCCAAGGAGACGCCGCGTCCGGCATGCAAGCGCAGCAGGCGCACCGGCGGGGCCTTGACCGCCTGGCCCAACACGTTGCGGCCCGGCTTGCCCGGCACCGCCGGTCTTAAGGCCGCAAGGGGGGTGCCGGCCTCCACCACCGGCAGGGAGCCGCGGTCGCGGAAGTCCACGCTGCCCGAGGCGGCCTGGCCGCCCGCCGGGGCCTCGCCAGTGGCCACCAGGATGTCTATGGTGGCGTCCTGGCCAGGCTCGGGCGGGCTGCCCACGGCGATGACCGTCTTGTTCAGTTCCTGGCCCTGGCACAACAGCTCGATGGCCTGGCGCATCTCGCTGGCCGATAGTCCGTGTTTGAGCCCCTTGTCGCGCAGAAGCTTGGTGACGGCCTGCTGCACATGGCGGCGTTCTATGCCCGGCTCCACCCGGCCCGACAGGGCGGCGGCCATGCCGCCGTCACCCATGGTGAGCCATACGTTGATCCCCGACAGGTCAACTTCGCCTTCGGGTGCGGTCGTTCCGTTCTGGAGGGGCGGGGTATCTTCTGGCATCGGCGACCTAGCTTGGGCTAGAGAAGTTTTTTGCTCACGGGACCATACAACCTTAGCAAAAAGCCGGGGCCAATGTCGAGGCCTGGTACAGTCCCAGGGAAGTGCCCGGGTATTTTGCCAGGCCGACGCCGGCGCCTTGAAGCACGCCCCGCCGGGTGGTATCAATGGCCCCATGATAACCCTGCACCAAATTCACAAGTTCTATGGCCGCCAGGACGTGCTGCGGGGCGTGGGCCTGCACGTGGGTCCGGGGGAGCGTATCGGCCTGGTGGGTCCCAACGGGGCCGGCAAGTCCACCATCCTGGGGCTGATGTTGGGCAGCGTGGAGCCGGACAAGGGCCAGGTATTTCGGGCCAAGACCCTGCGCCTGGGCTACCTGCCCCAGGACCTCCTGGCCCTGTCCGGCCAGACGGTGCTGGAGCTGGCCATGGACACCGGCGACCGCCTGGCCGAGGTGGAGGCCGAGCTGTGGGAGGTGCACCAGGACCTGGCCAAGGACCCGGACCCGGCCACGGCGGCCGAGCTGTTGGCCCGCCAGGGCCAATTGCAGAGCATCTTCGAGGGAATGGGCGGCTACGACCTGGAGGCCCGCGCCGGCAAGGTCTTGGCTGGGCTGGGGTTCAGCCAGGAGCAACTGGGCCGCGACGTCAGCACCCTCTCCGGCGGCTGGCTCATGCGCGCCGCCCTGGCCCGCATCCTGCTCAGCAACCCCGACCTGATCCTTTTGGACGAGCCAACCAACCACCTGGACCTGGAGTCCCTTTTGTGGCTGGAGGGGCATTTGGTGGCCAGCCCGGCCTCCCTGGTGCTGGTCAGCCACGACCGGGTCTTCTTGGACAAGGTGGTCAACCGCATCGTGGAGGTGGAGCAGGGCCAGGTCTTCACCTACGGCGGCAATTACAGCGACTACGAGGCCCTGCGCGAGACCCGCCGCAAGGCCCAGCAGGCGGCCTTTGACAACCAGCAGGAGCGCATCCGCGAGATAAAGAACTTCATCGAGCGCAACCGCTCGCGCAAGGACCGGGCCAAGCAGGTGCAGAGCCGGCTCAAGATGCTGGAGACCATGGAGAAGCTCCAGCCGCCCGCCAGCGAGGAGGCCATGTCCTTCGAGCTGCCCGAGGTGGACCGCTCGGCCAAGGTGGTGGTGGAGTTGCTTGACGTGGACCTGTCCTACGACGATAAGCCGGTCTACCGGGGCCTGGACTTCCAGGTGCAGCGCGGCGACCGCCTGGCGTTGTTGGGCCGCAACGGCGCCGGCAAGTCCTCGCTCTTGAAGATGCTCTCCGGCCAGGTGCGCCCCAACCGGGGCCGGCGCCTGGTGGGCGGGCGAGTGAACCTGGGCATCTTCAGCCAGCACGCCCTGCAGGACCTCAACCCCGACCTGGACGTGCTGGGCGAGCTGTCCACGGTGGCGGGGCTCATGGCCGTAAGCCGCCTGCGCAGCACCCTGGGCTGCTTTTTGTTCAGGGGCGACGATGTGTTCAAGAAGGTGCGCGTATTGAGCGGCGGCGAGAAGAGCCGTCTGGTGCTGGCCAAGCTTTTACTCAGTGGCCCCAACGTGCTTTTGCTGGACGAGCCCACCAACCACCTGGACCTGCAATCCCGCCAGGTGCTGGAGGTGGCGCTAAGCAAGTATCAGGGCACCATCGTGCTCATCAGTCACGACCGCCACCTCATCAACGCCGTGGCCAACAAGGTGGCCTACGTGGAGCAAGGGCAGGTCACGCTATTCCCCGGCAATTACGAAGATTTCCACCGCCTGTGGAAACGCCACTTGGAGCCCCATCCCCCCGAACCGGCCAAAACGGCGGCCCAGGCGTCCCCAGCGGCCGGCGCGCCGGCCCCGGACTTGGCCGCCGATCCCGACGCCGCGGTCAGCGGCCCCAAATCAGCGTCCCAGAAGCGCCAGGAGGCCCCGGCCCGCAACGCCCTGTACCAGAAGCTGAAACCCCTGCGGGATGAGCTGGCCAAGGTGGAAAAGCAGGTGGACCAGGCCGCCGCCGAGTTGGACGCCATCGTGCAGGAGATGGTGGACCCGGCGGCCTACGCCGATTCCGAGCGCTGGCAGGACCTGTCGCGCCGCCACGGCCGGGCCAAGGAGCGCCTGGACAAGGTCTCGGCCCACTGGGAGGAACTGGCGCTCAAGCTGGAGACCCTCACGGCCCAGGACAAGGCCAGCGCCTAACAGGCCGGGCCACGCGGACGGATGTCCTTGATTGACAAGGCTGAGGGCGGGTGGTAAAAACAAACTCGCTTAAATCCAAAGGCTTAGGCTTAACGGCCTAAGCTTTTTGATTTTGGGGCGGCCTTCGGTCCGGCCTGGCCTTGCGGGCGCGGCCTTTAGAAATCATAGCCCAGGTTGATGGCATAGCCCGAGATGCCGTCGCCGGTGATGAGCGAGCCGCCCAGGCTCAGGCCGGTCAGCGGCCAGGCCGCCGGCGACAGGTCCAGGGACAAGCCCAGTCCCCCCTCGAAGTAATGGGAAAAGCCCAGGTCCTCATCCCCCGGCCCCAGCAGGGTGACGTTGCCCACGAAGGCCTTCCAGCCCAGGGGATAGCGGCCCAGATTAAGGCCCAAGGGACCCGACAGGCTCGCCCGCGCCGAGAGGTTGTCCAGGTGAACCTGGAACTCCTGGGCGGCGTCGCTGGTGCGGATGGTTTTCATGTAGGTGTGGGCGTAGCGCAGGTTGCAGGCCAGGTCCAGGCCGGCCCACTGGGCGCGCCAGGCCAGGGACAGGGCCGCCAGGGCCTGGGCGGCGTCCAGGCTGAAGTTGTTGGTGATGCCGCGGTATATGGGCGCAAAGTTCTCCTTGGAGAATTGATTGAGGTATTCGGTCTGGTTGCGCAGTTGGGCCAGGCCCGCGCCCAGCGAGGGGCTTAAGGTCAGTCCGTGCCCCAGGGGAAATCGCGCCCCAGCCTCCGTCAGGCCCGAATAGCCCCGCCAGGTGACGTTGACCGCCAGGCGATCCTGGTCGCTTACCGGGGTCTCGGCGTGGCTGGTGGCCTTTAGATAGCTCAGGTTGATCCCCGCAAAAAGCGACCACTCCCGGTCCGGCAGGGCGAACTCACGGTAATAAGGCAGCTTGAGGGTGTTGAAGGCCACGCCGTTGTCCAGCCGGTAGGAGGCCGAGGAGATGTCCGGCGAGGCGTAGAGGTTAACCACCTCGGCCAGCAGGCGGGCCATGTTCTGGCCTTCCTGCACCTTGCCACGCACGTAGGCCCGCGCCTCCTCCAGTTCCTCGGGCGTCAGGGCCTGGGCCGGGGCGCTGACCAGCACCAGGAGGCAGATCAACGCTAAACAGGCTATACGCTGGGCCATGGCGATTCCTTGGCCATGATGGCCGGACAGAGGGTTGGGCCGAGTCCTTCTCGGGCGATAAGGCCCCGGCGTGTTCCCGGCATGGTAGCTCCTTCACCCCGGGCCGGTCAATCGGCGCGGCGGGCCATGGGACTTGCCGGCCATCCATGCAAAATCTTTACACCCCAGTCCCCAATCCCTACGCCATTTTTACGTCCCTGGGCCTAACCTATAATCATGAGAAAGGCCGGTTGGCGCCGGCAGTCTGCCATGGAGGAATAACCATGCAGGATTTTGTGGCCTTGGTCCTTTGGCTGGCCTTTGGCCTGGTCAGCCTGGGCCTTATAGAGATACTGGCCTATTTGCGGGGCAGGGGAGGGGAGTAATGGATATTTGGTACTGGGTCTTCGGGCTGGCCGCCCTGGTCCTGGCGGTGTACCTGGCGCTGGCCCTGTTCAGGCCGGAGTTGTTCTCATGAGCGCCGCCGACATCCGGCAATTGGCCCTGTACCTGGCGGCCCTGCTGGGGC
>JACQYR010000114.1:0-14037 GCA_016208115.1 Desulfarculus sp.
GGTTTATCCCCGCCCGTCTTGTTTTCGGTTTTCATGCACGGGCGGGGATAAACCCCGCCCCTACATTAAGAGGCCTTTGTCATCTTACCCGATCAGCGCCTCCATGATGGCCTTCTGCATGTGCAGGCGGTTCTCGGCCTGGTCCCATACCACCGATTGTGGCCCCTCCATCACCTCGTCGCTGATTTCCTCGCCACGGTGGGCCGGCAGGCAGTGCAGCACTATGGCCTGCTTGGCGGCCAGGGCCAACAGCCCCGCGTCCACCGCGAAGCCCGCGAAGGCGCCCCGGCGCGTTGACGCCTCGTCCTCCTGGCCCATGGAGGCCCACACGTCGGTGTTGATGACGTCGGCGCCGGCGCAGGCCTCCCGGGGGTCGCGGGTCAGCAGGATGCGCCCGCCTCTCGCCTTGGCCTCGGCCAGCACCAGGGGGTCGGGGTCGAAGCCCCGCGGGCAGGCCAGACGCAGTTCCAGCCCCAGGTGCCCGGCGGCCTCCAGCCAGGAGTGGGCCATGTTGTTGCCGTCGCCGATCCAGGCGTAGACCAGGCCCTCGATGCGCCCCTGGTGCTCCCGCACGGTCAAGAGGTCGCTCAAGACCTGGCAGGGGTGGCAGCGGTCGCTCAGCGCGTTGATGACCGGAATGCTGGCATAGGCCGCCAGCTCGCTTAAAACTTCCTGGCCGAAGGTGCGCACCACCATGGCGTCCACGTAGCGGCTCAAGACCCGCGCGGTGTCCTTGAGGGGCTCGGAGCGCCCCAGTTGGCTGTCGCGGTCGGTCATGAACAGGCTGGTGCCGCCCAGTTGCACGGTGCCCACCTCGAAGGATACCCGGGTGCGGGTGGACGCCTTCTGGAAGATCAAGGCCACGGTCTTGTCGGCCAGCGGCCGGGGGCGATAGCCTTCAAGCCAGCCGGCCTTGAGTTCGGCGGCGCGGGCCACCAGGCCCAGGATATCGCTTGGCTCCAGGTCGCCGATGGTCAGCAGGTGCTTGGTGCTTAGCTGCATGATAATCCTCAGGCCGCCGGCGGCTGGGCCAACACCAGGCCCAGGACACCGATGAGGGCGTCTATCTCGGGCTGGGTCACCACCAGGGGCGGCAGGAAGCGCAACACCGTGTCCTGGGTGCAGTTGACCACGTAGCCCATCTTGAGCAGCTCCTTGACCAGCGGTGCCCCGGGAACCTTGAGCGCCAGGCCCAGCATCAGGCCCAGGCCCCGCACGCCGGCCACCACCTGGGGATGCTGGTCGGCCAACTCCAACAGCCGGTCATGGAAGTAGGCGCCGGTCTGGGCCACGCCCGCCATGAAGCCCGGCGCGGTCAGGGTCTCCAGCACCACCGTTGCCGCGGCCATCACCACCGGCCCGGCCCCGAAGGTACTGGCGTGGGCCCCGGCGCCGAACAGGGCCGAGGCCTCCTTGCGGGCCAGGATGGCCCCTGCCGGCAGGCCGTTGGCCAGGGCCTTGGCCAGCGTCATCACGTCGGGCGCCACGCCGAAATGCTCGTGTGCAAAGAGCCGGCCGGTGCGGCCCAGGCCGGTCTGTATCTCGTCGAAGATGAGGAGCGCGCCCCGCTGGTCGCACAAGGCCCGCACCCCGGCCAGAAACTCGGGCGGCGGCACCAGCACCCCGCCCTCGCCCAGCACCGGCTCCATCAAGACCGCGCAGACCTTCTCATCCCAGACTTTCTCCAGGGCCGCCAAATCGCCGAAGGGCACGTGCCTAAATTCCGAGAGCAGCGGGTCATAGCCCTTCTGAATCTTGACCTGGCCGGTAGCGGCCAGGGTGGCCAGGGTACGGCCATGGAAGGAGCCCTGCATGGTGATGACCGTGAAGGCCCCGTTCAGCTTCTCCTTGCCCCAGAGGCGAGCCAGCTTGAGGGCGCCCTCGTTGGCCTCGGCCCCGGAGTTGCTGAAAAACACCTGGTCGGCAAAGGAGTGCTTGACCAACAACTCGGCCACCCGGGCCTGGGGCTGGGTGTAGAAGAGATTGGAGACGTGGGTCAGCTTCAGCGCCTGGTTGCAGATGGCCTGGGCCACGCCAGGGTGGGCGTGCCCCAGGTTGCACACGGCGATGCCGGCCAGAAAGTCCAGGTAGGTCTTGCCGTCCTCGTCGGTGAGCTGGCAGCCCTGCCCTTCCACGAAGGTCACGGCATTCCTGGCGTAGGTGTTCATCACCCACTGGTCAATCTTTTGCTGCGTGGTCTGGCTCATGTCCTATTCTCCAGGCCGGCCCGGCGCCTGTTGGCGCCCCTTGGCCCGCCGCGCAAAGGCTTGTCTTCTGGACAGCGGCGGCGGGCTGGCCTTTTCAGCCCAACCTAGCTCGCGCCCCGTCCCTCCGGTAGGTCCCATGCCAGCGGCCATCGTCGTCGGTGCGCCAGCCGCTTCAGCGCAAACCCTTGGCTCACTCTACTTCCTCCCCCTGGCCCGGAACACCGTGCCCACGCCTTGGTCGGTGAATATCTCCAGCAAGAGCGCGTTGGGCACCCGGCCGTCAATGATGTGGGCCTGCTCCACGCCGGCCTCCAGGGCCTCCAGGCAGCAGCTCACCTTGGGGATCATGCCGCCCTTGATGATGCCGTCCTCCATCAGCTCGCCCACCTGGGGGGGCGTCAGCTCGTTGATGAGCCGGCCATTGCCGTCCAGCACCCCGCGCGTGTCGGTGAGCAGGATGAGCTTGCTGGCGCGCAGGCCGATGGCCACGGCCGCGGCCACCAGGTCGGCGTTGATGTTCAGCGACTCGCCATCCGGCCCCACGCCCACCGGCGCGATCACGGGAATGAAGTTGCCGTGCTCCAGGGCGCGCAGCACCTGGGGGTCCACCTTCTCGGGTTCGCCCACCAGGCCGATGTCCACGATCTCCGGGGGCTGGTCGTTGGCCTTTTCGCGGGCGATCTGCAAGCGGCTGGCCCGGATCAAGGGGCCGTCGTGGCCGCTTAGCCCCACGGCCCGGCCGCCGTGCTGGTTGATGAGCCCCACGATGGAGGTGTTGACCTGGCCCAGGAGCACCATCTGCACCACGTCCATGACCTCGGGCGTGGTCACGCGCATGCCGTCCACGAAGTCGCTGGTGATGTTCAGGGCCTTCAAGAGGCGGTTGATCTGGGGGCCGCCGCCGTGCACCACCACCGGGTATATGCCCACGGCGCGCAGCAATATCACGTTCAGGGCGAAGGACTTCTTGAGGTCGTCGTCCACCATGGCGTGGCCGCCGTACTTGACCACGATGGTCTGCCCCTGGAACTGCCGCAGATAGGGCAGGGCCTCGATGAGCGTCTGGGCGCGCAGGTTGGCTTGGTCGGTCATGATTCCTACAGCTTCCTCACTGCCAAAATCAACTTTAGGGGACCATATACCAGTAAGAAATTGGTTCCAAGTGACGCTTATCAATCTCCCATGGGAAGATAACTATTGGCTTGCCGCCCGTTGCCACCAGCTTACCATTTGTTTCCTTGACCTGAATGCCATAAAAAACAAACAGGGCAGTATGTGGCTTTCTCATTTTAACATTAGCAACTTCTCGCGGGGTTAATATAACCTGACTACCATCACCACTGGTACCTTTTACCTCAACGTAAACTTCGTCTTCGCCATTGGTGCAATATAAGTCATAAGGATTTGTCTTACTATTATCTACAACAGTATATCCTTTTTTGCGGTAATAACTTATTGCCTTTTCCATCGCATAGTTGTCAATAATTTGTTTCTTTTCCTGGTCGACATTAAAACCTTGCCCCTTATTTCTACCGCCGGCATTTTCTAACGATATCAATAACTTTTCAACTTCCATTGCCTCTGGAGATTTAACCAAGTTAACTCCGTTATAGTTATCAACATATTCTAATACTTCCATAATCCAATCAGCATTCCTAGGGAACCTATTATTGTCAAAAAGGTAGAATATGTTTGCTTGACCGAATGTCCCCTTTACACCTCGAGGGATCCTCAATGTCCTGCTATTAGGAGGAAGAAGCACGGCATTATCTTTGCTGGCTTCACACAGATAATTATATTTCTCTTTTTCAGAAATATAACCATTAAGTTTGCACTGCTTTAGTACGGTTGCATCGTTATACCACCCAACCACAAATTGACCGTGGCCTTCTGGGTGCTTCGCGAAAAAAACAACTAGAACTTCTTTCAGTAATTTGGCTGTTTTGCTTACCCTGGGAAAAATTCGGTCCAGTGAGATAGAACAATCATTACTTTTGGGTTGCCAGAAGCCCCTAACGGTGTTTTTTGAGCAATCAAAATTATATATTTCATTACCTACACCATCTTCGTTATAGCTTCCTCCTCCTATTGGCTTCTCGTCTCCCGGTTGGTCTCCGGCATAGTGTGTCATCCAGCCTATTCTCGCAAAAATGGCCTTTCGCATTCCCCCACCCCCCTTATTTTCACGTTACAAAATATACCTGCTCAAATCATTGTCCTGGCTGATGTCGGCCAATTTCAGCTTGACGTAATCGGCGTCAATCTTCAGCTCCATGCCCTGCATGTCCGGGGCCTCGAAGCTCACTTCCTCCAACAGGCGCTCCATGACCGTGTGCAGCCGGCGGGCGCCGATGTTCTCGGTGGCCTCGTTGACCCGGCTGGCGATCTCGGCGATGGCCTGGATGGCGTCGTCCTGGAATTTCAGGGTCACGCCCTCGGTGTCAAGAAGCGCCCGGTATTGCAGGATCAGGGCGTTCTGGGGCTCGGTCAATATACGCACGAAGTCCCCGGCGGTCAGGGCCTGCAATTCCACCCGGATGGGGAAACGCCCCTGCAACTCGGGTATCAGGTCCGAGGGCTTGCAGATGTGGAAGGCCCCGGCGGCGATGAACAAGATGTGGTCGGTCTTGACCATGCCGTGCTTGGTGGTCACGGTGGAGCCCTCCACCAGGGGCAAGAGGTCGCGCTGCACGCCCTCGCGAGAGACGTCCGGCCCCCGGCCCTGCTCACGGCCGGCGATCTTGTCTATCTCGTCCAAAAAGATGATGCCCTCCTGCTCCACCTTGGACAGGGCCTCCTGCACCACGCGGTCCATGTCTATGAGCTTGGCCGCCTCCTCGTTGGTCAGGATCTCCAGGGCCTCGGGCACCTTGACCTTGCGGCGCTTGGTCTGCTTGGGCAGGAGCCCGCCCAGCATATCCTTGAGGTTCATGTCCATGTCTTCCAGGCCGCTGGCCGAGAAAATCTCCACCATGGGCAGGTTGGCCTGGGTGGTCAGCTCCAGTTCCACGTAGCGCTCATCCAGCTTGCCCTCGTGCAGGAGCTTCCTGAGCTTGCTGCGCGTGGGGTTGATCTCCTCGCCCTTGCGGACGACCTCCAGGTGCTGCTCGCCCTCGGCGTCGCGGTCGCCCGGCTGGCGGGGGGGCAGCAGAATGTCCAGGAGGCGCTCCTCGGCCAGCTCCTGGGCCTTGTTGCGCACCGTCTCGCGCTCGCGCACCTTGACCATGTTCACGGCCATCTCGGTGAGGTCGCGCACCATGGACTCCACGTCGCGCCCCACGTAGCCCACCTCGGTGAACTTGCTGGCCTCGATCTTGAGGAAGGGCGCGTCGGCCAGCTTGGCCAGCCGCCGGGCGATCTCGGTCTTGCCCACGCCCGTGGGGCCGATCATGATGATGTTCTTGGGCGCGATCTCGTCGCGCAGGTCCTCGGGCACCTGCCGGCGCGGCCAGCGATTACGCAGGGCGATGGCCACGCACCGCTTGGCGTCGGCCTGGCCGATGACGTACTCGTCCAGTTCGCGCACGATTTCACGGGGGGTCAGGGTGGCCATGTCAGCGGGCCTCCGCCACAAAGTTGAAAGGCAAATTAGCCTTACGTATCATACTATTACCAGCCTTACTCACAAAGAGCTTTAATGCTCCGCGCCCTACCCAAGCCCTTTAGCGCCGCCCGCCCAGCACGTCCACCACGATCTGCTGGTTGGTGTAGATGCAGATGTCGGCGGCGATCTTGAGAGCCTCGCGGGCCAGGTCCTCGGGCGCCAGGTTGCTATGGGCCATGAGCGCCCGGGCGGCGGCCAGGGCATAGGGACCGCCCGAGCCGATGGCCGCCACCGACTCCTCGGGCTCGATGGCGTCGCCCGAGCCGGAGATCATCAACAGGTGCTCGGTGTCCGCCGCCAGCAACAGGGCCTCCAGGCGCCTGAGGAGCTTGTCGGTGCGCCAGTCCTTGGCCAGCTCCACGCAGGCCCGGGGCAGGTTGCCGGCGTGGGTCTCCAGCTTGGTTTCCAGGCGCTCGAAGAGGGTGAATGCGTCGGCGGTGGCCCCGGCGAACCCGGCCAGCACCTTGTCGTGGTACAGGCGGCGCACCTTCTTGGCCCCGGCCTTGACCACGGTGTTGCCCATGGTCACCTGGCCGTCGCCAGCCATGACCACCTGGCCGCCGCGGCGCAAGGCCAGCACGGTGGTGGAGCGAATCTCCGGGTAAAGGCTCATCCTTCGTCCTCGTTCCGCCCAGCCGGGGCCGTGGCCCGGGGGTGGGCGCGGTCATAGACCTTGAGCAGATGATCCACCGTGAGGTGGGTGTATTTCTGGGTGGTGCTGAGGCTTCGGTGCCCCAGCATCTCCTGCACCGAGCGCAGGTCGGCCCCACCTTCCAATAGATGGGTGGCCATGGCATGGCGCAGGCTGTGGGGGCTGGCCTGGCGTCCCACGCTCAAGCCCGCCAGGTGCCCTTCCAGCATGCGCTGCACGCTGCGCGGCCCATAACGCCCGCCCCGGCGGTTGAGGAACAGGGCCGGCTCGCTCTCCCGCCCCTCGGCCAACAGGGCCGGCCGGGCCGCCAGGTACTCCGCCAAGGCCCGCATGGCCGGCCCGCCCACGGGCACCAAACGCTCGCGGCCGCCCTTGCCGCGCACCACCCGCACCAGGGCCAAATCCAGGCGCAAATGCCCCAGGTCCAGGCCGGTCAACTCGCTGACCCGAAGCCCGCTGGAGTACAACAGCTCCAGCATGGCCCGCTCCCTGCGCTTGGCGGCCTTGGACTTGTCCTCGGCCCCGTAGGCCCGGCGCTCCGGGGGCGGCGATTCCACCAGGTGGAAGGCCTCATCCACGCTCAAGCGCCGGGGCAGCTTGCGTTCCAGCTTGGGCGCGCGCACCAGCCGGGCCGGATTGGCCGGCACTAGCCCGCGCTGGCGCAGAAAATCAAAGAACCCGCGCAGGCCCATGAGCTTGCGGGCCACGCTGGAGCGCTGGCGCTCCTTCAACTCCCGGGCCAGGAAGGCCCGCACGTCCACGGCCTCCACCTGCTCCCAGCCGCCCAAGTCGCGGCGGGCGGCCACGAAAAGGCGAAACTGCTCCACGTCGCGGGTGTAAGCCGCCGCAGTGTGGGGCGAGGCCGCCAGCGCCTCCAGCAGGTACTGCCTGAACTGGGCCACCGCCTCTTGCATGGCCGCCCCTAGCCGTCCGCCGGCCCCCGGCAAAGGGCGATAGTATACCGCCCGGACCGGGGTCCGAAAAGGTTTATGATAGCTCGCCAGGCCGGAGAATCAAGTGAAAATATGAGGATGCGTGGGGCGGTTTGCGTTCTTCCCGGTCTGGCGGCCAAAAAGCGGCCCCTGGGCCGGTTTTCTGGCTTGACTTGCCGCCGGGGCTTGGTTAATTTTGGCCGTTATATTGAAAATTTCTCACAAATAGCCTAATGAGGAAGCGCCATGAGTGACAACGTCAGCCTTACCCGCACCATCGCCTTGGTCGGTCACGGCGGAGGTGGCAAGACCTCCCTGGCCGAGGCCCTTCTGTTCAACGCCAAAGTGGTGGACCGGCTGGGGAAGGTGGACGAGGGCAACGCCGCCCTGGACTACGAGCCCGAGGAGACCAAGCGCGGGGCCAGCGTCAGCGCCGCCTTTGGCCACTACACCCACAAGAAGCACAACGTGCACTTCGTGGACGCCCCCGGCGACGACAACTTCCTCTCCGACGCCGCCGCCGCCCTGCGCGCCGTGGACGGCGCGGTGATGGTCATAGACGCCATTGACGGCGTCAAGGTCCAGGGCGAGAAGGTCTGGGAGTTCGTGCAGGAGGGGGGGCTGCCCGCCCTGTTCGTGGTCAATAAGATGGACCGCGAGCGCGCCGACTTTGAGCGCGCCGTCTCCATGGTCCCCGACATCTTGAGCATCAAGGCCGTGAAGCTGCAATTGCCCATCGGCGCCGCCGAGTCCTTCAAGGGCGTGGTGGACCTCTTGGCCAACAAGGCCTATATCTTCGAGACCGACGGCTCGGGCAAGATGACCGTGGCCGATGTCCCCGCCGACCTGGCCGACGACGTGGCGAGCGCCCGCGAGACCCTGATCGAGGATATCGCCGAGGCCGACGACTCCCTCATGGAGCGCTATCTGGAGGGCGAGGAGCTCAAGCCCGAGGAGTTGGCCGCCGCCCTGGCCAAGGGCGTGCGCGAGCGGCTGTTCGGCGTGGTCACCTGCTGCTCGGCGCTCAAGAACGTGGGCCTGCAGCCGGTCATGGACCTCATCAACCAACTGCTGCCCTCGCCCGTGGAGCGCGGGGCCGTGACCGGCGCCAACCCCAAGACCAACGCCGAGGAGGAGCGCCTGCCCGACGCCACCGCGCCCTTCTCGGGCATCGTCTTCAAGACCGTGGCCGACCCCTTCGCCGGCCGCCTGACCATGCTGCGCGTCTTCTCGGGCCGGCTCACCACCGAGCTTCAGCCCTACAACCCCAACAAGGACATGAAGGAGCGCTTCGGTCAGATATACCAGATGACCGGCAAGAACCAGAAGACCTTGCAAGAGGCCCTGCCCGGCGACATCGTGGCCATCCCCAAACTCAAGGAGACCACCACCGGCGACACCCTGTGCGACGAGAAGGCCCCCATCAAGTTCGCGCCCGTCGAGCCCCTGCCGGCCTGCATCACTTACGCCATCGAGGCCAAGGAAAAGGGCGAGGAGGAAAAGGTCTTCGCCGGCATCAACAAACTCTTGGAAGAAGACCCCACCCTGCGCCTGGACCGCGACCCCGCCACCGGCGAGGCCATCCTCTCGGGCATGGGCTCGGTGCACATCGAGACCACCCTGGAGCGCCTCAGGCGCAAGTTCAGCGTGGAGGTCAACCTCAAGACCCCCAAGGTGCCCTACCGCGAGACCCTCAAGGGCAAGACCCGCGTGCAGGGGCGCTACAAGAAGCAGACCGGCGGGCGCGGCCAGTTCGGCGACACCTGGATTGAGGTCGAGCCCGCCGCCCCCGGCGAGGGCTATGTCTTCCTGGACGAGATCGTGGGCGGCTCCATCCCCCGCAACTACATCCCGGCCGTGGAGAAGGGCATCGGCGAGGCCATGGCCCAGGGCGTGTACGCCGGCTACCCCATGGTGGACGTCAAGGTGCACCTGGTTGACGGCTCCTTCCACCCCGTGGACAGCTCGGAAATGGCCTTCAAGGTCGCCGGCTCCATGGGCTTCAAGAAGGCCGTGCCCCTGTGCAAGCCCACCATCATGGAGCCCATCATGCTCTTGACCGTCATCGTGCCCGATGACGCCATGGGCGACGTCATGGGCGACATCAGCGGCCGGCGCGGCCGCGTGCTGGGCATGGAGGCCAAGGGCTCCCTCCAGATCATCAAGGCCCACGTGCCCATGGCCGAGGTGCTCACCTACCAGCCCGAGCTGACCCAGATGACCGGCGGGCGCGGCGCCTTCACCGTGGCCCTGGACCACTACGAGGAGGCCCCGGGCGACGTGCAGGCCAAGCTGGTGGAGGCCTACCAGAAATCCCGCGAGGAAGGGAATTAACCACCAGGGTAGGCCCCCCTCACCCTGCCCTCTCCCCCCGCGACCGGGTGGCGAGGGAGTAAAAGCCCCAGCCCGCGCCCTCGCCGGGTTATAGTGCCACCATCCTAGCCCTCTCCCCCACCGGGGGAGGGGGCGTCCCTCTGGAGCCCTCGCCCCCACCGGGGGAGAGGGTTGGGTGAGGGGGCGGAGAGGAAGGCTGATGACCGAGGCATCGTTTATTCATCAGGCGGCGATCCTGACCATCAGCGACAAGGCATCCCAGGGCCGGCGGGAGGACACCGCCGGCCCTTCCCTTGTGGCGGCCCTCACCAAGGCCGGCATCACCGTGGCCGCGCGCGACGTGGTGCCCGACGAGCCCGAGCTTATCGCCGCCGCTCTCCGGCGCTACGCCGACGAGAACGGCTACGCCCTGGTGCTCACCAGCGGCGGCACGGGGCTGTCGCCCCGCGACAACACGCCCGAGGCCACCATCCACATCGCCGACCGCCTGGTGCCCGGCCTGGCCGAGGCCATGCGCGCCGAGGGCCTCAAGCACACCCCGCACGCCATGCTCAGCCGGGGGGCTTGCGTCATCCGTGGGGCAACCCTCATCGTCAACCTGCCCGGCTCGCCCAAGGGCGCCATGGAAGGATTGCAGGTGATACTGCCGGCCCTGGGGCATGCGTTGGATAAGCTGAGAGGGGATACGAGGGATTGCGGGAGGAAGTGAGGCAAGGGGCTGTGGTGTGATTGGTTCTTGTCTGGGGTGGCCCGGACAACTTGTTGTCCGGGTGCCGAAGGCACAAGAGGTTTCTCCTGCTCCTTCATCTAACCTCCCAACTTTACTAATCCATTTCCCCTGGGAAACCTCTTGTCGCTTCGCGACCTGGACAACGAGTTGTCCAGGCCACCCGAGAAAAACCATCCACCCGTTGCCCTGGGCACTAGGGATTTGACTTCCTCCCTGCGCTCCTGTTAACCTCCCGCACATGGGGGAGCATGCTACATACGATGACCTCGGGCACGCCTTCTTCCTCACTTTTTCCTGCTATAAACGCCGGCGCCTTCTGGATGCCGACCCAGCCAAGGCTATTGTCCTTGATGTTCTCACCTCCCAATTGTCCAAGCAGGATGGCAAGTGCGCGGGCTTTGTCATCATGCCCGACCACGTACACGCCGTGGTGTGGTTTGGTCAGCAGGTGCAACTGAGCTATTTCATGAAACAATGGAAGCAGAGGTCATCAATACAACTCAAGAGAAACCTCAAGGAATGCCAGTGGGTATATGCCAAGGAGATATCCTGGGATGAACCGATTTGGCAGGCAGGATACTATAGCTTCAATATTTATTCTGAGCAAAAGCTGATAGAAAAGATGAATTATATGCACAGCAATCCGGTCAAGGCTGGATTGGTTGACAAACCAGAAAAATGGCAATACAGTTCATCCAGGCATTATGCATTGGGCGCGAGCGCGGGTATCAATTTGGCGATGCCTGGTTGAAACCTCTTGTTGCTTCGCAACCCGGACAACAAACTTACTCCAGGCCACCCGCGTCAACCCTTAACGAGATTTTGTGCCATGTCCATAGGATACCAAATCATATCCAAGTTGAGCCTGGTTTACGTGGAGATGCAAAAGGCACTTTCCCTTGAGGAACTGATTGCCCATTTGGAGGAACTGGCGGCGGATGATAGCTATGTACCGCCCATGAAAAAAATCGTGGACTTTACAAATCTAAAAGATAGCCCCATGCCTAAATTCACCGTGGTTGATTTCTCCGCACTAGAGACATTTTATAAAGACAAGCTGCGGGGAGAGCATTGCGTTTTTGTGACCCCCTCTGATTTCAGGTTTGGCATGGGCCGGGTTTATGGAAGCTACATGGTCAGTGCAGACCTTGAGGTGTCGGTGGTCAGATCCCTGGAGGCAGCTCTGGCATTGCTTGATATAAATGCGGAGGAATTCCGAGCAGGCGAAAGAGTAAAAAACTAGAATTAAGCAGCGCGTTTAGCCAAGAGGCCATTCATCTGAGCCCACGGGTGGCCCGGAGTAAGTTTGTTGTCCGGGTTTCCCGCGAGCCGGGCTTTGGGGCGGAATGAAGATGTTGGGTTATGCTTCATGCAACCCAACCTAGGGGACTCGGTTTATAAGGAACAAGCAAACCCCATCACTAATGACAAGGAGGCCAAGGATGAAACTGTTAGTCTCTAGGAGCCAGTCGTTAGAAACAAAAAGGTTCAGCTCTCTAAAAACAAAGGTGTATTCCATAAAAATAGTCGCAGAGTTGACCGAGGAGGAAGAACGCCTATTGGAAGGATTCGAATATCTTAGGAAGACTTTTCCCATTGATCCAGAAATAACCGCCAATCTGGAAGTAAAAAAGGAGGCAACTGGTCCGGGGCAAATCAGCATAAACGACTTAAAAAGGGGTATGGAGTGGACTTGCGGATATTTGCCTATCTACTTCACTGATATTCCTGGGGCCATCCTCTCCCGAGTGAAAGGAATGCTTGGTGCGGCAATTGCTAGAGAACGGTGGGGTGGAGAAGAGGTTATCGAAGTCGCGTTGGATGTGGTTGATACCCAATAAATACTCCATTGTGGCCCCTACGGGCCAGGGCACTATTTGATCGGCAAAATCATACTAAATTCCGCGGGTGGCCCGGACAACTTGTTGTCCGGGTGCCGAAGGCACAAGAGGTTTCTATCTGATCGCCTTTACAACTGCCGGTCTCTATTGGATTAGCCCATTTAAGAAACCTCTTGTCGCTTCGCGACCTGGACAACAAGTTGTCCAGGCCACCCTGAGCCTGTCGGCCTACCAGGTCTTCGAGCAAAAGCACCAGGACTTCCGGCTGAAGTCCAGCAGCTCCTACGGGACCTCCAGCACGGGGACCTTTGGCGGCAGCTTTAGGGACGACCAGTACTTCCTGGTGGGCCTGACCTATGGCCTCCGCGACTGGCTCAACATCTTCGCGCAGGCCGGCCAGGTCCACGGGGGCAGGTTCCTGTCAACCAACCCGGCCAACACCGAGGAATGGGAAGCCAAGATGAAGGACCAGTTCGTCTGGGCCCTGGGGGCCAAGGCCCAGGCCTTCAAGCTGTCCAACGGGCTGGCCCTGGGCCTCTCGACCCGCTATCTGCGCTACGACGACCGCAAGCTGGGCACTTGGCACGAAAACAAATCAGGCTATGATGACGCCACTAGTTGGCGCGACGAGTGCACGCTAAGTTACTGGCAGCTCGATCTGTCCGCGGTGCTCTCCCTGCCCCTGGGGCCGCTGACCCCCTACGCCGGCCTGGGCTACACCTACGCCGAGGCCCAGGAAAGCGGCGGCAACTACAGCCTGCGCAGCCCTGAATACGTGGCCTTCGACGCCACCATCAGGAACCGGGAACAGGTCTTGGCCCTGTGCGGGTTTGATCTGGCCCTGGGCAAGGACTTCGCGCTGTATATGCAGGCTGAATTCCTGGCCCGCCAGACCCTGGGCCTGGGGCTGGGCCGGGGCCGGCACGGCCCAGCCCGTGATGGCGGGCGGAGCCTGGAAGTCGTCGGCCGGCGGCGCCGCGAAGACGACGGTCCTGGACGCCCATAAAACTTGCGGCTGGTATGGCATGGGGCCGGTGTCGGTGCTGCCCAAATACCAGCGGCAGGGCATCGGCTCGGCCCTGGTGCGCGAGGGCTTAAGCCGGCTGCGGGCCTTGGGCGCCCAGGGCTGCGCCCTGGTGGGTCCGCCAGAGTATTACCAGCGCTTCGGTTTCAAGAACGACCCCGCGCTGGTCCACGAGGGCATACCGCAGGAGGTCTTCCTGGTGCTGCCCCTGGGCGATAGCCAGGCCCGGGGCGTGGTGGTGTTTCACGAGGCGTTCGCCGCCCAAGCCTGAGCCTGACCGCCTACCCGGCCCGCTGCCCACCCCCGCGCCTTGGTTTGACCCGGCGCCTAATACCTGCTAGTTTAAGGTATATACCTTGGACGAGGCGAGACGTGGGCCTTTGCCGCGACATAGGGCGCTGGCTGGCCGAGCACCTGCGCCCCCGGGATGACCCGCCCCAGGACGACGAGGCCCTGGAGGGCTCGCCCCTGGACCTGGCCCGCGCCCTGGAGATGGGGGTGGACCATTGCTGCCTGACGCCCACCGTGACCACCCAGCCCGCTGATTCGCGAACCGACGACGACCCCTGACGCTCACCTCCCCTCCTTGCGTTCCCGTTACAGCTCCGCTATATTTCCTCCCGGTCGGCAGTTCACTCAGGCGTCGCCGCCCCCGTAGGGGGAGCTAAACCTGCCACGCACCACCCAAGCTCGACACCTTATCCCGTGCCGGG
>JACQYR010000114.1:14062-14828 GCA_016208115.1 Desulfarculus sp.
GGCCACCGGCAATCCCCAGGGGGATTGGCACGTCAGGGGATAAGCCATGTCCAGAACCGTCCTGCCTCTGCACGCGGAGGATATCTCCGCCCTGGCCCGCTCCCTGCGCGGCCAGCTCGCCACCTGCCAACAGCCGCCCAGCCACCTAGAAATGCTCAACATGCTGGCGCGAGCCAACGGCTATCGCAACTTCCAGCACCTGCGGTCCCAGGTCTCTGTCCCTGAACGGGTCCCAGGTCCCCAGCCGGCGCCTTCGCCTCCACCCGTGGATGCCGTCAAGCTCAAGCGCCTGGCGCGCTTCTTCGACGACCAGGGGCGGCTCTTGCGCTGGCCGGGCAAGCTGAGCCAGCGCGTGGCCTGCCTGTGGGTCATCTGGTCCAAGCTACCGCCCCGCCAGCGCCTCAGCCCAGAAGAGGTCAGGCGGATGCTGGAGGGCTGGCACCTGTTCGGCGATCACGCCCTGTTGCGCCGTTTTCTCTGCGACCTGGGCCTGGCGGGGCACACCGCTGAGGGCCGCGAGTACTGGCGGGTGGAACGCCAGCCTCCACCCGAGGCCCTGGCCTTGATACGCCACTTGAGCGGCGGAGCACCGTCCTGATCCAACACGCTTGATTGCGCCGCCGCGCGGCCTGGACGCCATTGGCTCCCAGGCCGCGCGGCATACCCGTTTCGCCTCACCCCGCCTTGCGCCCCCAGGCCAGGAACAGTGTCACCGAGGCGCTGACCCCCACCCGGCGGTCCTCTTCCCGCAGGCCCGCCCGCCAGG
>JACQYR010000230.1 GCA_016208115.1 Desulfarculus sp.
TGTCTAGGAATCCGCACAGCCGACTCTCGAAACGATTGCTCATCGATGCCCTCCAGCTAAGCCGTCGAGAGCATCTTATACCATTATATCAAGATGTTAAAGCATTATTTCGTCGCGATTGCCGTGCATTGGTCTCAATGCTATTGTTTTTAGGAAAGGTCAAAGTGGCCGAACTTATAAATTCTACAACAAATCGAGAAAAGTGTTACGTAACACTGAGCATAGAGAGCGAGATTGCGATTTAGAATTGACATAATAGTAGGGATGTTGGCCTGGTTATTTAGCTTGGGCTGCCTATTGGCTTTTCAAATATTCCCCTCAGGGATAGATGTTGACTGCGAGATTTTCTATATGCCTGGGGCCTGGCTGATCTGTATTATTCTATTGTTGTTTATAAGAAAACAAACCTTGGGCGATTACTGGTGGGTTTGGTTTTCCATTGTCCCAATCGCTTACAAATGGGGGATAATGATTTGGGCGTTTAGTTATTTTATTAGGGGATTTTGGTAAATATATTCATGCCTCATTTAGTGGTTTAAATTCTTGGCAGCCAAGAGCGAGGTCAATATGCCAGACAATCCCACCCAGCAGTTGCTACAGCAACTCGTAAATTCAGGCCTCCGTGTCCAATGGCTCTCCATCAAGGCCCAATGGGAGCCGGCCCTGGTCCAGGCCCTGGCCGGCGGCCCGGCGGTGGACGAATACGTCAAGAAGGGCTTCGTGGAATTCGGAACGGGCCCGCCGGGCGGTCTGCGCCCAGTTGCCTTAGGAGTGTGTCGGAGAAAGCCATCCCTGGCTTTCTCCTCTTGGCGCTTGCCAAAAGTAAATTTTGGCAAGCTTGCGAAATCATGCCAAATGAGAATTTGGCCTGATTTCGGGCGGGCCGTCCATGGCCCGCTAGGAGCCTGTCTGCGTATTACTCCGACAGGCTCCTAGCCCAACCCCCCCGCCAACACGAGCCAGGCATATCCAAGCCCGGCAGGTCTGCCGCCTACGAGGCGGCCTCGCCGCCTGGCGCCGGCTTTACCGGCCCCTGGCCCAGGGGCGGCAGGGTCAGGCGCACGCGGGTGCCCTGGCCGGCCTGGCTGAAGAGATCCAGGCTGCCGCCGTGCTCCTCCATGATGCGCCGGGCCAAGGGCAGGCCCAGGCCGGTGCCCCGGGGCTTGGTGGTGAAGAAGGGGTTGAAGACCTGGGACAGATGCTGGGGGGCGATGCCGGAGCCCTGGTCGCTGACCGTGAGCACCGCCCGGCCTTGGGGGTCGGCCTCCAGGCTCAAAACCACCTCCTGGCCGGGTTGGGAGGCCTGGGCGGCGTTCTGGATGAGGTTGATGAGCACCTGGCTGAGGCGGTCGGGGTCGGCGGCCACCTGGGGCGGGCCCTGGGCCAGTTCCAGCTTTAAATGTAGGCCGTCCCGCTGAAGCTGGGGCTCCATCAGCTCGCGCACCCGCTCCACCACCTGGGGCAGGCCCACCTCCCGCCAGTTGTACTGCTGGGGCCGCGACAGGTCGTTGAGTTCGCTCAAGAGGCCCTCCAGGCGGGCCACCTCTTGGGCGATCACCTCCAGCTTGTGCCGGCCCTGGGGACTTAGGGACTTTTCCTTGGCGGCCAGTTGGCGGGCAAAGCCGCCGATGAGCACCAGGGGGGTGCGTATCTCGTGGCTGACCGTGGCCACGGTCTGGCCCACCAGGGCCAACTGCTGGCTGTGCTTGACCTGCTGGGCCAGGCTGCGCTCGGCCGACAGATCGCGCATGATGGCCGTGAACAGGGGCCCGTCGGCCAAATGGGCCACGCTGAAGCTTATGGAGATGGGTAGCCGGGCGCCGTCCTTGCTCTCGGCCATCAATTCGGCGGAGTGGCCCAGCACCCGGGCCTGGCCGGTGCGTAGGTAGCGCTCCAGGTAGTGGCGGTGGGCCTGGCGGTGCTCGCTGGGGATCAGGGGCGCCAGGTCGCCGCCCAGGATTTCGTGGCGCTGGTAGCCGAAGAGGCGTTCGGCGGCGGCGTTCATGTACACCACCTCGTGGTGCTGGTTGACGCTGACCACGGCGTCGCCGGCCGTCTCCACGATCTGGCGGTACTTCTCCAGCTCCTGGGCCAGTTCCTGGACTTCTCTGCGGTGTTCGCTGTCTTCCAAGCCGCTCCCTGGTTTGGTGAGTAGGGACATGGCCTATGCGGGGTATGTCTTTTTTTTAGCACGGCGGCGGGGCCTGGGCAAGTTTTGCGGCGCGGGTGGGCGGGCTAAAAAAGGGCAGGGCCGGCTTGGGGACCGGCCCTGCGCGGGGAGGGGGGAAGGCTTGGGCCTTCCTGGGGAGTGGCAGCCCTGGCCACCAATGCCATGCCCACCTCGGATTGGGCCGCGTTCCATGGTGCAGGGCTTGTTGCGGGCGAACGCCAAAGGACTTGGTACATTAACTACCGGCTCCACCCTAGCAACCCCTCCTGGGGCTGTCAAGATAAAAATCAAGATATGGTGGCTAAAATTTACCTTGGCCACGAGATGTGGGATATGGGCCAAGATATTTCACAACGGCGCTTGCGCCAGCCAGGCGCTAACTTCCTGAATTAGTACACTCTCCCGCCCGCCGAGGAAATGGTCGGCCTCGGGCAGGGTGACCAGGCGGCCCCGTGTACCAAGACCCTGTGCGTAGGCCTCCAGACCCTCCAAGCGGGTGTAGGGGTCGCGGTCGCCGGCCACCAGGAGCAGAGGCCCCGCATGTGGTGGCCAGGGCGCCAGGGGACCCAAGACCAGGGCCGGCGCGATCCAGGCCCCGGCGGCGATGGCCCCCAGGCGTGGGGCCGTGGCGGAGCCCACCAGTGTACCAAAGCTGTAGCCCAGGAGGCCCAAGGGCAGGCCCAGGCGGTCGCGCAGCCAGGCGGCGGCGGCGATCACGTCCTGCTGCTCGCCCTGGCCGTGGTCGTGCTGGCCGGTGCTGGGCCACACCCCCCGGAAGTTGAACTTGAGCGCCGCCCAGCCGGCGGCCAGCGCCGCCTGTTCCAGGGCCTGCACCACGTTGTTGTCCATGGAGCCGCCGTAGAGGGGGTGGGGGTGCAGGATTAGCGCCGCCGCTTTGGCCGGCTCCGTGGGCAGGGATAGGGCGGCTTCCAGGGTGACGCCGGGGTTGACGGGTATGCGCTGGCGTTCTTGGGACATGGGCGCCTCTCTGGCTAGAAGGGTTGGCCGCCGCGCCGGCCGGGGGGCCTTGCCGGCGCGGCCAGCATAGCACAGCCCCCACCGGGCAGAAAATGCCGGGTGCCCAGGGCCTCCGCCCACCGCACCCACCGCCAGGCCAGCATTAATATCATTGCCATAACGACATGTTACGCTGATAGCCCCGCTTGGCACGGCCCTTGTATATGCCCTAGTGCGAAACCATTTGCCCACACGGGGGTCCCCATGAGCCGCAAGCACTTGATCGCCTTCTTCCTGGCCGTCCTGGTCCTGGTGCCCACCCTGGTCATGAGCGGGGACCTGGGCCTGTTCTTCAACCCCGCCGGCATCCTGCTGGTCATGGGCGGCACCGTGCTGGGCGTGTACCTGGCCTTCCCCAAGGACGTGCTGCTGGGCTGCTGGCGGCAGGTGCGCCACTTGAACCGCCGGCGGGTGCGCGGCCATCAAGAGATCAGGGAGCTTTTCGTGCGCCTGACCCGCCTGCGCCGCGGCGAGGGCGACCGCGCCCTGGAGGCCGCCGCCCAGGCCACCGGCAACCCCTTCTTGGCCCTGGGCGTGGCCCTGGTGGTGGACAACCGCCACCGGGGCGAGATTCGCGAGCGCCTGGAGCAGGAGTTCGATTTCTTTCTCCCGCGCCGCGCGGCCGAGCGCGCGGTCTTGAACCTCATGGGCCGCCTGGCCCCGGCCTTCGGCCTGGCCGGCACCGTGGTGGGGCTGATTCGCATGCTGCACGCCCTCAAGGACCCCAGCGCGGTGGCCTCGGGCATGAGCGTGGCCTTGCTTACCACCTTCTACGGCATCATGGTGGCCAACCTGATGGTCCTGCCCCTGGAGCGCAAGCTCAAGGAGCGCAACCGGGCCGAGGCCGAGGAGATGACCATCATCACCGAGGGGATCATGGGCCTGGCCGCCGACGACAACGGCGCGGCCATGGACGCCCGCCTGAGCTCCTACCGCCTGGCCCGCGGCGAGGGCCAAGCCGAGCCCGCCGCCGAGGACGGCCAGGCCAAGGGCGGCAAGCCCTGGACGGGCGCCCTCAAGGGCGTGCGCAACCTGGGCCTCCACCTTCACTCCACCTCCCGGAGCGCCGAACATGGACGCTAGCCTGATCGCCCCCAGGATGGGCGCCGGGGCCTTGCCCCTGGACACCATGCCCCTGGACACTCTGCCCCTGTGTGGGCCGGCCCCCTGGGACACCGCCACGATCTCCCCGGCCTCCCGCCGCCAGCGCATGGCGCCCGCGGCCCAGCGCCCGGCCACGCCGGCCCAGGCGCCGGCCACCTCCCAGGACGATGGCCAGCCCCAGGCGGCCCCGGCGCGGACCGCCGCCCAGGCCGGCTCCCCGGCCCGCCGGGCCTTGAGCCGCCGCCGGCCCCTGGCCAGGTTCGTGCAAGAGGAGGAATCGCCCATCTTCTACATCAGCCTGAGCGACCTGATGTGCCTGCTCTTGGTCTTCTTCGTGCTGATCTTCTCCCTGGGCCAGCCCAGCGGCCCCCTGACCAGCCAGCCCGGCGGCCAGCCCGTTGTGCGCGTGATCTACAAGGCGGCCATGCCCGTGGCCCAGGCGGCCCCCCCGGCCCCGGCGCCCGACCCCTTCGCCCTGGAGGACGCCTCGCCCGCCAGCACCCGCCAGGGGCTCTTGGCCGTGGCCCTGGCCGGCACCTCCGACCCCGGCCTGCCCGCGCCCGTGGTGGCCGATCTCAGCGACAATCCTCGCCAGGCCGGCCCCCGCCTGGACCGCGACCTGTTGGCCCTCTTGAGCGCCAGCGACAGCCTGCCCGCCCAGGCCGCCCCCCTGGAGGAGGCCAGCCTCAACCAACTGCTGGGCCAGGTGCGCCAGGCCTCCAGCGGCCAGGAGCAGAACGGCCTGGTGGTGGAGCGTGGCAGTGACACCGTGGTGCTGCGCCTGCCCGAGGCCATCACCTTTGATCTGGCCAAGGCCGAGATCAAGCCGGGCATGAAGAGCACCCTGGGCCGGCTGGCCGAGGTGCTGGCCCGCCACCCCCGCACGGCGGTGATCGTCACCGGCCACACCGACGATCTGCCTATCGCCACCCCGCAGTTCGCCAGCAACTGGGAGCTGTCGGCGGCGCGGGCGGCCTCGGTGGGGCGCGCGCTCATGACCAAGGGCATAGACAAGTCGCGGGTGAGCATCCGCGGCCTGGCCGACCAGCAGCCCCGCCTGCCCAACCTGGACGAGAACGCCCGCCAGCAGAACCGAAGGGTTGAAATCGAGCTGCGCCCGCTGGGCTAAAGGTCACTGCAAGGAAACAACACAGGGCCGGGGTGCACGACGCCTCCCGGCCCTGGCCGTTTGCGCCAA
>JACQYR010000115.1:0-49338 GCA_016208115.1 Desulfarculus sp.
CGCCCTGGAATGCGCCGCCCGCCTGGGCCTGGAGGAGCCTCTGTTCTTCCACGAGATCGTGGACAAGGCCGGCCGGCTCACCGAGGTGTTGCCCCTGGACAGGGTGCGCCTGGACCTGGGCCGGGTGCACGGCCTGTTGGAGGGCGAGCGCTTCCAGGTGGCCGGCGGCCAGGAGGCCGCCGGGGCCGGCCAGCCCAAGGCCGAGATCATGGTGGTTAGCGTGGGCGAGACCGAGTCCCTGGCCGAGGTGGTCTCCCTGGGCGACCCCACCTGGCGCCTGCGCTCCGGCGACCGTTTGCGCCGCCTGGGGCACGAGGCCGTTACCCAGGTGGAGGCCGGCCTGGAGCGGGTGGTGATCCTGGGCGGGCGCGAGATCAAGGTGAGCCTGGACGAGGTGACCGGCCTGGCCAATCACCGCTCCTTCATGGCCCTGTTCAGCGCCCTGTGCGCCGAGAACAAGCCCCTGTGCGCGGTGCTCATGCGCGTGGAGGGCATGGAAGGCCTCAGGGAGATGGTGGGCCGGGTGGGCGCCGACACCCTCATGGGCACCCTGGCCGAGAGCGCCCGCGAGGTCTTTCCTCGCCACGAGATGTTGGGCCGCTTCGCCCCCGACACCCTGGCGGCGCTTTTGCCCGGCATGGAACCGGCGGCGGCCCAGCAGTTAGCCCTGCGGGTATTGCAGCGCCAGGCCCAGGGCAGCGAGCGGGTGCTGCGCGCCGGCGTGGGGTATCATCCCTGTCCGGGGTTTGCCGCCGCCGACTGCCTGGACAACGCCGCCAAGGCCCTGGTGCACGCCGGCTTCCTGGAGCCTGGCGCGGCGGTGATCTTCGACGCCGTGAGCCTCAACGTCAGCGGCGACGAGCTCTTCGGCCAGGGACGCCTGCGCGAGGCTATCCGCGAGTACGAAAAGGCGCTCTTGCTCAACCCCCAGGAGCCCAACGTGCTCAACTCCTTGGGCGTGTGCTACGGCCACTTGGGCCAGGCCGACAAGGCCCTGGAGTTCTTCCAGCGAGTGCTGGTGGCCGCGCCCCAGGACTTCATGGCCCACTACAACCTTGGTTACGCCCTCATGGGCCAGGGCCGCCTGGCCGAGGCCCGCCAGAACCTGGAGCAGAGCCTGACCCTGGCCCCGGACCACGCCGACACCCTGTTCCAACTGGGCCGCCTGGCCCAGGACGAGGGGCGTCTGGACACGGCCCTGGACCTCCTGGCCCGGGCCTCCCGCCAGCCGGGCTGCCGCCGGGCCGTGCACCGCCACCTGGGCGAGGCCCTGATTACCGCCGGCCGCTTCAGCGAGGCCGAGGAAGCCTTCAACCAGGCGGTGAAGGTTAACCCCAACGACGCCGCCGCCCTGTCGGGCCTGGCCGGGCTCTACCTGGAGCGCCGCGCCAACCGCGAGATCGCCCTGTCCCTGGCCCGGCGGGCGCGGGAACTGGAGCCCCACGCCTCCCGCCACCTGCGTGCCCAGGCCCAGGCCCTGGCGGCCCTGGACCGCTGGGAGGAGGCGGCCCAGCTCCTGCGCCTGGGAGTGACCGAGCACCCGGGCGACGCCTTCCTGGCCCTGCAACTGGCTCGGGTGGAGGTGGCCCGCGGCCAGAAGGAGGCGGCCCGCGAGGAGTACCGCCGGGCCTTAAGCCTGGAGCCCAACCTGCAAGCCGCCCGCGAGGGCCTGGCCGCCCTGGACAACGCTTGAGGGCCTGACCTCCGCCTGGTTGCCGCAACAAAGAGCGGGCGGGGGTAAACCCCGCCCCTTGTATGTTAGACAAGGTTAGTACGGGAGCCGGCGAGGCCCGGGGAGCGGCCCTGGTTGGTGATACAGCCCGCTCTTTTTTTTGGTCGCCTTGCGGTATCAGGCGTGCAGCAGCACCAGCCACAGGGAATAGGTGAGGGCCGAGAGGGCGTGGGTGAGGGTGACGTTCTCCGAGGCCAGGGTCACGTCGCCGCCCAGGTGGCCGGCCATGATGACGCTGATGGTGGCCGTGGGCGAGGCCAGGAGAATCACCGTAACCTGCATGGGCAGCCCCTGCTGGCCGGCCAGCCAGAACAGCCCCCAGCCCACGGCGGGCATCACCAGCAGCTTCAGGAGAGCGATCAGGGCCAGCAGGCCCCGGTTGCCGCCCAGGCGGCCCTGGCTGAGCTTGGCCCCGATGATGAGCAGGGCCAGAGGCAGGCCCAGGCCGGCCAGGATGTTCAGGGTTTGGTCCAGCACCCTGGGCAGGGGCAGCCCGCTGAGGGAGTAGGCCAGGCCCAGGGCCGAGGCGCCGATGATGGGGCTCATCAGCACCGCCTTGACCGGCGAGGCGCCCTGGGTGGCCCCTCCCCCCCAGTGGTGCAGGCTCAGCACGGCCAGGAGGTTCTGCATGATGATGATGACCGCCACCACCAGGGCCGCGGCGTTGAGCCCGGCCTGGCCCAGGGCGTAGTAGACCACCGCCAGGCCGATGTAGGCCTGGTTGCCGTGGATGGCGCCCTGGATGAAGGAGGCCCGGCGGGGGTCGCGGCCGTTGGCCGCGCCCAAGGCCGGGCGGGCCGCCGCCACGGCCAAGAGCCAGCCCAGGGTGACGCCCAAGAGGGCCAGCAGCATGGGCAGGGGGTGCAGGGCCTCGCTCAGGGGGGCCTTGGCCACGGCGCGGAAGATCAGGGCCGGAATGGCCAGGTTGTAGGCCAGGCGGTTGGCCGGCTCGATGAACTGGGCCGGGAACCAGCCCCGGCGCGCGCCGGCCATGCCTAGGCCGATCACCAAAAAGACGGGCAGGATGCTGGTCAGCACGGCCATGGTCGGCTCAATCCCGCCGGGGGGGGGCGGCCAGGGCCTGGTCCAGGGCGCGAGCCAACATCCCGGCCAGGACGCGGCGGTCAAAGGCTAGGGGCGGCGCCGCCAGGGGGGCGGGGGGCTCGTGCAGCCAGCGGGCCAGGAGGTCGGCCAGCTCCCGGTGCTGTCCGGGTTGCACCACTGACCCAGCCTTGGCCGCCTCCACGATCTGGCTGGCCGCGCCCCGGGGCAGCACCCCCAGCACCGGACGCCGCACCGCCAGGTACTCGAAGAGCTTGGCCGGCACCATCAGCTCCAGGCCGGGCAGGCCGGCCAGGGTCAGCACCAGCACGTCCGCCCCGGCCATGCGGCGGATGACCTGATGGTGGGGCTCGTAGGGCAGCACCCGCACGCTTAGGCCTTCCAAGCCAGGGTCCACCATCTGGCCGGGCACCACTCGGCCCACGATCTCCACCTCATAGCCCTGGCGCTGGGCCGGGCTCAGGAGGGCAAAAGCCGCCCACAGGTCGTCCAGGGGGTGGGACTGGAAGACCGTGCCCGTGTACAGGAGCTTCAGGGGCCGGCCATCCCGGGGGGGCGGGCCGGCGGGGGGGTCCTCCAGGACCGCGAAGTCCTCCAGGTCGTAGCCGTTGGGTATCCAGACATACTTGGCCGCCGGCCCGCCATGGCGGCGCTGAAGGCCGGCGGTCATCGCGGGGGTGTTGCCGATGACCCGGCTGGCGCCATGCACCAGGAAGCCCTCCAGGCGGCGCACCAGCATTTGCCATAGCCGGCCTCCTCCCTTGGCCGCGAAACCCTTGCTGAAAAATCCGCGGCCTTGAGGCGGGTCAAGAGGCCGGCGCCCTGGGCCGCCCCGCTGGTGGAGGCCTCGGCCGGGGCCGGCGGCTCGCAACTGGGCAGGCGGCGCACCACCTGGCCGGGGGGCAGGTCGCGGGCCAGGCTGGGGTCCAGGACCGGCACCGAGGGGCGGTCCGGGGTGAGCACCACCGAGCGCCAGCCATGGCTGCCCAGGTACTTGACGAACTTGAGCGCCCGCTGCACGCCCGCCCCGCCGGCGGGCGGGAAGATATAGCTGATGAACAGGACCGTCTTCATGCCGTGCCTCGCTCCTGGGCGGCCTGGCTGAGCACCTGGAGCAGGGCCGCGGCGCTGGCCGTCCAACTGCGCCCGGCCACCGAGGCGGCCAAATCCTCGGCCCGCCAGGCGCGCCCCAGCACCCGGGCCATGGCCGCCGCCAAGGCCGGAGCGTCGCCGGGCGGGGCCAGAGCGCCCTGGAGCCCCTCTGCCACCAGGCCCGGTACCCCGCCCACCGCCGAGGCCACCACCGGCCGCCCACAGCTCAGGGCCTCCAGCACGGCGTTGGGCTCGCCCTCGGAGAGGCTGGGCAGCACCAGGGCGTCGCTGGCGGCCAAGTAGCGGGCCACCCGGGCGTGGGGCTGACTGCCCGCCCAGATGACGCGGCCCGCGATGCCCAGCTCGCGGGCCAGGGCCATGAGCGCCGGCCGCAAGGGACCGTCGCCCACCACGGCCAAGTGCGCCCCCGGGGTCACGGCCAGGGCCTTGAGGGCCACCTCCGGCCCCTTCACCGGCACCAGCCAGCCGACGTAGGTGAGCAGCGGCCCCGCCAGGGGCAGGCCCAGCTCGCGGCGGGCGGCCTGGGCGTCGGTTGGGCGAAACAGGTCCTGGTCCACGCCGTTGGGCACCAGGTGCAGGCGCTCGAGTGGCGCGCCCAGTTCCTGGGCGGCCTGGGCCAGGGAGGGGCTCACGGCCACCACGGCCGCGGCCTGGCAAAGGACCTGGCGCAGGAAGGGCAGGCGCTCCCGGTCGCCGCGCAGGGAGTTTAGGTCGCTGCCGTGCAGCTTGACCACCAGGGGCAGATTCAGGCGCCGGCTGGCCATCAGCCCGGCCCAGCCGTCGGGAAACAGCCAGGTGGCCAGGAGCGCCTGGGGCCGCAGGTTGGTGGCGGCGCGCCGCAGGCTGGGCCAGGCCGAGCGCAGCAAGGCCCGGCCATGCCAAGAGCGCTTGACCCCCGGCAGATACCAGAACCAGGGCCGGCGCACCGGGAAGGGCAGGGGCGGCAGGATGGCGGGACGCCGGGGGGTCCAGGCCAGGGCGTGGGTCCAGAGCATGGGCGCCACCAGCTCCAAGCGGCACAGCCCGGCCAGGGCGCTTAACTGCTGGCGGTTGAAGGCGGCCAGGTCGGGCCGATAGGGGTTGGGAAACAGGCTGGTCAGGGCCAGCACCCGCAAGGGCCCTGACGGGGCCGGCGGGCCGGCGGGGGCCTCATGTCCGGCCAGGGGGCTCACTCCCGGCAGGCCCAGTACCAGGCGCGCAAGAGGGTGGTGTCCTCGCAGGCGAAGACCCGGCGGTGATAGCCCAGGGCGGCCAGGAAGGCCTCCATCTCCTCCACGCTCTGGCCATGCCCCAGCAGGATGGCGGGGTGCACCTCGATGAGCAGGTCGGGGTGGCGCTGGGCCAAGAGCCGGCGCATGCCCTTCAGGGCCTTGAACTCGTAGCCCTCGATGTCCATCTTGATGAGGTCCGGCGGCGCCACCAGCCCGGCGGCGATGAGCGAGTCCAGGTCGGCCACCAGGATGGGCAGGCCCTCGCCCTCATTGACCACGTGATGGCCGGTGCCAGCGGCGTTCTCGCTGAGGCCCTCCAGGCGCAGGATCACGGTTTCCTGCCGGTCGCCCAGGCCCAGGGGCAGGGGCGTGACATTGTCCAGGCGGTTGGCCCTCAGGTTGCGCCGGATGGCCTCCAGGTTGTGGGGCTCGGGCTCCAGGGCGTAGACCCGGGCGGCGGGGTTCTTGCTGGCACCCAAGAGGGAGTAGAGCCCCATGTTGGCGCCCACGTCCAGGATCACCGCCGCCTGGCTGGCCAGGGCCGCGAAGACCAGGGTGAAGTCGCCCTCCAGGGTGGGGAAGACCCGCGCCCGGTAGAACTCGGTGCCCGAGGCGTAGTCCACCAGAAAGCTGGCCCCGCCCGCCTGGACCCGCACCCCCCGCCAGCCCCACACCAGCCGGCGGAAAAAGTTGGGTATGGGCCGGATGCGCTGCCGCCAGGCCAGGGGCAACTGACTCCAGGCGCGAGTGATGAAACCTTGCTTCACGCTGACCTCGTTGCCGCTGGGCGGCGGGCCGCGCCGCCGCCGTTGCATGGTAGTCTGATTGGCCGCCGCCTGGCGCCGGCCATCCCTAAAACTAGCACCAACCCACGCCCCCGGCTAGCCGCCTCGCACCTCATGATACAGCCGGGCGTAGGCCTCCACCATGGCCTCAAGGCTGAAGCGCCCCTGGGCCAGGGCGCGCCCCTCCCGGCCCAGCTCGCGGGACCACTCCGGGTCCTCCAGGCAGCGCGCCAGAGCGTTGGCCAGGGCCTGGGGTTCGCGCGGCGGCACCAACAAACCGCTGCGTCCCTCCTGCACCAGCTCGGGGTTGCCGCCCACGGCGGTGGCCACCACCGGCAGGCCGCAGGCCATGGCCTCCAGGATGGCGATGGAGATACCCTCGCTCAGCGACGACAGGGCGAAGACATCGGCGGCGGAGAGCAACTCGGCCACGTCCTGGCGGTTGCCCCAGAAGCGCACTTCCTCGGCCAGGCCCAGTTGGCCCACGGCCTCCTGGTAGGCCGGCATCTGGGGGCCGTCGCCCACCAGCCACAGCCGGGGCCGGCGGCGAAGGCCGGCCAAGTGCCTCAAGGCCTCGAACAGGGTGACACAGTCTTTCTCGAAGGACAGGCGGCCCACGCTGATGATGACGGCTTGGTCGCCGGCGATGCCCAGGGAGCGGCGCAGGCGCGAGCGTGCCGCCGGGTCGGGGGCGAAGCGCATGAGGTCCACGCCGTTGTGGATCACCCTGAGCCGGCGGGCCGGCACCCTCTCGCTGGCCTGGGCCGTGGCCCGGGCCTCTTGGCCCACGCATACCAGATATCGGCCCATCCTCGCGCTGAGGCGGGTCAGCCAGCGCAGGGTGCGGTCGCCCTCGAAGTTGGCCCCGTGCAGGGTGGTGACCATGGGCCGGCGTTCCAGGCGTGCCGCCAGGCCGGCGTAGAAGGCCGCGCCGGGGTTGTGGGCGTGTACCACGTCCACCTGGTGCTGGCGCATGAAGCGGCGCAGGCCGCCCACCAGGGAGAAATCCAGGCCCGGCCGTTTGCGCAAGAGGGCCAGGGGCACCCCGGGGTCCAGATGCTCAGCCAACTCGCCGGGCTGGTCCAGCACCGCCACCGCCGGCTTGAGCCCCGCTCCGGGGGCCAGGCGCGCCATGTCCAGCACCAGGCGCTCCAGGCCGCCGGTGCGCAGGCTTATCACCACCTGCAACACGGTCAGAGGCTGGGCTTTAGTTTCCATGCGGTCCATTATTTAATCTCACGGGGCCTCGCGGCATGATAGCATGCCCTGTGAATTGTTGCCGCAATCATCAATCGCCCCCAGCCGGTATATAGGGCCGATGGTCAAGAAGACGCCCAGGACCTGGCTAGCCTGGAAGCTGCACCGCCTGGTGCTCAAGAAAAGCCCCCTTTGGCGGCGGCTGCGCCTGCCCGGGGGGCGCCTGTTTTGGGTGCGGCACCTGGCCGAGGGGTGCCATTACTACGTCTTCAGGGTACGGGGCCGCCTGGAGCTGTTGAAGGTGCTGCGCGCCCAGTTCTATGAGCCCCACCGCGTGGTGGGAGCGGATGAGGTCCGGCGGGGCGCCGAGCTCTTGAACAGTCTGGCCGAACGCGGCCTGGCCCCGGCGGCCACCTGGCTGGACTGCGGGGCCTATCTGGTGGAGGACGCCGGCTTGCCTCTGCTGCCCGGCGGCCTGGCCGGGCCGGAGCCCCTGCGCCGTTTCTTCGCCGATCTACGCGCCTGGTCCCTGGAGACGGGGCTTGTGCTTCTGGACTACAACGAGGACAATTGGTGCCGCGACCCGATAACGGGCGCCATCAAGCTGGTGGACGTGGAGCCGGCCTTCACCTGCCCCCTGGCGGGCCTGGCCGGCAACGAGATAGTGCGCCGGCGCCTGGACCCGGCCCTCCTGGCGGCGGGAGAGCCCGCGCGGCTGCTGGAGGCCTTCCTGGCGGCCGAACTGGACCTGCTCTGGTGCCACCTGCGCCAGGGATGAAGAATCTGGCCGGCCAGCAGGGGGTGGGGCCGGCCCCCGGCGGGGATGGGCGGTACATGAAAAAGCTGATCTACGACTTTGTCTTCAACCACCTTCCCCGCCTGTGGTTCGCGCGCCAGTTCGCGGTGCAGAACCAGTACCAGAGCTATGTCTACTCGGCCGACTGCCTGGCAGCCTACGACGACACCCTCAAGAAGCTCACCAAGCTGTGGCCGGTGTGGGAGGCCCTGGTGCGGGGCAAAAGCTTCTTGGAGTTGGGCTGCGATACCGGCTTCTTCCCCATGCAGGCGGCGCTCATGGGCGCCTCCCAGGCCTTGGGGCTGGACCGCAACCAACAGGCCCTGGCCCAGGCCGAAGCGGCCCGCCAACGCCTGGGCCTGAACAACGTCAGCTTTCGGCAGGCCTCCATCCCCGACCTGGGCCTGGCCCAGCCCTTCGACACGGTGCTGTTTCTCTCCACCATCCACTACATGTTCTCGGACAAGGAGGGCAACCGCCTGCTTTTTTCCACCATGGACGACTTCATCGCCTTCTTGGCCGGCCTGACCGGCGCTCACCTGCTCATCGAGTTCGTGCTGCCCCCGGACAAATACGTTGAGCGCCTGGTGGCGGCCGACCTGTTGGCCTCGGGGGAGTACTCGCAGGCTAGCTTCCTGGCCGCCTTAAGCCGGCACTTCGCGGTGCTGGCCGACTTGGGTCCCACCCACCTGGAGACCCGGCGGCTGTACCTGGCCTGCCGCCACGGCCTGCCCACCATCCTCACGCCCATGGCCTAGGCGGGGGGCCGGCGGCCATGATCCTGCGCAACGCCCTCATAAGCACGGTGAACAACGTGCAGGCCACCCTGGTGGCCCTGTTGATAACGCCCTTCATCGTGCGTCACTTGGGCCAGGACACTTACGGCGTGTGGACCATCCTGGCCAGCCTCATGGGCACCTGCAACATCCTGGACCTGGGCCTGGCCCCGGCCCTGGACAACGCCCTGGCCTCCTACCGCGCCGTGGGCCAGGAGCGCGAGGCCAAACAGACCCTGTCCTCGGCCCTGACCATGTACAGCTTCATCGCCCTGGTGGCCCTGGGCGTCTTCGCCGTGGTCTACCTGGGGGGACTGTACCAGTCCAAGGTACCCCAACACCTGCGGCCGGCCTTCAATTGGGCCTTGCTGATGTTGGCCCTGCTGGCCGCCCTTGGCTTTCCCCGGCGGGTGTTCGAGGAGATACTGCTCTCGCGAGAGCATCACCACCAAGTCTACTCGGTGGAGATACTGGCCAGCCTGACCCTGGCCGGGTTGCTCCTGTTTTTCCTGCCCCAGGGCGGCGGACTCTTGACCATGGCCAGCATCCACTTCTGGGAGGGCCTGGGCATCCTCTGCTGCGTGATTTGGCTAAGCCGCAAGCTGTGGCCCCTGGGCGCCCTGCCCCGGCCGGGCTGGTACAAGGACAAGGCCTGGCGCCTGATTAAGTATGCGCTGAACATGCTGCCGGTCATCGCCGGGAGTATTGGCCTGCAACAGGCGCCCATCCTGCTACTGGGGGCGCTCCTGGACCCGGCGCAGGTGGCCGTTTACGCCATCGGCGGCCGCCTGTTGGCCCAGGAGCGCAGCCTGGTGGACGCCGGGGTGGGAGTGGTGCAGCCGCGCTACGCCGCCCTGGTGGCCAAGGAGGCCCATGGCGAGGCCCGGGCGCTCTTGTTGCGCGCCGGGCTGTACTCTTCGCTGTTGGGCTCCTTCATCGGCATGGGGGTGGCCCTTTTGGCCAGGCCCTTCTACCTGCTGTGGCTGGGGCCCAACTTCAGCGACAGCGCCACGGTGGCCCTTTTGCTCATCGGCCCCATGACCATGTACATGTGCGTGCGCCCCTGTGAGGTGATGCTCCTGGGCATAGGCCGTCACCGGCTCATCGGCTGGGTCAACCTAAGCGAGTTGGCCCTGGTCCTGCTTCTGGCCTGGCCCCTGGTGAAGGCCTTCGGCCTCTTGGCCATGGCCGCCCTGGTGGGCGGGGTCATGCTCTGCCTGCGTCCCCTCCTCATCCCCGCCTTTGCCTGCCGTCAACTGGGCCTGCGCCCCCTGGACTATTGGCGCCAGGGACCCATGCGCGCCGGGCTGACCTGCCTGGCCGCCGCCCTGCCCCTGGGGCTCTTATTCAGCCAGTGGCGGGTGGGGTCCTGGCCCGGGCTCTTCCTGGCCTTCGGGGCCTACGCCCTGGTCTGGCTGCCCTGCGCCCTGTTCCTGGGGCTCAACGCCCAGGAGCGGGCCTTCTGGCGCGCCAAGCTGGCGGGGGTGAGGTTCCTGTCGCCATTTCTGCGGGAGAAGTGATCGCCCCATGTGCGGAATAGCCGGACTGCTGGCCCCCTGGCCACGAGAGAAAATCCAGGCCCACCTGGAGCGGATGGTGGACAGCTTAAGCCACCGCGGACCCGACGACCGCGGCCTGCACGCCCAAGACGGCTTCGGCTTCGGCATGCGCCGGCTGTCCATCATTGACCTGGACACCGGCAATCAGCCCATGTGGGACCAGGCCAGCGGCCTGGGGCTGGTCTACAACGGCGAGCTGTACAACTACCGCGACCTGCGCCGGGGCCTGGAGGAGCGTGGCGAGAGCTTCGCCACCACCAGCGACACCGAGGTGCTGCTCAAGAGCCTGGCACGCCAGGGGCTCAAGGCGGTGGGCGCCTGGAACGCCATGTTCGGCGTGGCCGCCTGGGACCCCCGGGGCCAGACCTTGACCCTCTTGCGCGACCGCCTGGGCAAGAAGCCGCTCTACTACCACTGGGACGGCCAGGTGCTCTTGTTCGGCTCCGAGGTCAAGGCCATCCTGGCCTCGGGTCTGGTTACGCCCCGCCTTTCGCGCCAGGCCCTCTGGGACTACCTCACCTTCCGCTACATCCCCCAACCCCAGAGCATCTGGGAAAACATCGTGGCCTTGGCCCCCGGGGCCTGCCTGACGCTTAAGAATGGCCAGCACCCGCGCCTCACCAGCTTCTGGGACAACGACCAGCCCAAGGGCCAGGCCTCGGCCGAGCCCCTGGCCGACTTCACCGATCTCTTCAGGGACACCGTCAAGCTGCGCATGGAGGCCTCGGACGTGCCGGTGGGCATCCTGCTCAGCGGCGGCCTGGATTCCAGCGCCGTGGCCGCCACCGCCCTGGCCCTGGGCCATTGCCAGGTCAACACCTACTCGGTGGACTTCAGCGGCGGGGCGGAGTTCTCGGAGCTGGCCTACGCCCGCCAGGTGGCCCGGCACATCGGCTCGCGGCACCACGAGCTGACCCTGGACCGCGCCACCTTCATGGAGCGGCTGCCCTACTGCCTGGCCATGATGGACGAGCCCCTGGCCGACCTGACCATGGTGCCCTTTCACGAGCTGTGCCGCCTGGCCCGCCAGGACGTCAAGGTGCTCCTGGGCGGCGAGGGCGCCGACGAGGTGCTGGGCGGCTACACTTTTCAGTACGACGCCCACCTGTGGCAGCGGGTGGCCCGCCTGCAACGCCTGCCCCCCTGGCTGCTCAAGGCCACGGCCCGCGCCGTGGGCGAGGTGCTGCCCAACGGCAAGCGCGAGCTTTTGGAGCAGGCGGCGAGAGTGCCCCTGTTGCAATGGAACCTGCAAAACCTGCCCATCGAGTCCAAGAACTTCCTGCAAGACGAGAAAGAGGCCTTGTGGCCCGGTTTCGCCGGCCAGGACAGCCTGGACATCCCGCGCCAGGAGTACGGCCAGGTGCGCTACCCCACGCCCCTGGGCCAGATGCTGGCCGTGTACCAGAAGTCCTGGCTGGAGGGTGATCCCCTGCGCAAGTCCGACCGCATGAGCATGGCCGCCTCCCTGGAGCTGCGCCTGCCTTTTCTGGACTACCGCCTGGTGGAGTGGGCCAATGCCCAGCCCGACGAGGTGAAGGTGGTCTACGACGCCCAGGACGGCTACGACACCAAGCGGGTGCTGCGCCAGTACGCCAGCCAGCTCCTGCCCCGGGCCATCCTGGAGCGGCCCAAGCAGGGCTTCCCCCTGCCTTGCTACCGCTGGTTGGAGGAGGACGACACGGCGGCCTGGGCCCTGGAGCGCCTCACCGGCCCCCACAGCCGCCTGGCAGGCGTCTTCAGCAAGAAACTCATGGCCACCATCGTGGAGCAGGCCCGCCTGGGCTGGCCGCAGGCCCCCCAAAAGACCTGGATACTGTTGGTGCTGGACATCTGGCTGGAGGCTCAGGGCGCGCAACTGGATTGATCGGCGGGGCTTGGCTGGGTCAGCTTTTGGCGCGGCAACAAACCAGCCGGACCGAACGCGCGGCCAGCTCATAGGGCCGGTAGCGGCCGCCCGCGAATTGCGCCGCCAGGGGCAGGGCGCGCAGCCGTTGCAGGTCCTGGGCGCTGGGCCAGGTCACGGCCCGCTGCACCACTACCAGGCCGGCCCGTTCCACGGCGTGCAGGTAGTCGGGCAGGCGCAGGCGATTTTGATAGTGCAGGCCGCTGTTGATCAGCCGCCAGGCCCCGGGGCTGAAGCGCAGGAAGTTGTAGGGACCGATGCCGGGCTCGAAGTAGTGGAAGTGGTCGTGCATGTCCACCTCCAGGCACAGCACGCCCCGGGGCGACAACAGCCGCCGGCACTCGGCCAGGATGGGCACCAGGTCTGCCTGGGGGATGTGCTCCAAGACCTGGCTGGAGGAGATTAGGTCAAAGGAGCCGGCGGGCAGACCGGTGGCGCGGGCGTCGCGGGGGGCCAGGTAGGTGATGCCCAGGCGCTCCTGGAGGTCGGCCCGGCCCAGGATGGGCTCTTGGGGTAGGGGGCGTAGGCGGCCGGCGCCGGGCGGCTCGATCAACGCGGCCAGGTCGCGCAGCTTGGGCATGGCGTCGTTCAACAGCTCCAGGTTCAACAGCGGGCGCAGGTCCACCACCACCTGCCGCTCTACCCCCAGCATGTACAGGCAAAGGGCCACCCCCAGCTCCCAGCCGGCCCCGAACTCGTAGGCCGTGGCCGGGGCCGCGTGGCTGGAGTCGTGGCGGCGGGCGGCCTGGTGGTTGCCCAGGGCGGTGCGGAAGCGGTCCAACATGGCCCGCCGGTCGCGGGGCAGGGTCTTGGTGAGGCGGCGTTGCAGGTGGTAGTTGAGTTTCTCGCCGGCGGGCAGGGCCGAGAGGAGCTTTTGCAGGGCCGCCTTGGCCAGCCACTTCACGAGGCGGCTTCCCAGCGGGCCAGGCGCAAATCCAGCACCCGGGCCAGGGGACGGATGGTCCCCTCCACCAGCCGCCGCCGGCTGAGCCAGTAGCCATGCTTGTGCAGGTAGTAGAACAGGCCCTTCAGGTGGCTCAGGGAGGTGGCCGAGAAGGGCTTCTTGTGGGTGATGTGCCGGGTGTGGTGCTTCACGCGCAGATAGGGGTAGAAGACCACGGCGCGGCCGGCCTTCCAGGCCCGCAGGCAGTAGTCCACGTCCTCGGGGGCGTAAAAGATGCGCTCGTCCAGGGGGCCCACCCGCTGCCAGGTGTCGCGGGTCAAGAACCAGCAGCAACTGATGGCCGTCTGCACGCAACGGGTGTGGGCAAAGGGAAAGCCGGGATACCAGTCGTGGTTGATGGTGGGGCGCCGAAGCAGGATGCCCGGCAGCTTGAGGAGCTTGTCGGCCAGGGTGGGCAGGCGTTTGGCCGAGTTGTAGGTGGAGCCGTCGGGCATGATGATGGCCGGCCCCACGATGCCCACCTCGGGGAAATCCTGGAGCAGCCTGAGCACGGGGCGGAGGTCTAGGTCCAGTATCTCGGCGTCGGAGTCCATGACGCAGATCATGCGGCCCCGGGAGGCCTCCAGGGCGCGGTTGCGCGAGAAGGTGGTGCCGGTGTTGCGCCCCAGGTAGATGGTGATAAGCCGTTCGCCCAGCACCTGGCCGAAGGCCTCCAGCACCTGGCGGGTGTGATCGGTCGAGCCGTTGTCCACCACCAGTATCTCGTGGTCCAGGCCCGAGGTGGTGGCCGCGCACGCCGCCGAGGCCAGGCAGCGGGGCAGACGGCCGGCGTCGTTGTAGGTGATGACCACGAAGCTGATGTCCCGCCGGGGCTGGTCTGACATGCCTTGTTTCCCGTGGGCCGCCGGGCGGCCTTGGCGCGTTTTTGTGGCTTGCCACCTAAGCGAATGCTAGACTGGCGCGAAACAAATTGCAACCCGCAGCCAGGCAGGGGAGACCAGCGCTCACCATGAACAGTGCGGAATCATCGGCTGACGGCCTGGGCCTGTTGGTGGTGTCGTTCCACTTCCCCCCCACCGCCGAGCCTCGGGCCATCCAGGTGGGCAACCTGCTGGGTGCCGTGGACTGGCCCCTGTTGGTGGCCCGGGGTGACGACCCCCGCCGCCGGCCCGACCCCACCCTGGTCCCGCGCCTGAGCCATCCCCAGAGCCGGGTGCTGTCCATACCCTACCGCCCCCATCCGGTGGGGGTGCGCCTGGAGTTCCACGGCAGCAACTACAAGCTGCCCCTGGCCGGCTACAGCCCCGACATGTTCCACTACTGGCGGCGTCCGGCGGTCAAGGCCATCCGGCAGGCCCTCCAGGACCTGCCCTGGAGTCCCCAGGCGCTCATCACCTTTGCCCAGCCCTGGACAACACATCTGGTGGGCCTGGACCTGGCGCACGGCTTAAGGCTGCCCTGGTTGGCCCATTTCAGCGACCTGTGGGCCGCCTGGCCCTTCATGCCCGGCGCCCCTCTCACCAGGCGTCTGGAGGCGGCGGTGGTGCGCCGCGCCAGCCGGGCGCTCTTCACCTCCCAGGAGACCCTGGACCTGGTCATGGCCAAGTACCCTCCGGCCCTGGCCGCCAAGGCCGGCCTCTTGACCCACAGCTTCGTGGCGAGCGACTACCCGGCCCAGGGCTACGCGCCCGGCCCCCGGCGGGTGATCCGCTACCTGGGCAACTTCTACGGCCGGCGCCACCCCAGCCTGCTAGTAGAGCCCCTGCGCATCTTGCGGCAATCGCGGCCCGAGCTCTTGGCCAACCTGAGCATCGAAATCGTGGGCTCCTACCAGCCCCCCTCCGGCGGCGACAACCCCTTCGCCGGCCTGCCGCCGGGGCTCTTGACCTTCAGGCCGGCGGTGCCCCACCAGGACTGCCTGGCCCTGATGGCCCAGGCCGAGGCCCTCTTGGTCATCGAGTTCCCGGTGGCGCGCTCGGTGTGGCTGCCTTCCAAGATCGTGGAGTACATCGGCGCTGGGAGGCCGGTGCTGGGCATGGTGCCTGATGGCGCCTCGCGGCGGGTGATCGAGGCCCTGGGCGGGCTTACCGCCGACCCCGCCGACCCCCAGGCCGTGGCGGCCATGCTGGCCCGCTATCTGGAGCGGCCCGCGCCGTCGTCGCCCTGGGGCGACCAGGCCGTGCGAGGCTCATTCAGGGTGGAGAGCCTAGCGGCCCAACTGGCCCAGGAGGTGGGCAAGGCCCTGGCTGTCTCTACTTCTGATTAATCAGCCAGTCCAACTCGGCGGTGGTGCGGAACATCCAGCCGTAGCGGCGCTTGGGCCACAAGGGATATTCGGGCTTGCCGTGGGCCGGTCCGTCCTTGATGTACCAGCGCTCCAGGTCGTACTTGGCGCTCTTGAAAAGCTCCTCCTGCAACCGCTCCAGCTCGGGGCGGACCTTGCCCTGCTTGCGTAAGAAGTAATTGGCCGCGGCCACGGTCTTCAGGTTGTCCAGGCTGTGCTGCAGGTCGTTGTACTCGTAGACCTCGCGGTCCTTGGGCGGCTGGGAGCCGTAGAGGTAGTGGGCCACCACCCAGGGGTATTTCTCGCCCTTGCCCTGCAGCTTGTAGGTGCCGAAGCGGGCCAGGGACTCGGCCAGCATCTCGATGGACTGGGCCACCCGGGGGTCGGCGCTGACCAGGTAGTAGCGCAGCATGGCGTCCACGGCCAGGGCCGACATCCAGGAGCTGCACAGCCAGCCCTCGATCTTCTCGCCGTGCTGGCGGGCGGTGTGGACCATGCAGCCGTCCTTGGGCGCCCCGGGCAGGGGGTTGATCTGGGCGTTGTAGCCGGCCTCGAACAGGGCGCGCGCCCGTTCCAGCAGTTGGGGGTCGCCGGTCATCTCGTAGGCCACGGTGGCGTTGAGCAGGGAAAAGGCCAGGTGGCGTTCGGTCCAGAAGGTGCGCCGGGGGGAGAGCACCGGGTCCCAGGTGTCAAGGAGCTTGAGCACGTTTTTGGAGGTATTGAGCGCGCGCTCGTCGCCCGTGAGCCAGTAGGTCAGGGCCAGGCACTCCTGGAAGCCGAACTTGACGTCGGGCGGCTCCTTGTCGCCCAGGAGGGCGAAGCGGCCGTCGGGCAACAGCTTGGAACCGTAGACCTGGGTGGCGCGCACCCCCTGGCGCAGGGGCTCCAGCCCGCCCTGGCGGATGTAGGTGACGTAGAAGGTGGTGGCGCGGTCAAAGAGCCAGCACTCGTAGTCCTTCATGTAGTCGCTGACGTATATCTTCTCCACTCGGGGATCGAACTGGTTGATGGCCGTGAGGAAGTACTTGCCCATGTTGTGGTCGTAGAACTCCCACTTGGGGTCGCTGCCCGACGGCAGGATGCGCCCCTTCAAGAGGGCCTGGCCCAGCCACTGCTTGGGCAGCACGGCGTAGACTGGCGGCTCTTGCAGATTGGTGCCGGCCAGCGCCTTGTCCTCGATGACCAGCCAGTGCTGGCGGGCCGGCCACTCCTCGGTCTCGTTCTCCAGACGGGGGGCGCCCCAGCGCAGGGTGTAGGTGCGGGGCATGGCCACGGAGATGAAGTCGCGAAATTGCACCAGAGCCGCGCGGATGCTGCCGGCCCCGGGCACCGGGTCCTTCCAGGTGGCCAGCACCTTGACCCGGATGGGCAGCTCTTTGCCGCCGTTGTCCACCAGGGAGATTTGCTTGGGGTCGCTCACGAAACCCGGGGGAAAGGGTACCCCGAAGCTTATCATGGTCACCCGGTCGGTGCTGCGGGGGTCGGTGTGCAGCACCACCGGCACCTGGCCCTTGGCCTGGGGCGGGGGGAAGAAGGCCAGGTAGGCCGGGTCCTGGGGGACGGAAGGCGGGGCTGCGCCCGCGGCCCCGGCCAGGCCGGCCAAGAGCATGAGCGTCAGGGCCGCCAGTAGCAAACCCGGGCGCGGGCGCCCGCGCGCTGGCCGCATCACTTGCCCCCCAGCTTGGTTTGCAGCTTTAGGGCGTCGTTCTTCTCCCTGAAGGTGCCGGGCTGAGCCAGGGCCTTTTTCAGGGCCGCCTTGGCCGCCACGTCATCCTTTAGGGCCGCCTGCACCGCCGCCAGGTGGTAGTGAATGGCGGGGTTGTTGGGGTCCTGCTTGGCGGCGTCCTCCAGCTCTTGCAAGGCGCCCTGCAGGGAGCCGCGCTGGAAGAGCACCCAGCCCATGGTGTCGGTCAGGCGCGGGTCGTTGGGCGACAGGCGCTTGGCCCGCTGGATCAGGGGCAGGGCCTCGTTGAGGGCCTTGTCGCCGCCCCGGCGGGCCAGCAGATAGTCCAGGTTGTTCAGGGCCGGCACGAACTCGGGGCTGATGTTCAAGGCTTGGCGGTAGTCCTCCTCGGCCTCGGGCTCGCGCCCCAAGAGCTCGCGCACGTCGCCCCTGGCCACCAAGGCCGCCGCGTTGTCGGGGGCCAGCTTCAGGGCGCCGTCCAGGTGGGTCACCGCCGAGTCAATCTTGCCCTGGGCGCGGTCCACGGCGGCCAGGCCGATGAGCGAGGTGACCAGGTTGGGGTTGATGGCCATGGCCGCCTGGTATTCCTTGCGGGCCAGGTCGGGCTGGTTGCCCACCTGGTACAGGTCGCCCAAGAGGTTGTGCACCATCTCCTTGCGCTGGGTCTTGTCCATCTGGGCCTTGACCCGGGCGATGGCCTTGTCGGTCTGCTTCTCGCCCACCAAGAGGAAGGCCAGGCGCATCAGGGCGTCCAGGTTGTTGGGGTCGGACTTGAGGGCCTCCTCGAAGTTCTTGACCGCCTCCTGGTTCTGTTTGCGGGCCTGGGCCAGCATGCCCAGGCGGTGGTGCCCCAGGCCCGAGGCGGGGTCGCGGGCGGCCAGGGCCTGGAAGTCGGCCTCGGCCTTGGGGAAGGTGCCCTGGGCCAGGTAGAAGCGGCCGCGCAGGTCCAGGGCGGCCAGGTTCTTGGGCTCCAGTTGCAGCACTTGGTCCATCTGGGCTATGCCCTGGCCCAGCTCGCCGGCCTGGGCCTGCAGGGAGGCCAGCAGGAAGCGGGGCCGGATGTCGGCGGGGTCGGACTTGATGGCCTTGTTCAGGTCGGCCAGGGCCAACTGGGGCTTTTGCTGGCGGGTGAAGGCCTGGGCGCGGCGGTAGAGGGCCTCGGCGTCCTCGGGCCGCTCGCGGACCACGCCGGTGAGCAGGTTGATGGCCTTGTCCAGTTCATTGCGGGCCAGGGCCAGGCGGGCCAGCAGGGTCTGGGTGGTGGTGTCGGCGGGGTGCTCCTTGGCCACCTCGTCCAGGCGCTTTTGGGCCTGGTCCAGGCGTCCGCGCTCCAGGTCGAACTCGGACAGGGCGTTCTGGGGCACCGGCGACTTGGGCGCCACCTTGGCCGCCTGGTCCAGGAAAGACAGGGCCTTGGCCGAATCGCCCCGCGAGGCGTAGAACCCGGCGGTCATCAGCAAGGGCCACATGGACTCGGGGTGCTGGCGCACGGCCTCCATGTAGACCTGCTCGGCCCGCTGGGCCTGGCCGGCCACGGTGTAGAAGCGGGCCAGGGCCAGGCGGTAGCGCTCGTCGTTGGGATAGCGGGCCACCAGCTCGCGCAGGGCCGCCTCGGCCTCGCCGGTCTGCTGCTGGCGCATGAGCATCTCCACCAGCATCAGTTGCAGCCGGGCCTCGTTGGGGTTGGTCTGGGCCGCCTGGCGCAAGAGGGCTATGGCCTTGTCGTCCTGGCGCTGGTTGAGGTACAGGCGCACCAGGAGCAGTTGGGGGGTGAGTAGCTTGGGGGCCAGCTCGACGGCCTTTTGGAACTCCTTCTCGGCCAGGTCGCTGCGCCCCTCCTCGCTGTGCTGCTGCCCCAGGAGCACGTGGATGTCGGCTCGTTCGGGGGCCAGGGTCATGGCCTCCTTGAGAGTGGCCACGGACTTGGCCGAGTCCTGGCGCTGGGCATAGGCCTGGCCCAGGAGGATCATGGCGTCCACGTCCTGGGGCTTTTGCTTGAGGACCAACTCGGCGCGTTCGGTGGCCTCGTCGGTGCGGCCGGCCAGCAGCGAGATCTGGCCCAGGCGCACCTGGGCGTCCAGGTTGTCGGGGTCCAGGGTCACGGTGTTGAAGAACAGGCGGTAGGCCTGGGCCAGGTCCCCCAGCTTGAGGTAGGTCAGGCCCAGGCGGTAGTGGGCCTCGGGGAAGCGGGCGTCGTCCTTGAGGGCGTTGCGGAACTCCAGGGAGGCCTCGCGGTACTTGCCCTCATCAAAGTATTTCTTGCCCTTCTGCATGAACTCCTGCTTGTCGGCCCAGGCGGGCGGGACCAGGAGCAGTACCAGGGCCAGCGCCAGCAGGGCGCCGCACAGCCTGCGCCGCGAAGATGAGTGCGGATTCATGTTTGCCTCCCTGGCCCACTGCTTTGGGGCCCCAACCGAACGGGTATCAGCCTGGTCGCCGACGGGCCGGGCCGGCCGCCGATGCCTTGCGAGGATTTCGGGTGTCAAGCGCTCATTATAGCCCAGTTTACCGGCCTTGTTGTGAATAACCATGTTGCCAAAGGCCCTCACTGCCCGCCGGCGCCCGCCTCGGGCCGGGGCACCTTGAAGGCCAGGGTGCCGGCCGCCGAGGATTTCAGGGGCTCGCCGGGGCCGCCCGCCGGGCTGATGGTCACCCGGCCGCCCTCCACCGCCACCTGGTACACCCTGTCGGGCATCAGCCCGGCCACCAGGTGGCGGGAGGCCCCGCCGGGATGCTGGTAGGCCACCCGGGCCTCGGCCTGGGGCTCTCCCAGGCGTAAAACCACCACCCGGGGCCAAGCCCGGTCCTTGACCACCAGGCCCACCACCCCCGGCTCGGCCATCGGCAGGGCGCTGATGGCCACCGGCTCGGCCGCGCCCGCGTCGGCGGGCAACAGCGCCACCATCATGGCGCGGGTCTTGCCCGTGGCCTCGGCGGCGCCGATCTCCACCCGGTGGGGGGCCTGGTTCTTGGCCGGCGGCCGGGGAGGATAGTTGCGGTCGCCCACCCAGGAGTCGGCCATCCCGGCCTGGCCGTAGGTCTTGACCACCGCCTTCTCGGGCAGCAGGCAGACCGCGTCCAGGCGCGAGGGGCCTTCCTGGATGCGCAGCCGCTGGCTGGCATACTGGACGCGCCCCGGCCCCAGGTTGGTGGCCGCGCCCGCCACCTGGGGCGGCGCGGCGCTGTGCAGCACGAAGCTCACGCCGGCCTTCTCGTTACCCAGCACCACGTCGTCCACCACCGCCACCACCTCCTGGGACTCGCTGTCGTCGGTGCCGCCGGGGCGCAGGTAAAAAACGTGGCGCACCAGGCGGCTGACCTTGTTGGTGGAGCCCTGGTAGGCCTGGGTGGCCCGGCCGCGCAGGTAGGCGAAGCGGGGCCGGTCTTCCAGGGCCTCCACCTGGGCCACCTGGTAGACCTCCTTGAGCTGGCTGTAGGGGGCTGGTCCGCTGTCCCACCCGCTGGCCGTCCAGGGGGCCTGCTTGGCCACCTGACCTTGGGCGTCATAAGACTCCCAGGCGCGCTGGCCGCCGTCGTTGGCGTAAATTCCCCGGCGCTGGGGTCCCTCGCGCAGGTCGTGCCAGGAGTATTCCTGGGGGTCCAGCACCTGCACGGTGTTGTGGGCCAGGCTGCGGAAGGCGTAGTTCTGGCCGTGGCTGGTGACGGGGCCGTCGTAGGCCCCGCCGGGGGGCAAGAGCAGCCCCTGGCGGTAGATGACCAGGGAGCCGGCGTCCAGGTGCTGATGCAGCGTGAAATGCGGCCCGCAGTTGAAGGACAGCCAGGTGCCCAGGGCGGACCAGTCGGAGCGCAGGAAGGCCCTTCCCGCGGCCGGAGCCAGGTAGGACAGGGGCGCGGTGGAGAGCGCCTTGACCATGGGGTCGGGGTTGTACCACAAGAACTCGTAGACCAGGCGGTTGTCAGCCAGGGGGCGGGGAGTGCCCCGGTCCATCAGCTCCACCCAGGCCCAGCCGGCCATGTCGGAGTTGGGCCTGAGGTGCAACAGCAGAAGCATCTGCGTGCGCGCCAGGTCCGAGGCCTCCTGGGGGTCCAGCAATTGGTCGCCGTCGGGGGCCAGGCGGCGGTAGCCGCCCCGGGGCGAGGTGGCGGTGCCGGGCATCTGGTGGTGCAGCAAATAGGCCAGGCGGTCCTTGAACCAGGGGGCCGAGTCCAGGAGGTCCTCGCCGGTGGCGCTCTTCCAGGCGGCCACGAACTCCAACAGGTCCAGGCCGGCCTGGGCTCCGCCGGCCGAGCCCTCGAACCAGGCCCCGCCGGCCCCGGCCTGTTGCAGGCAGGGCAATATTTCCTTGCCGAAGCCCGTTTGGCGGGCGCGTTGGGCCAGGGGTTCGGCCTGGGGGTGCAGGCCCTGGGCGGCCAGGCCGGCCAAGGCCTGCAACCGCAAGAGTTGCACCGAGGAGCCGGCGAAGCAGCCGAAAGGCCGGCCCGCGAAGACCTTGGCCTGGCCCACCAGCCAGGCGGCCACGTTGGCGCGCTCCTGAGGGGTGAAGTGCTCCCAGGCCCAGTCCAGGGTCAGCGCCACCAGGCCGGCCATCTCGTTGGCCTGGGCCAGGTCGTCCAGAAGCAACAAATAGGTATCGCCGGCCTTGAGCGCCCCGTCCAGGGGCGGATCGCCGGGGTTGATGGTCAGGCTGGTGGCGGTCTGCTGGGCCACCCGCCAGGGGGTGTCCTGGGGGGCGACGGTGTTGAGCAGGGTGTAATGGGAGTGGCGCAGTTTTTCCACCACGCCCGGACGGTGGGTGTCGTTGATCTGGTGCTTAATCACCGTCTGGGCGCGGCCGGTAAGCGCCGCGGCCTGGGCGCAGGCCACGGCCAGGCGGCCCAGGCGGTTGGCCGTCTCGGGCTGGGAGGCCTTGGAGACCAGGGCGACCAGGGCCAGGCCGGGGCCGTCGTGGGGGTTCTTCTCCTGGCGGGCCGGGGCCTGGGCCCAGGTGATGAGCCGCCGCCAGGCGTTGGGGCGGGTCTCGGCCAGTTTGCGCAGCCGCTCCAGGTCGGGCGGGGTGAGCAGCAGGCGGGGATGGACGGGCGCGGTGGACGTGGCCGCCGGCATGGCCTGGGAGGCCTGGCCCTCCACGGGGGCCGCCAGGACAGGCCCGGCCAGGCAGCACAAGGCCCAGACAAGGGCCAGCATGCAAACTTTGCGGAACATCAGGGGATCTCCTCGCCTCTCTCCAGGGCGTGCACGGCCTGGGCCATTTCCCAGCAGGTCATGAAGCGCAGCCGGTGGCGGCCGCCGTCGTCGTGGCGCTCCACCAGCCCTTGCAGGAAGCGCCGGGCCGGCGCGCCCAAGAGGGCCTGGTGGGCTTTCTCGGGGGCGCCGTGGCAGGCCAGCTTGATGAAGCGCACATGCTCGGCCCCGGCCACGGCTGGGGCGTGGCGCAGCCACAGGGGCAGGCGCCTGAGGTCCGGGGGCAGGGACGGGTTGAGGTCCGAGTTCTCGATGCGCGGCAAGAGGCCCCATTTGCGCCGCCGCCAGTCCAGGGCCAACACCCCCTGTATAAGGAGCAGGTCGCCAGAGGGAGGGCGGCCCACCGCCGCCGGCCGGCCCTGGTCGTGGCTCTTGGGCCGCAAGGGGTCGTCGGTGGCATAGTAGATGGAGTTGATGGTGGCCGTCTGGGCCGGGCTGGGGGCCGAGGGCAGTGTGAAGTCGGCGTAGCAGCCGCTGTTTTTGAGCACCAAGAGCTCGTCGTTGACCCCGCACCAGGAGCCGTCGGGCAGGGAGTTGTCCAAGGCCCAGTTGCCATGGATGAAGCCGTAGGTCACCTGGCCGCTCAGGGGGTCCTGGCGCAATAGCCCGTGGCGTTCGTGCAACAACTGGGCAAAGGCCTTGAGCTTGTCGCCTAGCTCCGCTCCAGCACCTGGGGGTGGTACTCCTCCAGGGGATAGAAGAAGGTGTGCTGGGGCGGACGCCCCCGGCTGTCGGCGATGCCCTGGCACAGCTTGGGCAGGCCCTTCTCCCAGGCGGCCAGGCGGGCGCAAGCAGTGTTCAGGTCAGCCCGGTCCCAGAAGGGCTCGAAGTGGTCGGCCACGGCCAGGCAGATGGTCAGCGGCCGCCCCGTGGGCAGGGGCCGGGGCCGTAGGGCCTGGCGCAGATAGGCCCCCAGCCACAGCTCCAGGTGGCGCCTCACGGCCGGTCCTCCTGGCCCAGGCCGATGGTCACCCGATGCTTGCCCGAGGGCGTGGGCGGGATGCGCTCCACCACCTGGATGGCGATCTCCACCCCCGGCAGGGCGCCGCCCACGATCTGCACAATCCGCCGGCGCTGGGGTTGATCCAGGGGCGCGCGCAGCACCAGGCGCAGAGTAAGGTGGTCCAGGCGGTCCTGCTGGGCCTGATTCAGTTGGGGGGATTGGGAATCTCCACCGTTTCCACCCTGCTCCTCGCGACGGCGGGGCGTGCGTCGATGGCACAGCAATACGAGGCAGGCCCTGGTGCCGGGGGCACTCGGCGGCCATGAGCATGAATTCGCGGCTACCGTAGGTCTCGAAGACCGGGCAGCCGAAGGCCGCTTCCAGGGCCTGGCGGCCGGGGGCGTGCAGGGCCTCGGCGCCCACGATGAGCGAGCGCAAGGAGGCCGGCGGCCGCCAGCCTCGGGCCCTTGCGTGGCGGGCCAGGATCAGGGCCGCCGAGGTGAAGGCCACCAGGCAGGCCGGCCGAAAGCGGCTTATGACCTTGAGGGCGCGCTCCATCTGGGCCGGGGTCATGTCGAAGCAGTCAAGGTATATCTGGCCCATGAGGCCCCGGTGCAGGCCGCGCTTGAGGCGGGCCAGGCCGGGCGGGGGGGTCAAGTCGCCGGCCCACAGGTACACCTGCCTGACTCCGGGGCGGCAGCCGGCCCAGGCATAGCCCCGGCGGCTCATGGCCAGGCGCCACTGGTCCGAGGCCGGGTCCACCAGGAACCTTAGCGGCCGGCCGGTGGAGCCGCCGGTGGCCTTGCCGAAGGTGCCGGCCAGTCGTGGGCTGGCCTGAAAGCGCCCAGGCTCGGCCATCAGCTCCTCGCGGCCGATCACCGGCAGGGGCGACAGGTCGCGGGCCCGGGTCATGTCCTCCACGGTGATGCCGCTATTGGCGAACCAGTCGGCATAGAAGGGCACCCGCTCCCGGGCCAGATTAAGCAGGGCCTCCAGGTCTTGCCACTGTTGCCGCGCCAGCACCTCCAGGGGCCAGTACTGGCTTTGCTCCAGCCGCAATTGCAGGCCAGGGGTGAGCCTTCCCCGCAGGCGCTCGTAGGCGGGCTGCATCAGCCCCCCCCATAGTCCGGCGTAGAGGTTCACCGCCGCGCCCTCCCTAGAAGTTCCACAGGATCATCACCAGGAAGTGCATGAAAATGATGCTGGCAACCGTGAGCACGAAACTGACGGTGTACTCCCTGAGGCCCCAGGGGTGGTCCAAAATTATTTTGTCCTGGGCCAGGATGTTCTGCACGGCCACCACCAGGGCCATGAGCACGAAGCTCAAGGACTTGTAGGTCTGGCTAAGGAAGAAGGCCGAGACCTGCCAGGCGAACAAGGCCCCCACCAGGCTGTCCACCACGTTGTCCAAAAAGGGCGGCCCCCGCCACTGATCGCGCAGGTAGCGCAGGTCGCGGAAGGTGCAGAAGAACAGGGCCACCCACAGGGTGGCGCCCACGATGCCGGCCTCGCTGAAGATCAGCACGAAGGAGTTGTGGGCGGTGTGGGAGTAGTCGGCGTTGAACATCTCGTAGCCGATGCCAAACAGCGGTTTCTGCTTGAACTGCTCCAGGCCGTGGCCCCAGTGCTCCAGGCGCGAGCGCGCCGACTCCTCCTCGGGGGTTATCTCGCCCATGCGGGGCAGGGCCATGATGACCGACAGGATCAGGAGCAGGCCGAAGATGCTGGTGACCTTGCCCACCCGGCGGCGCAGGTAGTACCAGCCCACCGCCGCCAGGCCCAGCATGCCGCCGCGGGAGCGGGTGTAGACCACGCCGGCCACCATGGGCACCAGAAACAGAAAGCCCGTGATCCAGGTGGGTGACAGGAAGCGGCGGTGAAAGGCCGGTAGCACGAAGGCCATCATGGGCACGATGTGGATGGCTAGGTCGTTGGGGTCGGCGAAGATGCCGATGCCCCGGGCCTGCAATATCTCCTGGTCGCGCAACAGGGCCTCGCCGCCCACCAGGCCCACGCCGGTGTGGTACTGCACCACGGCCTGCAGGCCCAAAAAGGTGGCGCTGATGACCAGTATCCAGATGAAAACCTTGATGCGGTGCCAGGAGTTCACCGTGATAACCACGAGGAAGTAGAGGATGGCCACCTTGGCGAATTCGTTGAAGGCGTAGATGGCGCCCCCGAGCCACAGGTTGGCCATTTGGGACAGCGGCAGGGACAACCAGAAGAAGACCAGCAGCCGGTTGGCCGGCGAGCGCTTGAATACCTCGGCCCTGAAGGAGCCCTCCAGGAAGACCACGGCCATGCTGGCATAGGCCGTGTAGGCCACCAGGGGCCATCCCTTGATGTCCTCGATGAATTCCTGCGGCCGCAGGAATATCAGGATGACGTACAGGCAGGTGAGGAAAAAGCCCAAGGTGGCCGGCTCCGCCCCGCGCTCAACGGCGCTGGGAGATGGGGGTGGGCGGCAGGAGCCTGTCCAGGGCCGGGATCAGGGCCGCGGCCAGGTTGACCTGGCCCTCCAGCACCTGGGCGTCGCCTGGCCGCTGGATGGCCGTTAGTCGCACCAGAGCCCCGTCGGTGCGGTGTTGCGTCAGGCCGTCCAAAACCAGGTAGAGGCGGTCGCGGTACTCGTTGGGCTCCACCCGTCCCCGTCCCTGGTACCAGTAAAGCACGCTGAGCCGGTCCAGGTTCTGCCCCAGGACCAGGTGGTTGACCCTTTGGGGACCCTGGGGTCCGGGCACCAGGATATCCTCGCGGCTTAGTATCTGCCAGCCGCCGCCGGGCAGGCAGTGGCGGGGCGAGTGGATCATGGCCCCTTCCAACTGCACCCCGAAGTAGGCCACGAAGAGCGCGCAGGCTCGGCCCTGGCTGTCCAGGTAGTTGCGCAGCAGGTAGTCCTGGGGCTTGAGTAGGTCCAGGGTGGGGGCGTCCAGGGGCTGATCGGCGCCGGCCGCCCGCCACTTGCCCAGGGCCAGGTCCAGGTGCGCCAGGGGCTTTTGCAGATGCAAGGGCGTCACCACCTGGCCGGCCTGAATCAATCCCAGCACCGCCAGCATCAGCCCCGCCGCCAGGGCCAGGTACAGCAGGCGCCGCCTATTTTCCATGGCCAGCCCCTCCCCCGGGCTCGGGACCGCGCAAGAGGCTGGTGATGCCCAGGAGAATCACAAAGCCGGCCATGAAGACCAGCCAGCCCACGAAGTCGTGGGTGGCCCCCTTTATCACCGCCTCGCCCAGGCGCTCGGCCAGCACCCCGGTGATCAGCACGCGCAGGGCGTTGGCCAGCATGGCCACTGGCGGGACCAGGGCCACCAGGAGCACCTGGCGCCAGCGGCTGGCCAGCATAAGGTGGGCCAGGATCACCCCCACGGCCAAGAGGGAGATGAGGCTGCGGATGCCCGAGCAGGCGTCCACCACGTCCATGACCACCGAGGGCAAGTGGATGACGTTGCCCTCCACCAAGACCGGGTAGCCCAAGAGGCGCAGGCCCCAGCCAGCCAGGGACGCGGCCAGCAGGCGCAGAGGGAAGGCCACCGAGTCGTAGACCACGTAGGGCAGGGGCACCATCAGGACCAGGTAGGCTACCGGGAATAGCAGGCGCCTGGCCCAGGCCCAGCCCCAGTAGGTCAGCAGCAGTCCCCACAGCACGGGCAACAGGCTGATGCGGCGCAAAAAGAACTCCTGGGCCAACTGCCCCACCAAGAGCACCAAGAGGCCGGCGGCCAGCACCAATAGGCCCCAGGCGCAGGGTCCTTGGGGCAAGGCCAGGAGGCTTTCGCGCTCCCGCCAGACCAGCCAGGCGCTGACCAAGGGCACCATGAAGCCGTGGGAGTAGTTGGGGTCGGTCCACCAGTTCTTGGCCATGGAGGCCAGGTGGGGGACGTAGATCCACAAGAGCAGGCCCCCCACCAGGCAGCAGGCCGCCAGCAGGGCCGGGCCGGGGCGCGCGGGGTGGCCGCCATGGTCGTGAGCGGTGGAACTCACAGGCCACCTCCGCCGAAAAGCATGATCCTGGCGGTCTGCACCAGGATCATCACGTCCATGCTGAAGCTGGAGTGCTTGATGTAGTAGAGGTCATAGTTGAGCTTCTCCAGGGCCGCGGCCTCGGAGGAGCCATAGGGATAGCAGACCTGGGCCCAGCCGGTGATGCCCGGCTTGACGTTGTGGCGCTCGCTGTAATAGGGCAGGCGGGCGGTGAGCCTCTCCACGAACAGAGGGCGCTCGGGCCGTGGCCCCACGAAGCTCATGTCGCCCCTAAGCACGTTCCACATCTGGGGTATTTCGTCTAGGCGCGACTTGCGCAAGAAACGCCCCACGCGGGTGACGCGGGCGTCGCCGGCCGTGGCCCACACCGGCCCGGTGTCCTTCTCGGCGTCCTCGACCATGGTGCGGAACTTGAGTATCTCGAAGACCCGGCCGTACTGACCCACCCGCGCCTGGCGGTAGATGATCTTGCCCCGGCTGTCCAGGCGCACGGCCAGGGCGGTGAGCGCGGTGAGCGGCAGGGCCAGCAAAAGCCCCAGGGCGCTCAGGCCGATGTCCACGCCCCGCTTGCTCAGCTTCCTCAGCTCGTTGGTCTTGAAGCCCGGAGAAAAGATGAGCCAACTGGGCCGGATGTGGTCGGCCAGGATGCGGCCGGAGATGGTCTCTAAAAAGTCCTCGCCGCCCAGGATGGGCACTCCCAGCATGCGGCAGCGCAGCAGCTCCTCCAGGGGCATGCGGGTGCGTTTCTCGCCCATGGCCACCACCACCAGGTTGGCCTGGTGGTGGCGTATCAGGCCCACCAGCTCGCTGGGGTCCCGGCGCAGGTCGGCCTTGAGCAGGTTGGCCCAGACCTCCAGCAGGTCCATCGGCGGCGCGCCCGGGGGCGCCCCCTCGGCCTCCCGGCAGGCAAGGGCCTCCTGGCCGCCGGGCGAGGGGTCCACGATGCAGACTATGTTGTAGATGTTGTCGGAGCGGCTGACGACTTCCTCCAGGATGGAGTCGGCCAGGTTGCCCGAGCCCAACAGGAGCACCTTGGTGGCCAGCAGGCGCTGCCGCAAGGCCCAGCCGTATAGCCCGCGCCAGATGAGGGTGAGCAGGGTGATGATGAAAAAGCCCAGCACCAGGACGCCGCGGCCCAGGAACAGGCGGGGGAAGATGTAGTAGACCACGGCCATGGCTAAAGTGCCCACGGCCATGGCCTGGATCAGCCTGGTCACGGTCCACATGAAGGGGCGGGCGACCCGGAAGTTGTGCAGATCGAAGTAGTAGAAGGTGAACTGCAACACCATGGGCACCACCACGATGCGGTGCCAGGAGTAGCGCCAGGTGAATATCTCGGTGAAGCTGCCGGTGCGGAAATACACGGCCAGCAGGGTGCCCAGGCCCATGAGCAGCGACTCGCCCAGGAGAAAGGCGATCAGGTAGGGCGAGGGGCGGCTGGAGGGCACCTGCATCTTTGGCTCATGCCTCCATTTCGGTGGACCCACCCACGGCCGTGGCGTCGGACACGGCGCCCAACATGTCGTTCATGACCACGCCCACGATCTTTTCCTCGGGCAGGGCGCGCAGGCCGCGCAAGGCCAGCTCGCGGTCGGTCTCGCCGCATAGCACCACGTAGACGATGCCCTCCACCATGCGCGCCAGCACCGCCGGGTCGTCGAAGGCCTGCACCGGGGGCGTGTCCAGGATGATGTAGCGGTCCTTGTAGCGGGCGCGCAGCTCGGTGAGCAGGCCGGCCATCTTGTCGGTGGCCAGTATCTCGGCCGAGCGCTGGCTGGGGCTGCCGGCGGGAATGACGGTGAGCTTGTCCACCGGGGTGCGGTGGATGATGTCCGGCACCGGCAGGTCCTGCTCCAGGAAGTCGGTCAGTCCCGGTTGGCGGGGCACCTGCAAGAGGTTGTGCATCACTGGGTCGGTGAGGTGGCAGTCCAGCACCATCACGAACTGTTGCATGCCGCGCGCGAAGCTGACGGCCAGGTTGGCGGTCAGCAGGCTGCGCCCCTCGCGGGGGGCGGCGCTGGCGATCATGATGGTGCGCGGCGGCTCGCCGTGGAAGGGGAAGAGCAACTGGGAGCGCAGGATGTCAATGCGCTTGGCCTCGGGGCTGCCCGGGGCGTAGAGGCTCACCAGGCGCTCCTGGTCCTGCTCGTCGTAGTAGTCATCGCGCAGTGGCTCGTAGTGCGGCGGGGCCTGGGAGGCGGCGGGGGGCTGCGACGGGCGCTGGCGCGCCTCGCTGGCCGCCCCGCCGGGGGCGTCAGGGGCCGAGCGCTTCATCAGGTCAGTCATTTTGCCCATGGCGGCCCTCCTTTGGCGTGATGGCGATGTTGGCCGCCTTGAGGGTCGGCCCCCAGTCCAGGGGTCCCTCCTTGGCCTTGGGGGCGGCCTTGGCCACCTCGGGCAGGGCGTCGGGTATCTCGATGCTGGGGCCGGCCAGACGGTGGCGCACCTTGGGCCAGAGCTTCTTGGCCGCGGCATAGCCGCCCAAGAGCAGGCTCAGGAGCACCACCAGCACCAGGATGCGCTTGAACAGGCTGCCAGGGGCCTCCCGGGACAGGCTGGCGGCGAAGCGCGACAGGAGGCCGCGCCGGGGGGCCACGGAGCGCGCGGAGGTCAGGTCGTACTCGTCGGGGGGCTCCTGGCGGGGCTCGGGCCGGGCCGGGCGCCTGGGCTCGTCCTGGGGCCGGCGGGGGGGCCGGGCCTCGCGAGGCGGTTGGGGCCGGGGTGCCGGTTCCGGTTGGGCGGCCTGGGGCGGCTCGCCCGCCAGCTCGGCGGCCAGGGCGGCGGTGCGGCTGGCGCCGCTGACGGGCGCGGCTGGCGTGGCCGGCGGCCTGGCCGGCACGGAGGGAGCGGCCGGAGCCGGCTGGGGGGGCCAGGCCGGCTCCTCCAGCGGGGGAGGGCAGGCCGGGGAAGCCGGCGAGGTGTCCTCGGCCGGCGGCCAGTCCAGCGAAGGGTCCTCGGCGGCGGCCCGCAGCACGATATCGGCGCCCAGTTGGTGCTGACCCTCGTGAAGGCCCTGCAGCATGGCGTCGTCGCAGACAGAGTTTATCAGACGCGGCACCCCCCGGCTGACTTGGTGGATGACCGCCAGGGCCTCGGGGTCGAAGATGTCGCGCTGGGCGCCGGCCAGCTTGAGACGCTGGCGCACGTACAGGGCCGTGGCCTCGGCGTTCAAGGGCTTGAGGGCGTAGGAGCGGTGCAGACGTTGCAACAGGGCGCGGGCGGCCGAGCGTTTGAGCACGCGCACGATCTCCGGCTGGCCCACCAAAAAGATGTTCAGCACCTTGGGTGAGGAGTTGTCCAGGTTGCCCAACAGGCGCAGCTCCTCCAGCATCTCGGCCGATAGGTCCTGGGCCTCGTCCACCACCACCAATATAAGCTTGCCCTCGCGCCGGCAGCGGCCCAGCAATTGGGCCAGGGCCGCCAGGAAGGGACCCTTGCTGGCAAAGGGGCCGTCCAGGCCCAGTTCCAGGGCCAGTTGGTTGAAGAAGTCCAGGGGCACCAGCTTGGGGTTGGTCACCACCGCCGAGAGCACCCGGTCACCCATCTCGCGCAAGAGAGCGATGATGAGGGTGGTCTTGCCCACGCCCGGCTCGCCGACCACCAGGGCCCAGCCCTCCTGCTGGTCAATGGCGTAGACCAGGGTGGCCAGGGCTTCCTGATGCTCCTCCATGAGCACCAGGAAACGGGGGCTGGGCTCGGCGGCGAAAGGTTTTTCCTTCAGCCCGTAGAAGTCGGTGTACATCGGCTTAGGTCACCAGGTGAAAGAATTTGAAGATTTTTAGAAAGATGTTCTTGAAGGCCTGCGCCCGGCCCGTGACCAATATGCCCACCATGCCCAAGAGGACGAGGAAGTAGGCCCCGTAGCAGGTGGCCACCAGGCTGGTCCAGAAGCGCTTGCGGTTGCGCTCGGCGGCGGTGGTCAGGGGGGGGATGACCACCAGCACCGGGAAGTTGCCCTGGCGCTCCAACTGCCCCACCGAGGTGAAGGAGGTGTCCAGGAAGTTTAGGCCCAGGGACAGGCCCAGGGCCAGGGCCAGGCCCAGGCCCAGGCTGGCGGGCAGGGCGCGCTTGACGCTGGGGCGGAAGGGGGCGTCGGGTACCTCGGCCGGGTCCACCACCTCGAACTGCTCGCCGCGCTGGGTGCGCTCCAGGTTGGCCGAGAGGTTGGCGTCCAGGGTTTTGCCCTACAGCTTCTCGAAGGCTATCTTGAGGGCCTCGTAACCGCGGGTCAGCTCGATGAGCCGCTCGGCCACCGCCGGGCCGTTCTCGATGCGCTTGCGCACCTGCTCGATCTCGGAGGCCACCTCGGCCCGCTCCTGGATGACCGCGTCTATGCGGGCCTGGTGCTCGCGGATGCGTGTGGCGATGCGCTCGCGGCTCTGGCGCACCGAGTCCAGGGCCACCGATTCGGCGTCCTTGTCGGCGGTCTCGGAGGGCTGGATGCCCTTGGCCAGCATGGCGGCGGCCTTCTGGGCGTTTTTTTCGGCCTCGGTGGCCTCGGCCTTGGCCAGGTGGGTCTTGAGGCGCAGGATGTCGGGGTGGTCCTCGGTGTAGATGACCAACAGCCGCTCCAGCTCGCTACGGATGGCCTTGGAGGTGGTCTCCTCCTGGTTCTTGGCGCCGATGCCGCCACCGCCACCGCCCTGGCGGCGCTGCAACTCCTCGCGGTGCAGCTTGAGCTGCTCCTCCCGGAACTGCTCGGTGCCCAGCTCCTTCTCCAGGCCGTCCAGGCGGGTGCGCTCGCCCTGCAGGATGCCGCTGAGCTGCACGTCCTTGTTCTGAAACTGGCCGATGATGAAGAGGTTTTTCTCCTGGGCCTCGGGCAGTTCCTGGAGGTGGCGCTCCTTGAACTCGGTGATCTTGGCCTCCCACTCCTGCAACTGGCCCTTCATGCGCTCCATTTCCCGAGACAGGAAGCGCGCCGTGCCCACGGCGTCCTCCTCGCGGATACGCAGGTTGCTGTCCACGAAGAAGGCGGCCAAGGCGTTGGCCACCGCGGCCACGGTCTGGGGGTCGAAGTAGAGAAACTCGATGGTGAAGTAGTTCTTCTGCGAGATCTTGATGCTGATGTCCTTGCGCATCAACTGGGCCAGCTCGTCGGGGGCCAGCTTGTCTTTCATCTGGGGATAGAGGTTGAAGCGCTCGATGATCTCCATCAAGCGGCTGCGGCTCAAGACCTGCTGGGTGATGATCTGCAGGCGCTCCTGGATCTTGGTGGTGACCGTGGCCTGCACCAGCTCAGTGGGCACCTTCTGGGGCTGCACCAGGACCAGGCAAGAGGCCTGGTACATGGGCGGCCAGAACAGGCAGTAGGCCACGCCCACGGTGAGCACGGTGAGAAAGATGGTGGCCGAGAGCACCGCCCGCCGCTTGATGATGAACAGGTACTTGCGTATGTCTATGGTTGGGGTGGCTTGCGTGGCCATGTTTCTACCACCTGAAAGGCAGTTCGTAATCCATCGAGAGGACCACCCGGTTCTGTTCCAGGTTGTCGGTGTCGTTTTCGCTGTAGCGCGTCAGGTAGCGGTAGTCCAGCTTGACGCTCCAGTGCTGGGTGAACTGGTAGGAGGCCAGGCTGTAGAACCGCCAGTACTCGGCGTAGCCCAGGGTGGTGGGGGAGACGCCGGCGCTCTGGTTCTGCTTGTAGTCGTCGCGCACCCAGTCGGCGCCAAAGCCCAGGCGCCAGCGCTGGGCCGGCCGCACGTCCAGGCTGGCGCTGACCTGTTTGCGGTCCACCAGGCCGGTGTTCTGCCCCAGGCTCTGGTTTTCGTCCATGGAGGCCAGGGTGGAGATTCTAAACAGCCACAGCTTTTCGCGGTAGGTCAGTTGCAGATTGCCCACGGGGGCGTATTCGCCCGAGGCCGAGTTGGCGCGCTTTTCGCCCTCCACGTAGGTGACGCCTCCGTAGCCCTCCAGTTCCCATTTGGGGCTAAAGGCCTTTTTGAAGCCCAGGCGGGGGGAGTAGTAGGTGTAGTCGCGGCCCTGCTGGATACTGCCCACGTCGCTCAAGGAGCGCGAGCCGCCCACCACGGCGCCGGCCCACACCTCATCGTGGGAGTTGAACAGGTAGGCCAGGCGGGCCTCGGCGGTGCCGCGCTGCACGTCGCTGGAGCGCTCGTAGTCGTCCTGGTCGCCGGTGAGGAACAGGCTGGTCCGGTAGCGGGGGCTCAGGCGGTAGGTCAGGCCCAGGTCGGCGTGATGGCTGACTTGGTCCTCCAGGGAGGGGTTTTCGTTGCGGGTGATGGCGTAGGAGTAGCCGGCTGTTAACTGGCTGCCGCCCGGTCCCAAAAGGCGGGTGACGCGGGCGCCGGTGGTGTTGCGGTCGCGGCGGCCGCTGGCCGGGCGCACCCGCGAAAAGCCGCCGACCTCGTCTATCTCCTCCTGGTCGAAGCTGGAGGAGAAGGCGTTGTAGGCCTCGAAGGCCCAGATGCGCGTGGGCAAATAGCGCCAGCGGGCGGTGATGTCGCCGTTCTGGAAGCCGTCGTAGTTGTGCAGGCGGTAGTATTTGTCGAACTGGGCCGAGGCCGACACCTGGAAGAGGTTGTTGGGCTTGCCGGCCTCTAGGGTGGCGGCCGGCCGCGTGGTGACGAAGCCGTCGCCGCGGCGGGCCTTTTGCTGGCGCACGTTGTCGTCGTAGCCCACGCCAGCGCTGATGCTGGGGGTGAAGATGATGCCGGCCCGGGCCGGGGGCGGCGCCAGGGCCGCCAGCATCAGGCAGATCGCCAGCCAAACCAGGCCCCCGCGCCCCCCACCGGGGCGGGACCTGCCGGCCGCTGCTTGCTGGCTTCTGGTACTGGTCACGGTACGATGATTATGTCCCCGGGTTGTAGCTCCATGTTCTGCATGGGGTTCTTGCCGGCCATCACTTCTGAGAACTTGACCGGCATGCGCGTCTGATTGACCCCCTTGCCCCTGAGCACCACCACGTCGTCCTTGTTGGCCCAGTCGTTGAACCCCCCGGCGGAGGCGATGCCCTGCAACACGGTGGTGGCCGACAGCAAGGGATACTCGCCGGCCCTGGTCACGTTGCCCAGCACGCTGAAGGAGTGGCTGCGGGGGTTGTTGACTATCACGTAGACCTTGGGCGCGGCGATGTAACGCTCCAGGGACTTGGTGATGGCCTCCTTGAGTTCCATGGGCGTCTGGCCGGCGGCCACCACGTCGTCGGCCAGGGGCATGGACAGCCGGCCGTCGGGCCGCACCAGCACGTCCCGGCGGGTCAGGGCATCCTCGCGCCAGACCACGATCTCCAGGATGTCGCTGGGACCGATACGGTAGGGCTCCAGCATGGCGTCAACGGCCAGGGCGGGCAGGGCCGGGGCCAGCAGACCCATGAAAACCAATAAACTCAGCACAATTTTTTTCACAGGCCGCATCCTCGTCTCAAACCGGCAGCGAACATCGGGGGACAACTCAGCAAGCCTTGTAGGCGATTGCTGTTTTACCTTAGTCCATAGCGGGCTGGGCCGCAAGCCAAAAATGCTACGAGCCACGCATGGTTGACAACTGTCAGTAATGATTCGCAGGCTTACGACAAGGTGATTTGCTCCCCCTTGCGGCCGTCCGCCTGGGCTATATTAGGGCCTGGCGGGCGGGTCCCTGGCCTTGGCCGCCTGGCACAGGGGTGAATAACTTATCGGCCGCCGGCGCCGAAGCTTTAATCTTGAGCCCAAGGCCGGCGTTTCGCCATCGCGGATGTGAGGTTTCATAGGCCATGCAGCAGGGGCCGCCGCTGGATCTGCTCATAACCGTGGACACCGAGCTGTCCCACGCCCGGCAGGAGGACCTGGCCGTCCGCCTGGAGGAGGTGCGCGACCGGGATGTCTTCGGCCGTACCCCCCAGGGCCAGTTCGGCCTGGCCTATATCCTGGAGCGGCTTCAGGCCCATGGGCTCAAGGCCACGTTTTTTCTGGAGTCCTTCTACGGGCTCTTTGCCGGCGTGGGCGAACTGGGGCGCCTGGTGGAGCTGGTGGCGAGCGCCGGCCAGGAGGTGGCCCTGCACCTGCACACCGAGTGGCTGGAACTGCTCCAAGTGCCGGAGCTTGCCGGTCTCAAGGGCGACAACCTCAAGGATTTCAGCCGTCAGGACCAAGAGCGCCTCATCGCCCTGGGCCTGGAGGTCCTGGCGCGGGCCGGGGCCGGCCCGGTCAAGGCCCTGCGCGCCGGCAATTACGGCGCCAACCTGGACACCCTGGCCGCCGCCGCCCAGAACGGACTACCCTTCGAAACCAGCTACAACCCCGCCTACCTGGGCGATGCCTGCCAGATAGCCTTGCCTCAGCCCCTGTGGCAACCCATGCGCCTGGAGGGGGTCTGGGAGCTGCCGGTGAGCGCCTTCCGCGACTACCCCGGCCACTTGCGCCCCTTGCCGCTCTCGGCCTGCTCCCTGGGCGAGCTGACCCAGGTAATTAGCCAGGCCGCCGGGCGGGGCTGGCCCTGCCTGGTGCTGGTGATGCACAGCTTCGAGCTTATCCAGCGCCGGCACCTGCGGGGCCTGGAGCCCCGGGCCGACGCCCTGATGCTCAGGCGTTTCGAGGGCTTGTGCCAGTTCCTGGCCTCCCGGCGCCATCAGGTGCGCACCTGCCACTTCGCCCAAATCGCCACCCAGGGCCTGGAGCGGCCCCAGCCCCCGGCGCCGCTCTCCTCCCACCCGGGGCGCACCCTGTGGCGCCTGGCCCAGCAGGTCTGGCGCCGCCTGGACAGCCGGCGAGGATAGCGGGGACGAGGCGCTGGGGCCGGCCTCTAGCCCTGGCCGTGGAGGCGTGCCTTGAGGGCCTTCTTCAGACCCAGCTTTTCAGCCAGGGCGCTCAAGGCCCGCCACAGGCGGGCTAGGCCGTGGTGGGTGGCCACCAACAGGGCCAGATCGAGGTGGCTTTTGAAGTAGAAGATGTCGGCGCAAGCGCGGGAGGCGGTGGCGAAGGTCTCCTTGTGCTGGCCCTCGCCCTCGGTGAAGTCAAAGACCCGCACCCCCGGGTCGCCGAACAGGTCCTCCAGGGCCAGGTATTGCAGCACGATGCCCGGCGAGGCCTGCTTGAAGGCCGGGTCATAGCCCACGTAGTCATAGGCCAGCACGCCGTCCTCCACCTCGCCGTAGATGTAGGCCGCCGGCTGGCCGTCCAGCCTGAGAACGTAGCCCCGCATGGCCCCCCGGGCGGCCCGCTCGCGGGATTTTTGCCTAAACTCGGCAGCCTGGGGCAGGCCGGTGCCCAGCAGGCGCTCCTGGTAGGTCTTGGCCGAGACCTGGCTGGCCAGGTCAAAAAACTCCTCGGCGTTGCCGCCGTCCCGGCAGGCCACCAGGTCGAGCGCGCCGCCTTGGGCCTGCATGAGCTTGCGCACCTTGCGTTGCAGGGTGCCCCGGCTTTTGCCACCCATGGCCGCCAGGTAGTCCGGGAAGCTGCCCCTCAGGTCCACGTAATAGCGCTGGTACTGGCGGGGGGCGTAGCGCAGAAAGCCGGGCAGGCGCTTTAGCACCGGCAGCGGCCCGGGCACCGGCACCGAGGGCAGGTAGGCGGCCCGGCAGCCGGTTTCTCGCATGGCCTCCAGGGGCGGGTCCGGCACCGCGGCCGGGGCGGACAGGAAATCGCTGGCCTTCACCACCGCCCGGTAGCGCACCCGGGCCAGGGTGATGCCCCCGAAGCGCAGGGCCATGGCCAGTTCACGCTCGCTCCAGGGGGGCATGGCTTCTCCGCCGGGGTCTCGCCCCGCCCCAGGGGGTCAGGGCCGGTTGCGGTAGATGGCGTACTCGGGGTGGCGCACCAGGCGCTCCAGGAAGGCGGCGTTGGCCAGCACCTCCTCGTGCACCGGGTTGTAATACACCAGGTAGCAGGTCCGCGGCGCGGCCAATAGCGATTGGCGGATGTTCTCCACCACCTTGGCCAGGATGTCCGCGCCGAAGGGGTTGTAGAAGTAGTAGACCCCCGGTTCCGGCGGTAGGGGGAACTGGCTGGCGTCGCCCAGCTCCAGGCGCGCGTTGCCGCCCTTGCCGGTGGCGGCCTTAAATTTTTGCAGGTTGTCCAGGGCCACCTGGTGCAGTTGGGGCGAGAACTCCACGCCCACGATCTGGGCAAAGGGGAAGCGCGCCGCCAGCAGCACCGCCCGGCCCTTGCCCGAGCCGAAGTCCACGAACACGTAGCGGGGATAGTCCAGGTCCAGATGCTCCAGCATCTCGTAGAAGTCCTGCATGGGCGTGGGCTGGTAGCGGAAGCCCGATTTCCAGTTGGGGCTATCTATGTCCAGGCTGGAGAGGTCTATCACCCCGTCGGTGTCCAGGCCCATCTGGGCATCCAGGGGGCTCTTGGCCGGCGGCTGGCCCAGACGCGCCAGCCGCCGGGGCAGGCCGGCCAGTAACAGCCACAGATGCCTGAGGCCCACCACCAGGGTGCCGCCCAGGCCGTGGTTGGCCAAGGCCCGCTGCCAGCGCCGCCAAAGAGCCAGGATCATGGGCCTTCCCCCTTTGGCTCCGACCTAGCCCCGGTCGCGGGCTTCTTTCACCGCGCCCTCCACCAGGGCCTGGATCTCGGCCAGGCGGGCCTGACTCTGGGCCTCGAAGCGCATCACCAGGGCCGGCTGGGTGTTGCTGGCCCGCACCAGGCCCCAGCCGTCGGCAAAGGTCACCCGCACGCCGTCCACGTCCACCACCTCGAACTCCTTGGCAAGCTTGGCCGTGACCTCGCTCACCACCCGGAACTTGATCTCGTCGGGGCAGTCCACCCGTATCTCGGGGGTGCTCACCACCGGCGGCAGGTCGTCCAGCCAGGATGACAAGGGTGCCGGATTGGCGGAAAGCAACTCGCACAGGCGAAGGCTGGCGTAGATGGCGTCGTCAAAGCCGAACCAGCGGTGCTTGAAGAACATGTGGCCGCTCATCTCGCCGGCAAGAAGCGCCCCGGTCTCGGCCATCTTTTGCTTGATGAGGCTGTGGCCGGCCTTCCACATGATGGGCAGGCCGCCGTGGTTCCTGATGTCGTCGTAGAGGTTCTTGGAGCACTTCACCTCGCCGATGAAGGTGGCCCCGGGGTTGTCGCGCAGGATGGAGCGGGCGAAGCTGGCCAGGAGCATGTCGCCCCACAGGGGCAGGCCGCGCTCGTCCACGGCGCCCACGCGGTCGGAGTCGCCGTCATAGGCCACTCCGGCCCTAAGGCCCTCTTCCTTGACCACCCGGCAGAGGTCCACCAGGTTGGCCAGCACCGTGGGGTCGGGCTCGTGGTTGGGGAAGCGGCCGTCCATGTCGCAGTACAGGGGCAGTACCTCGATGCCCAGGCGTTGCATGAGCGGCACGGCCACCGGCCCGGCGGTACCGTTGCCAGCGTCCACGGCCAGCTTGAGGGGGCCCTGCAACTGGATGTTGGCCGCCACGTAGTCCAGGTAGGGGCCCACGATCTCCTCTTGGCTGACGCTGCCCTTGCCCCGGACCAGGTTGCCGGACTGGGAGATGTCGTAGAGCTTCCTGATCTCGGACCCGTGGATGGTGCTCTTGCCGGCCAACACCTTGAAGCCGTTGTACTGGGGCGGGTTGTGGCTGGCGGTAATCATCACCCCGCCCTGGGCCTGGTAGTGCCACACCGAGTAGTACAGCAAGGGGGTGGGGCAGACGCCCACGTCCACCACCTGGCGGCCGCTGGCCAACAGGCCCTCCAGCAAAAGCTCGCGGTATCTGTCGGAGCTCAGCCGGCAGTCGCGCCCCAGGGTCAGGCGCTGGATGCCCCGGCCCTCCATGTAGGTGCCGATGGCCCGGCCGATCAAGATCACGTCCTGGTCGCTGATTTCCTGGTCCACCAGGCCCCGGATGTCGTACTCGCGGAAGATGTTGGACTGCATCACGCCTCCCCACAAATGCATGCTGGCCGGGCGCCGCGCCCGGAGTGGCCTATTTTAGCAGATTCGGGGCGGCTTGCCCCAGGGGGTTGGTTGCGTATCAGGCTAGGGACTCCAGCAGGGTCAGACCCCCCGGGGCGGGGAGCAGGGTCAGGCCCTCCTGGCCGGCGGGCAAGAGCCAGGTCTGCCCCGGGGCCAGGTCCGGGGTCTGGGCGCCGTGCCATTGCCCCTGGCCGGCCAGCACCGTGACCAGCCTCAGGCGCCGCCCTCCCCAGTGGGGTTGGTAGGGCTCGCGCACCTGGGCCTTGAGCAGGGCGAAGTGGGGGTCTTCCACCAAAAGCTCCAGCCTGTTGGGGCCTTCGCTCAGCCGGCGGGAGGCCTGGGGCGCGCCCGGCCCGGCCAGGGTCATCACGGCCAGGGCCTTGTCCTGGTGCAGGGGGCGCAACTTGCCGTCGCTGCCCGGGCGGTCCCAGTCATAGAAGCGGTAGGTCACGTCCGAGGCCTGCTGCAACTCGCATATGACCAGGCCCGGCCCGGTGGCGTGCACCGTGCCGGCCGGCAGGTGGAAGGTGTGGCCGGCCTTGGCCGGTACCCGGGCCAGCAGCTCGGGCAGGCCGCCTTGGGCCGTGGCCGCGGCCACCTGGGCCTGGTCCACGCCTTGTTTCAGCCCCATGATGATCTCGGCCCCTGGCGCGGCCCAGAGCACGTGCCAGGACTCGCTCTTGCCCCAGGTCACGTTCTCCAGGCGGCGGGCGTCCACGTCGCCGGGGTGCACCTGCACGCTGAGCCACTGGCCCACGTTGAGTATCTTCAGCAGGATGGGCAGGGAGCCGCCCCGGCCCTGGCCCAGGAACCACTGGGGCCAGCGGGCCAGCACCTCGTTGAGGCCCAGGCCGGCCAGGGGGCCCCAGGCCACGGGGGTGACGTGATGGCGGTCGCTGGCTAGCCATATCTCGCCGGTATTGGGCGGCGCCGGCCACAGCCCATTCCAGGGCGCGGCCAGGCCGGGGCTGGCCCAGACCTTGTCCAGAAAGACCGGGGCCAGCAGCAGGGGGCCGGGGGGGGTCATCGGCCGGCCTCCAGGGAAAGAGGTGCCATGACGAGAGACCTTCTCCGCGTGTCACGGCTGGCGCGCCCGAATTGCGCAGCAATTCGGAAGGCCGGGCAAAACCCGGGGTCCCCACAAAGCGTAAGCCTTGTGGGGTGGAACCACGTTTTTGCCCGGCCGATTGCCCGCCAAGCCATGGACGGCGGGGCGGGCAGGCTAAAGATAATCATCTAGGCCCTGGTCCTTGAGGCGGTCAATCACCTGGCGCACGTCCTGGCAGCGCTCCTTGGGCAGGATGAGCAGCACGTCGTCGGTGACCACGGCCACCAAGTCCTTGACCCCCAAGAGGGCGGTGAGCCGCCCGCCGGCGGCCACCACGTTGCCCTGGGCCTCAATGGCCAACAGCCGGCCGTCCTGGCAGACGTTGGCCGCCTGGTCGGCGGGCCACAAATCGGCCACCGCCTCCCAGGAGCCCAGATCCGACCAGCCGAAATCGGCCTTGACCACCCGCAGGTGGGGCGATTTCTCCAGCACCCCGTGGTCCACGCTGATGGAGGGCAGACGGGGATAAATCTCGGACAGGGCCTGGTCCTGGCCGGGGGTGCCCAGGTGGGGGGCCAGCTCATCGAGGCCGGCGGCCAACTCGGGCAGATGGCGGCTTATCTCGGCCAAGAGCACCTCGGCCCGCCAGGCGAACATACCCGAGTTCCACAAATGGCGGCCCGAGCCCAGGTACTCCTGGGCCGTGGCCAGGGCCGGCTTTTCGTGGAAGGCGGCCACCCGGCGCACCTGGGGCGGGTTTTGGTCCAGCACCTGGCCGGTCTCGATGTAGCCGAAGCCGGTGGCCGGGTAACGCGGGGTGAGCCCCAGGGTGACCAGCACGTCTTCGGCGCGGGCCACGGCCAGGGCGCGCTCCAGGGTGGCGATGAACAGCGATTCGTCGGTGATGAGGTGGTCGGCGGGCAGCACCAGGCACACCGCGCCGGGGTCACGCTTGGCCACCCAGGCCGCGGCCAAACCGGCGGCGGCGGCGGTGTTTCTGGCCAGGGGCTCGGCCAATATTTGGCCCGGCGGCACCGAGGGCAGTTGCTCGCGCACGCCCTGGGCGTGGCCCAGACCGGTGACCACCAGCACCTTGCCGGGGCCGGCCAGGGGCTTAAGGCGCTCCACGGTCTGCTGCAAAAGGCTGCGCTGGCCGGTGAGCGTCAAGAGCTGCTTGGGACGCCGCCGCCGGCTGGCCGGCCAGAAGCGGGTGCCGCTGCCGCCGGCCATGACCACTACGTACATGCCTTCTCCTCTCGCCCTCGGCATTCGGCAAGAACCCGCGCCGGCCTTCCGCCGGTGGGGACACCCCAGGAATATAGCGGCTAAGGGCTGGTAAGTCTAGGCCTTTGCGGGCCTGGACCCCGCGCGGGCTGTCCGCCGGGGGGCAGGAAAAACACTTGACAGAGGGGGGGCGATTCAACTAGGCATAATCTGTAGCTATTGGCAATAAAGGACAGGCAGGCCGCCGCCGCGGGGCTTATTGGTCATGGCCCTTGACAGCGCCGCGTCATGTGCCTATTCTCAAGGACCGACAGTACCTTGGTGGTCGTTGCCCTCTGAAGGAGAGCCCGCTCATGAACAAGTCCCAGTTGATCGAGGCGCTGGCCAAGGCCGAGGGCCTCACCATCAAGAAGGCCGAGATGGTCATCAACACCATGTTCGGCTCCGTGGAGGAGGCCTTGGTCCGCGGGGACCGGGTGGAGATTCGCGGGTTCGGCAGCTTCAAGGTCAAGGACTACGACGGCTACCAGGGCCGCAATCCCAAAACCGGCGAGATCATTGACGTGGGCAAGAAAAAGCTGCCCTTCTTCAAGGTGGGCAAGGAACTCAAGGAACGGGTGGACAGCTAGCCACGCGCTCCCTTGGCCCCGCCCCCCGGGCCCACAGTCTGCTTCGGCCACTGCCCCGCTCGCAACCCCAGGTGGCGGGGCGGTTTTTTGTCCAGGGACCGGGGCGGCCCAGGGGGATTGGGCTGGCTTTTGCCGTCAGGTGGTGTATAAACATCAGGCCGGGCCTCGGCCCCGGCAGGCAGTCCCGGGGTCTCGCCGGACACCGCGCGACGGACGGTCGTGAACCCCGTCAGGTCCGGGAGGAAGCAGCGGTAAGCGATGCGGTTCGTGTCGCGGATTGCTCTGGACCGGGCCCCCGGGGCTGCCTGGCGGGACCGAGGCCTTGTCTTTTCTGGGCCGCCCGGCGGCAAGGGCAGTGACCATGCCCACTTTTCTCCACGGCGTTGACCAACGCCATATGCCGGCCCCGGCGCCCATGCCATCCCCCTTGGCCCAGCCCGGGCAACCAACGACAGCATGGGCCTGACTCTGCGCCAGACCATGGTGCGCCTTTTGGAACAGCGGGAGATGTCGGCCCTGGATTTGGCCGCCGCCCTGTTGCTCACCGCCCGCGAGGTGGAACAGCACCTGCCCCACCTGCGCCAAAGCCTTAAACAGCGCCTCAAGGTCAGCCCGGCCCGCTGCCGGTCCTGCGGCTACGTCTTCGGCGACCGCCGGCGCCTGGACGCCCCCGGCCGCTGCCCCCGCTGCCGCCAAGAGATGGTGGATGGCCCCTGGTTCAGGGTGCTTGGCTAGGAAATCCCTGGGGTTGTAAGCCAGGGCCTCGCGTTTTATAATTAAGACTCACTATCGGGCGCCAGCATGAACGGTGCCCCCATCAGCCCCCGGCCCGGGGACAGAGGGTAAGAGAATGGCCATGCCCGGCGAAGCCATGGCAGCATCCGCTGGCTACTATTTCTCCGTGTCGCCGCTGCTGCTTTTTCCGCAGTCGCGGGGCGATTTTGGGGTGTACTTGCGCCTCAAGGACCGCTACATGCTCTGGGCCCACCCCGACGAGCCCTTCAGCGCCCAGAACCTCAAGAACCTCAGCGCCAACGGCGTGGAGGAGGTCTACGTGCTCACGGCCCACCGCGAGCAGTTCGAGGCCTACCTGGAGCGCAACCTGGGCCAGGTGCTCAGCGACGACGCCACTCCCATGGCTGCCCGGGCCAAGGTCTTCTACAACGCCTCGGTGGGCCTGGTCAGGGATGTCTTCCAGAACCGGCTGCCCGCCAGCCTGGGCGTGGAGCAGCACCAGAAGCTCCTGCGCTTCGCCTCCCTGGGGGTGCGCTTTTTGCTGCGCGAGGACTCCATCAAGAGCCTGGCCTCACTCATCTCCCACCACTACCAGACTTACAGCCACTGCGTGCACGTTTTTGTCTACGCCACGGCCATGCTGGGACGCCTGGGCCTAGCCGAGGAGTCCCTGGTGCGGATCGGCCTGGGCGCCCTGTTGCACGACATCGGCAAGAGCAAGATTTCCAGGAGGATTTTAAACAAGCCCGGCAAGCTCACCGACAGCGAACGCCAGTTGGTGCAGGGGCATCCCATCCTGGGGGCCGGGCTGTGTGCCCAAGTGCCCCTGAGTCAGGAGACCCTCAACGGCATTCTCTTCCATCACGAGTGGGTGGACGGCAGCGGTTATCCCGCCGGACTGAGCGGCCCGGATATCCCCCTGCCGGTGAAGGTGCTGGCCGTGGCCGACGTCTACGACGCCCTGGTGAGCAAACGGGCCTATGCCCCGGCCCGCGCCGCCTTCGACGCCTTGTCGGTGATGCGCCAGGAGCTGGACACCCATTTGGACCCCGAGGCCTACAAGGAGCTGGTGCTGGTGCTCAGCGGCGCGGAGATCGTGTGAGGCCAATGTCAGGGAAGCTATAACGGCGGACCGAAGCGCGCCATGGACGGCGCGCCGGGCGCGCAAGCGCCCGGGAGCCCAGGCAAAACCACGCTTTTGCCTGGGCGAGGCCCAAAAAATACAAGGATGTATTTTTTGGGCGTCAAGAAATAGTTTAGCCCGGCAGGTCCGGGCTGCTAAGGGCCTGGGCGATGCGCTGGGCCGCCTGCCTGAGGCTGGCGGCGATCTTCTCCAGGCGTCCGGGGGTCAGTGAGCTGGTGAAGCCTACCGACCACAGGGCCGCCGGCAGCCCGGCCTGGGCGCCCAGGGGCGCGGCCGCGCCCCACACCCCCACCAGATACTCGTCGCGCTCCAGGGCGTAGCCTTGCCGGCGCACTTGGTCCACCTGCTGGCGGAAGGCCTGGGGGTCGGTGACGGTGTGGGGAGTATGGGCCTTGAGCCCCTGGGCCATGATCTGCTCCAGCCTGGCCGGGGGCATGCCGGCCAGGAAAACCTTGCCCACCGCCCCGGCGGTGAGCGGCAGGCGGGTGCCCGCCCCGGCGGCGATGCTCAGCTCCGGCCCGGCCAGGTCGCGCAGGCGGGCGTGCACGAAACCCCGGCCAGCCAGGGTGGCCACCAGGGGACCCAGGCCGTAGCGCTTGCTCACGGGGTCGCGGGTCAAGGCCCCGTGGTCCTCCAGTTGCTGGCAAAGGCCAAAGACCGTGCCCTTGCTGATGCCCAGCATGCGGGCCAGGTCGCTGATGCCCAGGCCGCCGTGGCTCTCGGCCACCATCTCCAGAATCTTGAGTGCCCGCCCCACCGAGGGGGCGCGATAGGCGGTGCTCACGGGCATGTGGGTTCTCTCCAGTGAACATATGATAAGCCATAATTACTGAGTTTGGCTATAAAGTCAAGATGCCATTAACCATGTGGCCCATGACGGGTTTAGCGGGCTTTTGCCTGGTGGCGGGTGAGATGGGTCTTAGGAATGGCTTGTCGGATGGCGGGCGTGGGCGATCCTGCCCGTCAAGTTATTGACTAACCAAGCCCCAGAGGTGGGCGGGCTGGGGCGCCAGGGGCGCGCGCGGGGCTTTAGGCGTAGGCATTTAGCCCGCGTCCCCTCTCCCGGCCGGTCTTATCGTCGTTGGCGGCCCCGGAGTTCTGCTCGCGGGGCAGCACCTTCTGGCTGCGGGCCTTGTCCTGGCGGCGGCGCAAGACCCCGCTGGACGAGACTGCCTCCTTAATGGGCGATAGCTTGCTCATGTCCGCTAGCATGACCGCACCTCCTGCCGGTCTTATCGGCCACCAGCGCTAGGGACTTTAGGCCCGGTGCCCGGGCGGGCATAAACGGGTCGGGTGGTCCTGCGCCGCGAACGGGCGCGGTCGGCTCCCGTTGGCGGGTGTTGACACCTCGGGGGCTTGGGGTCCGGTGCCCGGGCGGGCACATACGGGTCGGGTGAGCCAGCCAGCCGCCAATCATTCTTTACCGTGCTGGTCATTTTCTGGATTAGCCCCTGATTACTGGTCAAGCGCCTTCCTGACCGCGCCCAGCAAGTCCGCCCGGAGAAAGGGCTTGGCCAGGTAACCCTGGGCACCCGCCTCCAGCGCGGACTTGACCTGGCTGCGGGCTGAGTAGCCGCTGATGACCACCACCTTGGCTTGCGGGTTGAGGGCCAGGATTTTTTTGAGGCAGTTTCGTCCGCCCATGCCCGGCATGCTCAGGTCCATGATGACCAAGTCAATGGCTCCGGGGTTGGCCCGGTATATCTCCAGAGCCTCCTCGCCATTGCGGGCGGTGCGCACCTGATAGCCCTGGGCCCTCAGGGTATGGGCGCCCAAATCCCGCAGGGCCTCCTCATCGTCCACCAACAGGACGCATTCCGCGCCGCCCAAGGGCGCCTCTGGCGAGAGCGGTGTTTGCCTCTCCGCGCTGGCGCTTTCTTTTAAAACCGGCAGGTAAATCTTGAAGACAGTGCCCGCATCAGGCTCGCTGTAGCAATAAATGTAGCCCTCATGGTCGGCCACGATGCCGTAGACCGTGGACAAGCCCAGGCCGGTGCCCTTGCCCACTCCCTTGGTGGTATAGAAGGGATCGAAGATTTTCTCTCGAGTCGCTTCGTCCATGCCTAGGCCAGTATCGGAAACCGTGAGCAAGACGTAGGAGCCCGGCCTCACCTCCAGGTGTTGATGGCAGAAATCGTTGGTCAGGGCCACGTTCTGGGTTTCGAAAACCAGGCTGCCGCCGTCTGGCATGGCGTCGGCGGCGTTGGTGGCCAGGTTCAGCAGCACCTGCTCCATCTGGTTGGCGTCGGCCAGGACGTAACCCAAGTCCGGGGCCAAGTGGGTCTCTATGGCGATCATGCGCGGAAGGGTATGCTCCAGGATTTCCTGGATATGGCCCACGCATTGGTTAAGCACGATGGGGTGTTTGTCCGATTCGCCCTTGCGGCTGAAGGTCATTATTTTCTTGACCAGTTTGCCCGCCCGCTGGGCCGCGCCCAGTACCTGGATCATGGCCCTGCGGGCGCCATCTCCAGGAGGGGACATCTCCAGGGCCATCTCGCTATAACCCATTATCACGCTTAATATATTATTGAAGTCGTGGGCTATGCCCCCGGCGAGGGTGCCCACGGCCTCCATTTTTTGCGCCTGCCGCAACTGCCTCTCGACGCGTTCCTTTTCCTCCTCGGCCTGCTTGCGCTGGGTGATGTCCATGGCCACGCCATCCCAGAGCACCGTTTGGCCGGCCAAGGTCCGGGGAGTGGAAGATATGTGAAACCAGGCCAAGCGGCCGCTGGACAGGCGGCACGGCACTTCCAAGTTGAAGGGGCTGAGTTGGCGCAAAGCCCGCTCCTCCATGGCCTGCATGGCCGGCCTGAATTGGGGCAATACCTGGTTATAGATCACCGAGGCATCCGCCAGCACGGCCTCCTCGCTCACTTCTAGGAGCCGCTCGATATTGCCGCTGACATAGAGGAACCGCCGCTGGCTGTCGGGATAGGTGGCCAGTTGGTAGACCAGGGCGTTGGGCAGGTTGCTGGCCAGCAGGCGCAGCCGCTCTTCGCTCTCCCGCAGGGCTTCCTCGGCCTTGAGGCGGTCGCTGATGTCCCAGCCCACGAAAACCAGGTAAGCCTGGCCGGCAAAGGCCACCTCGCGCGCGTTGTACTCGATGGGCAGCCGCGCGCGCGCCTGGCTGATGAAAAAACACCGGCCCTCGGCCACCAGGGGACCCGGCCCGGTGCCGCCCCGCAGCAGGCCGCCCAAGGGCGAGGAGGCCTCGTACTCGACCAGGTCGGGCAGCGGCGTGCCCTTGAGTTCGCCGGTGGATCTGGCCAGCATGGTGCCCGCGGTGTGGTTGGCGTCGGCCACCCTGAGGTCCGAGGCTTTTATCAATAAGATGGCGTTGTTGCTGTGGTCCAGCAGGGCGCGGAAGCGTTCCAGTTCCACCAGCCGCGATTGCAGTTGAGCATAATAGCTCTTGCGCAGGGAGCGCTCCCCCAGGCCGATAAGCTTTTGCCGCAACGATTCAGGGTCTTCTGGCCGATCAGAGCGCCCGGGCATAGATACCCTCGATATCGGCTGGACTGGCCTGACGGGGATTGGTCAGCAGGCAGGCGTCGGCGCAGGCCTTGGCGGACAATTCCGCCAAATCCCCGTCCGTGACGCCCAGAGTGGACAGGGTGCGCGTGATGCCGGCTGCCTGCCTTAGGCGGCGCACGTGCGCCAGCAGGCAGGAAAGCAGCTCATCGTGGGGCAAACCGCCGGCCTCCAGGCCCAGGGCCAGGGCCACACCGCGGTAGCGTTCGGGCACCGCCGGGAAATTGTAGCCGATCACGTGCTCCAACAGAATGGCGTTACACTCGCCATGGGGTAGGTCCAAAAACCCGCCCAGGCTGTGGGCCATGGCGTGGACCGCGCCCAGAATGGCATTGGAGAAAGCCAGCCCGGCGTGCATGCTGGCCAGCATCAACTGGGTGCGCCGCGATAGGTTTTGGGGGTCGGCCAGGGTTGGCAAAAGATTGCCGGCCACCAGACGGATGGCCTCCAGGGCGTGCAGGTCGGTGAGGGGGGAGTTGGCAGTGGAGACATAGGCTTCTATGGCATGGGTCAGGGCGTCCAGGCCGGTGCAGGCTGTCAGGTCGCTATCCATGGTGGTGGTGGTGCGGGGGTCAATCAGCGAGACATCGGGCACCATGGCCTTGCTCACGATGGCTATTTTCACCTTGCGGTCGGTGTCGCTGATTATGCAGAACTGGGAGACATCGGCCGCGCTGCCGGCGGTGGTGGGCAGACAGATCAGAGGGGGGATCGGCACCTCCACCTGGTCCACGCCCTCGTAGTCCAGGATATGCCCGCCGGCCACGGCCATGATGCCGATGCCCTTGGCGCAGTCCATGGGACTGCCCCCGCCCACCGCCACGATGGCGTCGCAGCCTGCCAGCCGATAGAGTTCGGCCCCGGTCATGACCTCTTCCGCCCGGGGATTGGGCGTGACCTCCGTAAATATAACCAGCGGCAGCCCCTCCGCCATGATGCTGTCCACCACCCTGCCGGCCCAGCCCGCGGCCTCCACGCCAGGGTCGCTCACCACCATCACCTTGCGCGCGCCCAGGTTGGCGGCGTACTGGCCGGCCAGGTCGAGGGCGTTAAGCCCGAACACGATCTCAGGGGCCACGAATTTACGTATCTCTTCGGGAAAGCTGGGGTCCATGGGCAAAAGTCCCCCTGGGTCAGTAAACGGGTCGCTACATATTATTATGACAGTACCTCTTGCCGGGGGGCTTAAAAAGATCATGAAGGCGGCTTGGCCAGCGGTGAGCCGAATACGCCGCCGGCTAGCCGTACATGGGGGGGCGTGGGGCCAGGCGGGGCGTGGGGCGCGGGTCGGCCAGACGGTTGACCATGTCGGAGACGAAGAGCAGGCAGTCATGGCGGCGGTCCCTGGAACACTGGCCCAGGGAGCGGTTCCAGGCGGTGTGGGCGCAGTGCAGGCAGAGCAAATCGGGGCTCAAGAGGGCCTGGTCATAGAAGTGGCGCAGTCTCTGCCGGGGTGTGGTTTGCATGGGGCCTCCTGGGATGCTCTCGCTGTGGTGTCTTGGCGGTCAGAAACTGCCGTCCGCGGCCTTTTGTTCCTAGGACATGCAGAGCCCGTGCCAAGCCGTCCGCCTCAGGCGCGGCCCTTTGCGGTTGCCAGGCCCGCGGGCGGCGTGCTAGCGTACTCCAGCCTAAGCGAGGGGTCTATTTGGGCATGATTAATCTGTTGCTCCTGGCGCTGTTGGCCCTGGCGGGCCTAAGCCTCCTGGGCTGCTTGTTCTTTTTGTACCGCTACCTGGTGCGCAACAAGCTATTCCCCCAATTGCCGCGCATTTGGAGCGGCGACCGCCGCCGCTTCCTCTGGCTCTCGGCCCTGTTCGCGGTGAGCCTGGGGGCCTTCGCCCTGGTCGGATTTTTGACGCGCCCGCCGGCCGAGCCCGCGCCCCAGTTGGGCTATGCGCCCCCGGCGGCCGAGCCGGCCCCCGCGGCCCCAGCCGAGCCCACCCGCCTGGAGGCCCCGGAACTGCCCCGGCCCGACCGTGCCTCGCCCCCGCCCCCGGCCGTGGCCGCGCCAGTGCCCACGCCGGCCCGGGAGGAG
>JACQYR010000115.1:49363-52931 GCA_016208115.1 Desulfarculus sp.
GTGCCCGAGGTGTTGCCCGCGCCGCTTCCCGGGCCGCCGCCGGCGACGCCGGCCCAGGCCGCGCCCGTCCCCGCCGCCGCGCCGGCCCCGCCGGAAATACCGGCCGCCCCGGAGAAGCAGGCGGCCAGCGCCGAAAAGCCCGCCGCCCCGGAGAAGCCCGCGGCCAGCGCCGAGAAGCCCGCCGCCACCGGCGAGGAGGTCTTCTGGGTGTGCCTGGGCTCCTTTAAGGACAAGGCCTCTGCGTTAGCCTCCCAGGCCAAGCTCAAGGCTCAGGGTCTGGAGACCCAGCTCTGGCACGTGGACCTGGGGGCCAAGGGCACCTGGTACCGGGTCTGCTCCGGCCGGTTCAAGAGCCCGGCCCAGGCCGGGGTTCAGGCCCAGGCCTGGAAGAAGCAGGGCCTGGACCCCTCACCCTTCGTGACCCGCAAGCCTTGACCACCGTGGCGTGGCCAAGGCCCTAGGCCCCCCAAGAGGCCAGCCGCCATGGACCCCCAACGCCTGTGGATGGAGCTCAACGCCCTGGCCCGCCAACTGGGGGTGCGGGTGCGCCTGGAGTCCCTGGAGGCCGGCGAGGAATACCAGGTGCAGGGCGGACTTTGCCGCCTGGGGCCGCGCCTGGTAGCCTTTGTGGACCGCCGGCTGGGCCCCTTGGGCCGCTCCCGGCAGTTGGCCACGGCGCTGAAGACCCTGGACCTGGGCGGGGTCTACCTGCGGCCGGCGGTGCGCCAGTTTTTGATGGGGGAGGAGTCCCCCGAGCACAGCGAGGATGAATAGCCCTTGGCCAAGGTGAGCAAGAGCCAGCAGCGCCTGGCGGAGCTGGAAAAGGAGATCAAGCGCCGGGGCGTGCGCCTGGGCTACGAGCGCCTGGAGTACGCGGGCCTGCGCCTGAAAAGCGGCCTGTGCTGGTTCCGGGGCACTTACTACCTCTTCGTGGACCGGCTCAAGGCGGTGCCCGAGCGCCTGGAGCTGTTGCAGAACGCCCTGGATGAGCTGGACGACCTGGCCAGCCAGGGCCGCCTGGACAGCCCCCTGGTGGCCGAGGCCCAGGAGGTCCTGGAGTCTGGCCAAGAGGAAGGGCCGGCGGCGGCGCAGCCGGAACCTCAGGAGGAGCCGGCGCCGGAGTCAACCCAGGCCCTGACCGGGAGCGGCGAGCATGACCCGGCCTGACCCCCGCCACGAGCTGGTGCGTTTCGCCCGCCTGGCCGCCCGCCGGGGCTGCATGGTGGCCAGCGACGGCAACCTCTCCCTGCGCCTGGACGCCCAGCGCCTGCTCATCACCCCCAGCGGGGCGATCAAGGCCCGTTTGCGGCCGGCGGATATCCTGGAGGTGGACCTGCAAGGCCGGCTGCTGGCCGGTGAGGGCCGGCCCAGCGCCGAACTGGGCCTGCACCTGGCCGCCTATCAGGCCCAGCCCGGGACCGGGGCGGTGATCCACGCCCATCCGCCCCTGGCCACGGCGCTCACCCTGGCCGGCCACAACCTGCTGATCGAGGCCCTGCCCGAGCTGCTCTACGCCCTGGGCGAGGTGCCCACGGTGCCCTACGCCACCCCGGGCAGCGCCGAGCTGGCCCGGGCCGCCGCGCCCTGCCTGGCGCGCAGCCGGGCGGTGCTCCTGGCCCGCCACGGTACCCTGACGGTCGGCGTGGACCTGGCCCAAGCCTGGGCGCTCACCGAGAAGCTGGAGCACGCCGCCGGCATGCAGATCGCGGCGGCCAGCCTGGGCGGCCTGCAACCCCTGCCCCCCGACGAGCAGGCCCGGCTCAAGGCCCTGGGCCACGGCCAGGGCGCGGCCGCGCCCCTGCCCCTGGACCAACGCATCGAGCTGAAGCGCCTGCCGGCCACCGCCGAATTCGCCGTGGAGAAGATCCACGCCGACCCCCGGGGACAGGCCCACCTCATCATTGACGACCGCGCCCTGCGCCGGGTCTGCCTGCTGACCTTAAGCGTGGGCACGGGCTATCGCGGCGGGCATGTGCACTGGCACAAGTCCGAGGGCTTCTACGTGTACCAGGGCCGCGCCCGGGCCGAGTTGGCGGTCAGCGGCGAGCGCCTGGATCTGGAATTGGCCGTGGGGAGTCGCCTGTGGATACCGGCCGGCATCGCCCATCGCTTCGCGGCCATCGAGGACGTCACCTTCGTGGAGTTCACCGACAGCCCCTACCAGGCGGCCGACGACCTGCCTTTCGCGTTCTAGGCTTGGCAGGGGCCCTGGTTTTTTGTAAGTAAGGAGATGGCCGCCGTCACGGCTGGCCGGGATTGACCAACACCCGCCCCAGGGCGGAGAGCATCTCAAGGAGGCGAGCATGGCCGACGCGGCGGGAATTCTGGAGGCCAGGGAGGTCTGCGAGGCGGGCACGGCCTGCTACACCGGTCCCTTCAAGCCCATGAAGGGCATGAGCAACCTGGACTGGGGTATGCGCAACCGCCTGTCCCGGCTCATCAAGGCTGACGGGCACACCCAGTTTCTGCCCATTGACCACGGCTATTTCCAGGGTCCCACCCGCTGCCTGGAGTGCCCGGACCAGACCATCAAGGAGCTGTTGCCCTACGCCGACGGCCTCTTCGTCACCCGGGGGGTGCTCCGGGCCTCGGTCAGCCCCGACCTGGACATACCCATCATCCTGCGCGTCTCCGGCGGCAGCAGCGTGGTGGGCGAGGACCTGGCCGACGAGATCATCACCACCGGCGTGGAGGAGATGCTGCGCCTCAACGTGGCCGCCGTGGGCTTAAGCGTCTTCGTGGGCAGCCAGTACGAGCGCCAGACCCTGCAAAACCTGGCCGAGCTGGTCAGCTCCTGCGAGGACTTCGGCATCCCGGTCATGGCCGTGACCGCCGTGGGCAAGGAGCTGGAGAAGCGCACCAGCCGCTACCTGGGCCTGGCCTGCCGCATCTGCGCCGAGCTGGGGGCCAAGGTGGTCAAGACCTACTACTGCGACGAGGGCTTCGAGAAAGTGACCCACGGCTGCCCGGTGCCGGTGGTCATCGCCGGCGGCCCCAAGTGCAGCAGCGAACTGGAGGTCTTCGACTTCGTCTACGACGGCATGCAGAAAGGCGCCATCGGCGTCAACCTGGGACGCAACATCTGGCAACACGAAGAGCCCCTGGCCATGATGCGCGCCTTGAACGGCGTGATTCACGACGGCCTCAACCCCCGCCAGGCCCAGGATTTCTACCGGGAGTTGGTGCAGGGCGGCGTGCCCGCCGCTGGGCGATAAAGGGTCGGGCCGCGAGCCGCGACGGGCGATAACGGGTCGAGTGACGTTGCGGCCCGCACCAGGGCCGGCGGCGGCGTGCCCGCCGCTGGGCATAAACGGGTCGGGAGGCGCTGTTGCCCTGGCCAGGGCTGGCGGCTCCGGTGGCGTGGCTGCCGAAAAAAATACACGGGCGGGGATAAACCCCGCCCCTACACAAAGACAGCTACTTCGTGGGCTTTTCTTAATGTAGGGGCGGGGGTCGAGTGCCTCGACTCCCAATGCGGGTCGGGAGAGGCTCTCCCGCAACCAACCCCGTTTGCTCCCGTAGTGGCCATGTTGAACATACAAGGGGCGGGGTTTATCCCCGCCCGTCT
>JACQYR010000247.1 GCA_016208115.1 Desulfarculus sp.
ACGGGCCGAGTTGAGGGAAGCTGGGGCCAGCCTGTAATGGCCCCACAGTGCTTCGTTGCGAATCCCATGCCACGTCCTGGCGGCCCCGGACCAAAATCATGGGCGGGCCTGGTTAAACAATTTAATTATATCGCCACCATGCCCAAGGGCACCCCACCAAGGCCGGCAGGGGCCGGGGCGGCCTTGCACATTGCAAACAGGGCCTGGCCGGGGCGGGCAAATTGCAATGCCCGGCGGGGCGGCGGTATCATGTTTAACAAGACCCGCGCTGGGAGAGACCCATGACCATGCTTACCTGGGAGCAACTTAAGGGGCGCCGCGATATCCTCGGGCGCATTGACTGGGAGCTGACCCCGGGTCAGGCCTTCGAGGCCTTTCAGATCAAGGGGGCCGAGGGCTGGCGCCACCGCTCCCTGGGCGAAGCCTATTACTTCTACCTGTCGGTGTGGCGAGGCGAGCGCCGGGTGCTGCTGGTGCGGCGGGGTATCAAGGAATCCGAGGTCATCGCCGAGGCGCCCGTGCCCACCCAGTTGCTGGAGGACCTGGCGGCCGAGGCGGCGGGCCAGGATATGCCCCGGGGCCAGATCGCCATCAACCAGGCCGTGGGCCAATGGCTGCGCCGGGAGTTGGAAGGGTAGGCGCTAAAATACCTGGTCGGTAGGGTGATTATTCGTGCCGCCATGCCCGCCAATGTTGTAGAATTAATTATTAGGAACCAATGCCCACCAACACCCGTTGGCCAGGGCGCGGGGCCGGACTGGCCAGGCGGCCAGAGCGGTGTTCGCGCGTGTCCAGAGCGCCCTCTCGGACTTAGCGGAGTCACGCCATGCCAGCCGCCAGCCCGCCTCGCGCCATGCCCGCCGCCAGCCCACCCCGTACCATCCCCTCCGGCCAAGCCGTCTCCATGCTGGGCATAAAGAAGACCCTGGCCTGGTGCTACATCAGCGCGCCGCTCTATGTGCAGGTGGTGGGCGGCGAATACCATATGTTCAAGCCCCCGGGCCTGTCCACGGGCCAAATGGTCAAGGACGGCGGCTATTTGCCCCGCCAGTTGTACATACGCCACCAGGACAAGCTCGACTCCATCCCCGAGGTGCAGGCCCAGGTCACCAGGCACCTGGCCAAGAGGATCGCCCAGGACGACCACCAGCAGGCGAAGCAGCTCCTGGTGGACATGGTGGAGGAGTCCTTTCAGGAGCCCCGGGCCCAAAACTTCCAGGGCCTGGCGCCCACGGTCAAGGTGCTGGTACAGCAGTACAGCCAGCGCGGCCCGGCCATCCGCGAGCTGGCGCTCTTGGCCAACAAGAATTACGGCAGCGCCGTGCACGCGGTCAACGTGGCGGCGCTTACCCTGGCCTATTGCTTCAAGCACGGCTTCGCGGGCGAGATTTCCGCCGAGTACGGCCTGGCGGCCATGCTGCACGACATCGGCAAGCTGGCCATCAGCGACGAAATACTCAACGCCCCCCGGCCCCTGAGTCCCAGGGAGTTCGAGATGATGAAGAGCCACCCCGAGGAGGGCCTGCGGCTCATCAAGGGCCATGGTTTCAGCAGGCTGGTGGAGGAGGCGGTGCTGGAGCATCACGAGCGCCTCAACGGCCAGGGCTACCCCAAGGGCAAGAGCAAGATATCCCTGGCTGGCCGCGTCATCGGCATCATTGACTCCTACGAGGCCCTGACCAGCGACGAACGGCCCTACCGCCGTCCCCTGTCCTGCCTGGAGGCCATCGAGCTGATGCACCAGGAAACCCGGGAGGGCAAGTTTGACCTGGCGGTCTTCAAATCCTTTGCCTACTGCCTGACCTGATCCGACTTCTCTTTCGATAATATAAATTAAAATGAAGCATTAATTAATTTAGTTAATGTTATGGTTTATGTTCTGGGTGGCGCCGGGGGATGGCGGGGGGACAGGCTTGTTTCGCTTGCCAGGCCGGCCAGCCTGTGCCAAGATGTCCCACCGTAACCCTTGGAGTTGTTTGCCTTGTTGGCTTGGGGACCCTCGCGCCCATGACCTTGGAACCCGCCACCCTCAAGCGCCGCCTCTTGGCCACGGCCTGCCTGCTGCTGGCCGCTGGCCTGCTGCTGGGCCTGGGCGAGGCCCTGTGCCGCTGGTTCGTCTACCCCCGCCCCACCCAGGCCCAGTCCGGCCTGCTGGCCCAGCGCCACGCCGACGCCCGCCTGGCCAGCCCGGCCGGCCCCGCCTACCTGGAGCAGCGCCGGGAGATGGGCCACCAGGCTGACACCGACTTTCGCGCCGAGAACTTCAGCCTGCGCCTCACCGGCTACCTGACCGTGGCCCTGCCCGGGCCTTACCAACTGGGGGTTGAGTCCGATGACGACGCGCGCCTGTACCTGGACGGGGTCAAGCTCATTGACAACTCGGGCCGCCACCCCATGTTCCTGCGCGCGGCCTGGGTGTGGCTGGGGCCGGGGCCGCACCTGCTGGAGGTAGAGTACGCCCAGCGCGATGGCGGGGCGGGCCTACGCCTTTTGCTGCGTCCGCCCTGGCGAAGCGCCTTGGCTCCCATGCCCCTCCAGTCCCTGACCCCCAGCCAGGAGGTCTTTTCCCGCCCCCAGGCCGAGCACCTGGGGGCCAGGGCCTCCACGGCGCTGTTGCCCCTGGCGGCCCTGGTGCTGTGGCTGGTGATGGCGCTGGCGGCTCGGGTCTGGCTGCCGTTCCTGGCTGGCCGGCATCTCGTTTTGGCCCTGGCCGGCCTGGTCATGTCCTTGGGCATGTGGCTCTGTTCGGGCACTATGTCCCTGTATGGCGCCACCACCCCCCAGAGCTCCCTGGCCGGCCCCTGCCAGTACGTGGTGAACATAGACCACATGCACTTCCAGGCCACCTACCGCATGCTCCAGGGCCAAGACCTGGGCCAGTGGGGCTTCTCCCTGGTGCTGCGCCGCATACTCTATCCCCTGGTGGCCTATCCCTTCATGCGCCTCATGGGCTACATGGAGGGCGGTTTCCTGGCCAATCTGGCCCTGGCCCTGGTGGCCTTGTATGGCTGGGCCGTTTTCCTGGGGCGCCGGGTGGGGCCGCGGGGGGCCTGGTGGGGCACCTGGCTATTGGCCCGCTATCCCGGCCTGGCCTATTGGGGCGGGCTGCCCTATTCCTACGCCATCATCGTGCCGGCTTGCCTGGGGGGCTTCATGCTCCTGGAGGCTTTGAGCCGCGAGGAGCGGCCCCGGCGGGTGCTGCTTTACGCGCTGCTGTTGGGAGTGCTCTCCCTGGGCTACGACCTGCTGCCCTTCTTCGCGCCGGCGGCCCTGGGGCTGGTTTGGTGGCGGGGCCGCCGCCTGCTCCCCCTGGGGCTGTGCCTGGCCGGCCTGGCCCTGCCCGGGGCGCTGCTATTACTGATAATGGAGGCCCTGGGGGTGCCGGCGAGCAGCCAGAATGCCCAGCAGCCCCTGGCCATCGTCATGAGCTATTTTCAAGCGCGGGACTGGCCGGCCTGGTGGGGGCTATTGCAAAAGGTGCCCGGCGTGCTGGCCGGCAATTTTCTGGCTAGCAATTTCTACGTGTTGCCGCTACTGTTCTTGATCGCCGCCCTGGCCAACCGGGGCCGGGGGAGGGTGGCCTGGCAGCCGGCGGAGAAGGCCCTGCTCTGGGGGCTGTTGGCGGTGTTTCTGTTCAACAACCTGGCGCCGCCGCACAATTTCGGCACCTTCCGCGGCGACTACGCGGCCCGCTTCTACCAAGCCAGCCTGGCGGTCATGCTCTATTTCCTGGCCCGCCGCCTAGAGGCCCTGCCGCCCCGCTCCTGGCTGGCCTGGCTGTGCGCGGTGGCGATGCTGGCCAACGCGGCCTTGGTGGCCGGACCCCTCTTGCGCCTGCCCCTGGCCAGCCAGGTTCACTGGCGGTTTTACCGCCACGCCCCGGACGGGGATTATCTGACCCGGGCCCTGGACAACATGGGCCGCCGGCCCCTGGGCCTGTGCGCCCCCCGGCCCAGACAGGAAGGGCCGGCCCAGCCCGTGGAAGGCAACAAGCAAGGCGATGGTTGATGCGCGTTCTTAGCGTCTTTGGCACCCGGCCCGAGGCCATCAAGATGGCCCCGGTGGTGCGCCTGTTGGAGGCCCAGCCCGGCATCGAGCACCGGGTCTGCGTCACCGCCCAGCACCGCTCCATGCTGGACCAGGTTTTAAGCCTGTTCCACATCCGTTGTCATTACGACCTGGACCTCATGACCGAGGACCAGACCCTGACCCAGGTAGCGGCCGGCACCCTGGCCGGGCTCAAGGGCATCATCGAGGAATTCCAACCCCAGTACCTCTTGGTGCAGGGCGACACCACCAGCGCCCTTGCCGCCGCCCTGGCCGGGTTTTATCACGGCGTGGCCGTGGGCCACGTGGAGGCCGGCCTGCGCACCGGCGACCTGCGGGCCCCCTGGCCCGAGGAAGCCAACCGCAAGCTCATCACGGTCATCGCCCAGGACCACTTCGCGCCCACCCCCAAGAGCCGGGACACCCTGCTGGCCGAGGGCGTGGACCCGGCGCGTATCCTGCTCACCGGCAACACGGTGATTGACGCCCTCTTGTACATGCGGGGCCGGCTCAAGGACGAACCCGGCCTGCGGGCCGGCGTGGAGCAAGGGCTGCCCCGGCTGGCCCCCGGCAAGCGCCTGCTGTTGGTCACCAACCACCGCCGGGAGAACTTCGGCCCGGGCATGGAGGAGGTGGCCCAGGCCCTCCTGGCCCTGGCAAAGCGGCCGGACCTGGAAATCGTGTTCCCCGTGCACCTCAACCCCAAGGTACGAGCCGCCTTCATGGAGCGCCTGGGCAGTCTGCCCAACGTACATCTCATTGAGCCCCTGTCCTATCTGCCCTTCATCTACCTGATGGACCGCTGCCATCTGATCCTCACCGACTCGGGGGGCATTCAAGAGGAGGCGCCCAGCCTGGGCAAGCCGGTGCTGGTCACCCGGGCCGTGACCGAGCGGCCCGAGGCCATCGAGAGCGGCGTGGCCCGCCTGGTGGGCACCGATAGCCGGGCCATCGTGCAAGAAGCCACCCGCTTGCTGGACGACGAGCGGGCCTACCGGGCCGTGCAGAGCATCGCCAACCCCTTTGGCGACGGCCAGGCCGCCGGGCGCATCGCCCGGCACCTGTCCGCGCTGGCCGGCCCGGCCTTAAGGCCGCCCGGAAAGGACCCATGCCCCCCAAGCTGTACGTAATCCTGCCGGTGTACAACGAGGGCCAAAGCATCCACGGCCTCTTGGCCGTCTATGCCCGCCTGCTGCCGGGCTTAAGCCTGGGCCACCAGGTGCTGGTCATAGACGACCACAGCCAGGATGACTCGCCCTATTGGATTGACCGCGCGGCCCGCGAGTTCGAGGCCCTGAACCTGACCTGCCTGCGCCACCCGGCCAACCAGGGCCTGCACGGGGTGCTCAACACTGGCCTGGGCCTTTTGGCCGGGGTCCTGCGGCCCCAGGACCTCTTGGTGACCATGGACGGAGACAACACCCACAACCCCCACCTCATCAAGGAGATGCTGGCCAAGGTGGAGCAGGGGGCCGATGTGGTCATTGCCTCGCGCTACTGCGAGGCCTCGCGCATCAGCGGCCTGAGCCGGGCCAGGGTCGTCCTCAGTTGGGGGGCCGGCCTGCTCTACCGCCTGCGCTGGCGCATCCCCGGGGTCAAGGATTACACCTGTTTGTTCCGCCTGTACCGGGGGGAGGCGGTCCTGCCCCTGCTGCGGGAAGGGGGGCCGGTCTACCTGCGCGAGCAGGGCTTCACCTGCTCCAGCGAGCTCTTGCGCCGCCTGGCCGCGCCCGGCCTGGTCTGCGTGGAGGTGCCCATGATCCTGCGCTACGCCAACAAGCTGGGCGCCTCCAACATGAAGGTGCTGGGCACGGTCATGAAAACCCTGCGCATGCTGGCCAGGGGCGGCGCTTGAACGCCCCTGGCCTTAATGTATAAAGTAAATTATAAAATAAACATTTATCATGTCAATTATATTGACTTAATGTACTAAGGTTTTCCGCAAGGTCCGCCTTCCAAGAGGCCTTCACTGGACCTGCCCGGCCCCTAGCCGGAGAGGCGCCGCCGCTTCCCGCCCCCAGCCCCTCTGTTGTATTGCCGGGCATGAATCCGTCTCGCCCCATGAGACAACCGTCTGGGTTTATCGAAAAAGCTACCAGCCACGCAAGGCTAAGGTACTGTTTTCACAATTGTGATTACCACGCTATTAAGTGGCACCGAAAATGCTAACCCCCAGGGTGCCTGCCAGGGCGGGCGGCCCCGGCGACCTGAGGCCATCCGCCGCGTCAGAAGCGGCCCACCCAGGCCGTCCTTGGCTTGGAAATCATCCTGCCCCCTTGCCGCCAGCGCCAACCCCATTTCGGAGGTATCAACCCCATGGCCAGCAAATCAGCACCCAAGGAGCATTACGCCCAAGCCCGCGGCGAGAGCCGCGAGGGCAAGTACCTGACCTTTCACCTGGGCCGCGAGGAGTACGGTATCGGCATACTCAAGGTCAGGGAAATCATTGGGCTGATGCCCTTCACCCCCATCCCGCGTACCCCGGAGTTCATCAAGGGCGTCATCAACCTGCGGGGCAAGGTCATACCCGTGGTGGACCTGCGTCTCAAGTTCGGCATGGAGCCGGAGGCCTACAGCGAGCGCACCTGCATCGTGGTGGTGCAGATCGCCACCAGCCAGGGCCAGACCTCCATGGGCATGGTGGTGGACGCGGTCAACGAGGTGGCCAACATCAAGGCCAAGGAGTTGGAGCTCACCCCCAGCTTCGGGGTGAGCCTGGACAGCCGCTACATAGTGGGCATGGCCAAGAGCGGCGAACAGGTGCGCATCCTATTGGATATAGACCGAGTGCTGGGCGAGGAGGAGGTGGCCCTCCTGGGTCAGGCCGCCGGCCAGCAGCGGGCCGAGGCCAGCCAGGACCTGATGGCCGCCTTTTAGGGGTGCCAAGCAACTGAGCGGCAATTAAATAGTTTCCCGCCCTCCGGGTTGGGAGTGAGGCTTAGCCCGCCTTGCCCCAGCCCGGTGTCGTTAAAGCCACCAAACCTACTCTGCTCATCTAAAAAGCAACCTCATTTGTCTCGCCAGGCGTGACAGTGTCACGCCAAGCGAGACAAATGCCTACACCTAGCATGTATTTCACGAGGGCACATTATCTAACCAGCTTGAAATTCTGGCCATACCCAAATCACACCCCCTTGGCACCACTTCTGCAATGTCCATGGTCGCCGCCCCTAAACCATTTTGCCGCCCCCACTGTTGGGCCTGTTTTTTAGCGTAACTAAACCTTAACCGCACAGAGGCCCGCCGTGCCGGCGCTTGCCCATCACCTCAACCGCGCTCATTAGGTTCTTAGCCGTAAATTGTCAGCAAATGAAGGAGAGGGAGGCATGCGTAATCTTAAGTTGGGAGCCAAGATCGCTTTGGGATTTGGGGTGTTGATAGCCATAGCCCTGGCCCTGGGCGGCATGGCCGTCTTCAACATGACATCGGCCGAGCGCCAGAGCAAATTCATGGACCAGGCCTACGTGGCCGAGGTGGGCATCGTGGCCCAGTTGGAGCGCCGCGCCCAGCGGGCCATGTACAACATGCGCGGCTATGCCTACAGCGACGACAAGGCCTTCTTGGACCCCGCCCTGGCCGACCTCAAGGGGGTGAGGGAGAACCTGGCCCAGGGCAAGGACCTGGCCGCCAGGTATCCCGAATTGGTCAAGCTCAAGGAAGGCGTGGAAAAGGCCACGGCCCGGGTGGCGGAATACGAGGACCTGGCCAAGCAGACCGTGGCCCGCAATGAGGCCATGGCCAAGGAACGCCAGGCCATGGTGGCCGCCGGCCGCAAGTTCGTGGAGAACAGCGAGGCCTACCGCGACGATCAGGCCAAGAAGTTGGACCAAGAGGCCAGCGCCGGCGCCACGGCCGAGCACATCAAGGAACGCAACCATAAGGTGGTCTGGGCTTCCGACCTGCTGGACGCCGGCAACGAAATGCGCATAGAGAACTGGAAGGCCCAGACCCTGCGCGATCCCAAGATACTACAGGCGGCCATGGCCCACTTTGACGATATCTTCAAAAAGCTCGACCAGATCAAGGCCCTGACCACCCAGCAGCGCAACCTGGAGCAGTTGGCGGCCATCAAGGAGTCCGCGGGGCAGTATAAGACCAGCATGACGGCCATGCTGGATAACATGGTGGCCTCCAACGGCATCGGGGTAAAGCGCACGGCCACGGGCAACCAGGTGCTGGAGTTGGCCCGGGCCACCTCCATCGCCGCCATGGAAGGCATGCGGGGCATCTCAAAGGACACCGTCTCCTCGCTCTCCAACGCCTCCTTGATGATGCTGGTGGGCCTGGCCGTGGCCCTGGTCCTGGGTCTGCTCTTGGCCTTCTTCATCACCCGTAGCATCACCCGGCCCATCCAGCGGGTCATCGCCGGGCTCAGTGACGGCTCCACACAGGTAGCCGCGGCGGCCGGCCAGGTGGCCACCAGCAGCCAATCCCTGGCCGAGGGTGCCAGCGAACAGGCGGCGGCCCTGGAGGAGACCAGTTCCTCCCTGGAGGAGATGTCCTCCATGACCAAGACCAACGCCGACAACGCCGCCCAGGCCAACAGCCTGATGGCCGAGTCCAAGGCCCTGGTATCCAGGGCCAACCAGTCCATGGGCGAGCTGACCCAGTCCATGCGGGAGATTAACGCCGCCGGCGAGCAGACCGGCAAGATCATCAAGACCACTGACGAGATCGCTTTCCAGACCAACTTGCTGGCGCTAAACGCCGCCGTGGAGGCCGCCCGCGCGGGCGAGGCCGGGGCGGGGTTCGTCGTGGTGGCCGAGGAGGTGCGCAACCT
>JACQYR010000016.1:0-6786 GCA_016208115.1 Desulfarculus sp.
GCGCCGGGCAGGGTCAGGCGGGGAGCCAGTTCCTGGGGCGAGAGCGGGCGGCTCAGGCAGCTGCCCTTGGCGCTCATTTCGGGCAGCACCCGGGGGTCCAACTCGGCGAATTTCACCTTGACGATGATGGTGCCCTTGCTGCGGTCGGCGGTGGGCATTATCACGTGTACCGTGCCCAACAGCGGGGTGTCGGGCAGGGCGTCCAGGGTGATCTGGCAGGGCTGGCCAGGGCGCACCTTGCCGATGTTGGACTCGGTGACGTCGGCCTCCACCATCAGCGAGGTCATGTCGGCCAGGGTGGCCACGGCGGCGCGGGCGCTGGTGGCCGAGCCGAAGGGCGCCACCACCTCGCCCACGTCGGCGTCCTTGGTCAGCACCACGGCGTCGAAGGGGGCGCGGATAAAGGTGTAGTCCAGGGAGGCCTGCAACTGGCGCAGGTTGGCCTGGGCCACCTCCACCTGGCGGCGGGCGGCATTGAGGCCGGCGCGAGTCTTCAAGAGCCGGGCCTCGGCCACGTCGTAGTCGGCCTTGGGCGAGACCTTGCGCTGGTACAGGGTCTGGATGCGCTGGAAGTTTAGCTGGGCGTCGTTGAGGTCGGCCTGCACCCGCTCCACCTCGGCCCCGGCGGCCCGCACCCGGGCCTGGGCCTCGTCGCGGGCGGCGGTGAGGTCGTCGTTCTCCAGGCGGGCCAGCACCTGACCCTGCACCACCCGCTGGCCGGCCTCCACCCCCAGGTAGGCCAGGCGGCCGGTGCCCTTGCTGGAAACGGCGGCCTTGCGCTGGGCCACCACGTAGCCCGTGGCCCCCAGCACCGACAGCCCCTGGGCTGGGGAGAGGCGGCTGACCGTGGCCACGCTCACCGTCTTGGCCGGCCTGAGCCAGCCCAGACCCCAGCCGGCCAGGCCGGCCAGCAGGGCCAGGACCAGGGCCAGGGCCAACAGCCAGGGCCAGCGCCGGCGGCGGGGGGAGGCCCCCGGCCCCCAGGCCTGGCGGTCTATGCGCAGTTGCCCAAGTTGGGCCTTCTGGTCCTGTTTTTCCATCGTCCCAGTATGTGGAGAGAGGCCGGTCCTGTCAATCGGCAGATGGACCCAGGCCCGGTCCGGGGCCTGTGAAAACCTTGGGTTCGCGGCCCGGCGCCTGTGCTATCATCGGATGCATCCGCATCACAAGCCATGCAAGGAGGAGGGCCTTGGCGGCCGATCTCGGCAAGGTGAGCATCCTGGCCCGGCGGGAGATCGAGGCCCGCCTGGCCGCACCCATGATGGAGGCCCTGACCCGCGAGCTGGGGGCCGAGCGCGCCAAGGAGGTGCTGGGCGAGGTGGTGCGCTCCCTGGCCCGCCAGGCCGGCCAGGAGCTGGCCCGCGCCCTGGGCGGCAACAGCCTGGCCCACCTGGCCCAGGGCCTGGAGCTGTGGACCCAGGAGGACGCCCTGGACCTGCTTATCCTGTCCCAGAGCGAAAACGAGCTCTGCTACGACGTCAGGCGCTGCCGCTATGCCGAGATGTACCAGGAGCTGGGCCTGCACGACCTGGGCCTGGTGCTCTCCTGCCAGCGGGACTTCGCCTTCATAGAGGGCTTCAACCCCGATGTCATCCTCACCCGGGGCGGCACCATCCTGGAGGGCCAGTCCTACTGCGACTTCCGCTACCGGCGCAAAGGCGCCCAGGACCAGGAGGGCCAGGACCCCGGCCCCTGCCAGGACGCGCCCCATGGATGAGAAACTCCTGGCCCCCTGCGGGTTGTTTTGCGGGGTCTGCGCCGTGTACCAGGCCACCCAGAGCGGCGACCAACGGCTGAAGGAGCGCCTACTGGAGGCCTACCGGGGCCAGTTGCCCGGCGGCGGGGCCATGACCCTGGAAGACATCAATTGCCAGAGCTGCCTCTCCGGCCAGACCTTCGCCTACTGCCGCCACTGCCCGGTACGCGCCTGCACCCGCGACCGGGGCCTGGAGGGCTGCCACCAGTGCGCACGGTTCCCCTGCCTGTTCATTGACAGCTTCCCCCAGCCCCTGGGCAAGAAGACCATCCTGCGGGCGGTGCCCCGCTGGCGCGAGTTGCCCACCGAGCAATGGATCCTGGAGGAGCTCAGGCGCTACCAGTGCCCCCGCTGTGGCCGGCAGTTGTTCCGGGGGGCCAGGCGCTGCCCCGCTTGCCAGGAGTTGGTCAATCTGGATTGATGCCCGCTGGCGGGTTCTAGATATCCAGTCCCAACTTCTTCATCTTGCGGTAGAGCAGGGTGCGGTGGATGCCCAGCAGGCTGGCGGCCTGGGTCTTGTTGCCGCCGCAGGCCGCCAGGGCCTGGCGTAGGGCCTCGGCCTCGCTGCGAGCGGCCACCTGCTTGAGCTTGAGGCGCCCGCTGGCCTGGCGGGCGGGCTGCGCGGTGGGGCGGTGCAGGTGAAAGGGCAGGTTGGCCACGGTGACTAGGTTGTCCTCGATGGAGGCCACGGAGCGTTCCAAGGCGTTGAACAGCTCGCGCACGTTGCCGGGCCAATGGTAGGCCAAGAGCACCTCCAGGGCCTCGGGGGTCAGGCTGATGGCCTGGCCGCCGGCGCCGGGGCCTATCTGGGCCAAGAGGCATTCGGCCAGGGGCGGGATGTCCTCGGTGCGCTCGCGCAGGGGCGGTATGTGCAGGGGGATGACGTTGAGACGGTAGTACAGGTCCTTGCGGAAGCCGCCGCTGGCCATCATCTGGTCCAGGTTTTGGTTGGTGGCGGCGATGAGGCGGAAGTCGGTCTTTATCAAGGACGTGCCGCCCACGCGCTCAAACTCCTTCTCCTCCAGCACGCGCAACAGCTTGGGCTGCATGGCCAGGGGCAGCTCGCCGATCTCGTCCAAAAAGACGGTGCCGTGATGGGCCAGCTCGAACTTGCCGGGCTTGCCCTGGGCGCGCGCGCCGGTGAAGGCGCCGTCGGCGTAGCCGAAGAGCTCGCTTTCAAAGAGGTCCTTGGGGATGGTGGCGCAGTTGATGCGCACGAAGGGGTGGGGACGGCTCTTGCCGGCGTGGTGGATGGCCTGGGCGAAAAGCTCCTTGCCGGTGCCACTCTCGCCGGTGACGAGCACGGGCAGGCGGTTGGTGGCCGCCCACAGGGCCTCCTTCTTGAGCGCGGCCAGGGCCGGGCTTCTGCCCACGATGCTGTCAATGGTGTAGCGCGTGGAGCGCAGGGAGATCAACTCCTCCTCGTAGAGCTTGACCTTGGACTCCAGGACCTTCAGCTTGCGGGCCAGCTTGCGCACGTCGCCCACGTCCTTGAACATCACCTGGCCGAAGACCGCGATGACCTTGCCGTTCTTGACCACGGGGATGCGCTGCACCACCATGTCCTGGCCCCTGATGCGGTGCGGCCAGTTGATCTCGGCCACGCCGGTCTGGGCCACGATGTGCATGCGGGTGTTCTCCACCACCTCGGTGGTGTGCCTGCCGATCTGGGCCTTGGGGTCCACGCCCAGGAAGCGACCGTAGGGCTCGTTGAAGTGGGTGATGATGCCGCTGGCGTCGGTGACCACCACTCCGTTGTGGATGTGATTGAGGATCAGCTCCAGCATCTCGATCTTTTCCAGCAGGGCCTGCTCGCGGGGGCTGGGGCGGTCCTCCCGAGGGGGCGGGGCCTGGCTGGGCGGCGCTTTTCTGGGGGTGGGCACGCTGTTTCCCTGGCGGCGTCCAAGGCGTGTTACGTAGCAAACGGTCTACATATAGCATATAGGCAACATAATCTAAACCAAAATTTGGGGGCCTGATTGATGCCCCAGGCGGCCCTGCCCAGGCCTTTTTTCCCCAACCTGGCCGAATCGTTTGTGATAATGTAACTAAAATCTGAAGGCTGGGCAGGCGGCCCCCCCAGGGAGAGGTTGGCAAGAATATTGCTTAAATACCGTGGCGCAAGGCCCGGCCTGGCCTGCCCAAGGGGCCGCCACAAGGAGCGGACGCTTGCATGATGGCCGTGGCGGCCGATACGGCATGTTCGAAACAAATGCGCGGCATGTAGCATTATTGATACAAGAAAATCGTACTTCAAGTTGTTTGGCCTGGGACCGGCCCGGCGGGAAACGGTAAAGCATGGGTAGCGACTGCATCATCGAAACCCAAAACCTGTGCAAGGACTTCAAGGGCTTCTCCGCCGTGGTGGACGTTGACCTGCGCTTGAAACCCGGCACCATCCACGCCCTCATCGGCCCCAACGGCGCCGGCAAGACCACCTGCTTCAACCTCATCACCAAGTTCCTGGTGCCCACCAAGGGGCGCATCTTCTTTAAGGGCCGCGAGATCACCAAGCTGGACCCGGCTCAGATCGCCCGCCTGGGCATGGTGCGCTCCTTCCAGATCTCGGCGGTGTTTCTGGGGCTCACCGCCCTGGAGAACGTGCGCGTGGCCCTGCAACGCCAACTGGGCACCTCCTTCCACTTCTGGCGGCCGGAGAAATCCCTGGAGGTGCTGCACGAGCGGGCCCACGAGTTGCTGGAGGCCGTGGGCCTGGGGGACTACGCCCAGGTGCCGGCCAGCGAGCTGCCCTACGGCCGCAAGCGCGCCCTGGAGATCGCCACCACCCTGGCCCTGGACCCCGAGGTGCTCTTGTTGGACGAGCCCATGGCCGGCATGGGGCGCGAGGACATCGGGCGCATCGTGGCCCTCATCAAGCGCGTGGCCAAGGACCGCACCATCCTCATGGTGGAGCACAACCTGAGCGTGGTGGCCGACCTGTCCGACTACATCACCGTGCTGCACAACGGCGCCATCCTGGCCGAGGGCACCTACCAGGAGGTCTCCAACAACTCCCAGGTGGTCGAGGCCTACATGGGGACCGGCCATGCCTGAGAGCAACCCTGCGCTACAGTTAGAGGTCAGCGACCTGCACGCCCATTACGGCGAGTCCCATATCTTGCACGGCATGAACTTCGCGGTGCCCAAGGGCGAGGTGGTGACGCTTCTGGGCCGCAACGGCGCCGGCAAGACCACCACCATGAAGGCCATCATGGGCATCGTGCAAAAACGCGGCGGCTCCATCCGCTTCGAGGGCCAGGAGCTGGTGGGCCTGCCCAGCAACCGCATCGCCCGCCTGGGCCTGGCCTATTGCCCCGAGGAACGCGGCATTTTCTCCAGCCTCAACGTCACCGAGAACATCCTGCTGCCGCCGGCGGTCAAGCCCGGCGGCATGAGCCTGGAGGAGATCCACGGCCTCTTCCCTCGGCTCAAGGAGCGCGGCGGCTCCCAGGGCACCAAGCTCTCCGGCGGCGAGGCCCAGATGCTGGCCATCGCGCGCATCCTGCGCACCGGCGCCAGCCTGCTCCTCCTGGACGAGCCCACCGAGGGCCTGGCGCCCTTGATCGTGCAGCAGATCGGCGACATCATCCGCGGCCTTAAAGGCCGCGGCTACACCATCCTCTTGGTGGAGCAGAACTTCCGCTTCGCGGCCACCGTGGCCGACCGCCATTTCGTGGTGGAGAACGGCGTGGTCGTGGACTGGCTGCCCAACGACCAGATCGAGCAGAGCACCGAAAAGCTCAAAAGATACCTGGGAGTTTGAACAAGCCACTCTAACGATTCGAGGAAAGGAGCGGTTCATGAAACGCCTAAGCAGGTTGGCCCTGGCCGCCGCCCTGATGCTGGCCCTGGCCGTGCCGGTCAGCGCCCAGGTCAGCGACGGGGTGGTGAAGATCGGCGTGCTCAACGACATGTCCGGCGTCTATTCCGATCTCTGCGGCCCCGGCTCGGTGGAGGCGGTGAAGATGGCCGTGGAGGACTTCGGGGGCAAGGTGCTGGGCAAGCCCATCGAGGTGGTCTCGGCCGACCACCAGAACAAGGCCGACATCGGGGCCAACGTGGCCAACAAATGGATTGACGTGGACAAGGTTGACGTGATCGTGGACCTGCCCAACACGGCCGTCTGCCTGGCCGTGCAGAAGATCTGCCAGGACAAGAACCGCATCAACCTCATCTCCACCGGCGCCTCGGTCATCCTCACCAACAAGAACTGCTCGCCCACGGGCTTCCATTGGACCTACGACAACTACGCCCTGGGCAAGGGCACCGGCACGGCCATGGTCAAGGAGGGCGGCGACACCTGGTTCTTCCTCACCGCTGACTACGCCTTTGGCCATGACCTGGAAAAGAGCACCGCCGAGGCCGTGACCAAGTCCGGCGGCACGGTCAAGGGCAGCGTGCGCCATCCCTTCCCCTGCAACGACTTCTCCTCCTTCCTCTTGCAGGCCCAGGCCAGCAAGGCCAAGGTCATCGGCCTGGCCAACGCCGGCGGCGACACCATCAACGCCGTCAAGCAGGCCGCCGAGTTCGGTATCGTCCAAGCCGGCCAGCGCCTGGCGGGTCTGTTGGTCTTCATCAGCGACATCCACTCCCTGGGGCTCAAGACCGCCCAGGGCCTGGTGGTCACCACCGGCTTCTACTGGGACCAGAACGACGAGACCCGCGCCTGGTCCAAGAAGTGGAGCGCCCGCATGAACGGCCGCATGCCCACCATGGCCCAGGCGGGCTGCTACTCGGCCACCATGCACTACCTCAAGGCCGTGCAGGCCGCCGGCAGCGACGAGGCCAAGGCCGTGGCCAAGAAGATGCGCGAGATCCCGGTCAACGACTTCTTCGCCAAGAACGGCAAGGTGCGCGAGGACGGCCGCATGGTGCACGACATGCTCCTGGCGCAGGTCAAGAAGCCCGAGGATTCCAAGTACGCCTGGGATTACTACAAAATCCTGCGCGTGATCCCCGGCGACGAGGCCTACAAGCCCATCTCCGAGACCGAGTGCCCCTACCTGCTGGAAAAGAAGTAAGCATCCCGG
>JACQYR010000016.1:6882-20682 GCA_016208115.1 Desulfarculus sp.
CCAGCCCATGTTCGAGCTGATAGGCATACCCCCCCAGGCCCTGTTTGGCCAAATGCTATTGGGGCTCATCAACGGCGCCTTCTACGCCGTGCTGAGCCTGGGCCTGGCGCTGATCTTCGGGCTGTTGAACGTCATCAACTTCACCCACGGGGCCCAGTACATGCTGGGGGCCTACGTGGCCTGGCTGCTCCTGAACTTCCTGGGCATCAATTACTGGCTGGCCCTGGTGTTGGCCCCGGTGGTGGTGGGGGCCTTCGGCATCCTGCTGGAACGGCTGATGCTGCGCAAGCTCTACCACCTGGACCACCTCTACGGCCTGCTCTTGACCTTCGGCCTGGCCCTGATAATCGAGGGGGTCTTCCGCAACCTCTACGGCATCTCCGGCCAGAGCTACCCCGTGCCCCCGGTGCTCACCGGCGGCTACAACCTGGGCTTCATGTTCCTGCCCCTGTACCGTGGCTGGGTGGTGTTCGTCTCGCTGGTGGTCTGCCTGGGCACCTGGCTGGTGATCGAAAAAACCAAGCTGGGCTCCTACCTGCGGGCCGGCACCGAGAACCCCACCCTGGTGCAGGCCTTCGGCATCAACGTGCCGCGCATGATAACCCTGACCTACGGCTTCGGCGTGGGCCTGGCGGCCCTGGCCGGGGTGCTGGCGGCGCCCATCTACCAGGTCAAGCCCACCATGGGCGCCGACATGATCATCGTGGTCTTCGCGGTGGTGGTCATCGGCGGCATGGGCTCCATCATGGGCTCGGTGGTTACCGGCTTCATGCTGGGGCTCCTGGAGGGGCTGACCAAGGTCTTCTATCCCGAGGCCAGCAACACCGTCATCTTCGTGGTGATGGCCGTGGTGCTCCTGATTAAGCCGGCCGGGCTGTTCGGCAAAGCGAGCTAGACACAAGTGCGACTGCAAAAAATCGGCATACCTATCCTGCTGGCCCTGGCCCTGGCGGCGCCGTTTGTGGTCTACCCGGTCTTCCTGATGAAGGCCCTGTGCTTCGCCCTGTTCGCCTGCGCCTTCAACCTGCTCCTGGGCTACGTGGGGCTTCTTTCCTTTGGCCACGCCGCCTACTTCGGCTTCGCGGCCTACGTATCGGCCCACGCGGCCAAGGTCTGGGGCCTGGGGCCGGAGTTGGCCCTGGTCCTGGGCACGCTCACGGCCATGGGGCTGGGGCTGGTCTTCGGCTGGCTGGCCATCCGGCGTTCGGGCATCTACTTCGCCATGATTACCCTGGCCTTGTCGCAGATGGTCTTCTTCTTCTGCGTGCAGGCGCCCTTCACCCACGGCGAGGACGGCATCCAGGCCGTGCCCCGGGGCCGGCTGCTGGGGCTTATTGACCTGACCGACAACCTGAGCATGTACTACTTCGTGCTGGCGGTCTTCATCCTGGGTCTGCTCATCATCCGCCGGGCCGTGGGCTCGCCCTTTGGCCAGGTGCTCAAGGCCATCCGCGAGAACGAACCCCGGGCCACCAGCCTGGGCTACAAGACCGACCGCTACAAGCTCATGGCTTTCACCCTCTCGGCGGCCCTGGCCGGCACCGCCGGGGCCATGAAGGCCCTGGTCTTCCAGTTGGCCTCGCTCACCGACGTGCACTGGCACGCCTCCGGCGAGGTGGTGCTGATGACCCTGCTGGGCGGGGTGGGCACCGTATTCGGGCCAGTGGTGGGGGCCTTTTTGGTGGTGGCCATCCAGAACTACCTGGCCCAGATGGGCGCCTGGGTGACGATCATCCAGGGCGGCATCTTCGTGATCTGCGTGCTCATCTTCCGGCGGGGCATGGTGGGCGAGGTGCTGGAATTCTGGCGCCGCCGCAATAGCGAGCCGCCGCCCTCGGGGGGCCACCACTGACCTAGGTCTGGCCGGTGGCTGGCGGCGGCAATGACGTTGCCATCTTATTCTTCGTAGGGGAGGGGTTTGTCCCCTCCCGTCTTGCTTTCCCGGAAACAAATACACGGGCGGGGATAAACCCCGCCCCTACGAAAACCAAAGGCAGCAAGAGGCCTTTTCTTCGCAGTGGCGTTGTTTCCCCCCAGCCCTTCCCGGTTTTTGCATCGCAACCCCCTACGGGAGCCGCCAGCCCTGAATTAGGGAACACGATATCTATATGCACCGCTTCAATTGTACCTTTTCCCGCTGCCTCCTGCAAACCGCCCTGGCCGGGGCCGGCCATGAGGGGCAGGGCGAAGTGCTGGTAGGCGCGCTCCAACCAGGAGTGGCCGGGGAAGGGCCGCGAGTCAAAGCGGCGCTCCTGGGTGTAGCCCGCGCGCCCCAGTTCAGCCTGTATCTCGGTCAAGTCCCCCTGGCCACCCTTCAGGAAATAGGCCTCGTAGCTGGTGAGCAGCCAATAATCGGCCTGGGCCTGGCTGATGATGCGCTGGCGGCTCTCGGGCGCGCTCAGCCCCTGCAGGTGGCCGCGCAGGTCCACGAAAGGCACCCGGCGGCCCAGCACGGTGTTGGGGTCGTCGCCGTAGGCCACATACATCACGGCGGCCACGCTTTTGTCTCCGCCGGCCAGGGTGCGCAGATAGGCCTCGGTCTGCCAGCGGGGCGCGCCGGCGCCGTACATGGTCAGCAGGCTGGCCCCGGCCAATATTGTTTCCAGGCCCACGGCCAGCACCAGGGCGGCCTTGAGCAGGCCCCGGCCTCGTCCGCCCAGCCCCCGGCCCAGCCATTGCCACAGGTTCCCAACCGGGTACAGGGCCAGGGCCAGCCACAGGCCCACGGCCATGGAGGAGCGCGGCATGGCGTTGAACATCATCAGCATGGACCAGGAGAGCAGGTTCATCCCCAGGGTGAGCACCACCCACAGAAGGACCATGGCCCGGGTGAGCTGGCGGGCTTGCAGGGCCCGCCAGGCCAAGAGGGCCAACCCCAAGCCGCCGGCCAGGGTGCCGGCATAGCCAAGGTTGGGCAGCAGCAGGCCGCCGAAGAAGATGACCAGGCAGCGGCCCAGGCCGGCCTTGGCCAGCGACAGGCCGGTGTTGTCACCGGCCATGTGGGTTAGCTGCCCCCAGAAGCCGGGCACGTTGAGCACGTTCCTGATGATGATGAGCCCATAGACCAGGCCGCCGCCGGCCAGCATGGCCAGCACGTATCCCGGGAACAGGCCCCAGACCAGCCTTGAACGCAACCGGCGGTGGCGCCACATCAGCGCCCCGGCGTGGGCCAGCAGGGTGAGCAGGGCCGGGATGAAGACGATCTTGGTGGCCAGGCACAGGCCCAACAGCAGGCTGTAAAGCAGGCCCCGCCAAAGAAGGGGTTGTGGCGGCGGGGCCTGGCCGGCGGCGGCGGGCGCGGTCTCGGCCTGGGCCAGGATGGTCCCCCAGCGCGCCATGAGGTCCAGGCCCACCAGCAAGAGCGCCAGGTGCAGGGCGTCGGCCAGCAGGTTGTAGGTGATGTTGGCGCCCAGGTAGATGTGGGTGGGCAGGAAGCACAGCAAAAACACCAAGGGCCAGGACCAGTATTCCTGGCCGGGCTCGCGCAGGTGGCGCTTGGCCATAACGGCCAAGAGTAGGGCGTAGGCCAGGTTGAAGGCCGGCCCCAGGAGGTGGCCCGCCACGGGGAAGCCCTGGCCGGCGCCGGTGCCCATGAGCGCCGTCTGGGCCGCCAGGGCGCCGGCGCCCATGATGAAGGCCGGGAAGCTGAAGCAGCCCGAGGGATAGCCCACGTACAGGTTGCGGATCACCTCCCCCAGGTAGGCCAGCAGGCTGGACAGGCTGAACTGGCGGTGCAGGCCCTGGGCCAGAAATAGCTCCTGGAACTTGTGGTAGAAGCCGGCGAAGGAGGTCCAGTCGGGGTGCAGGCCGCAGTACATGGAATAGGGCCAGGCGTAGATGCGCGTAACCACCAATAGCATCAAAAGGCCCCACCAGGAGATGCGTTTTGCCCAGGATGACGCCAGCAAACCCACCGCCACGGCGATTAGGATGGCGTAGGTCATGAGGCCCAGCAGCGAAAAGCGCAGGTCCGGGGTGTAGGTGGTGAGCCAGGGGATGGACAGGGCGGGCGGCCAGGCCCGGGCGGCCAGGAACGCCAGGGGCAGGCCCAGGAAGATCAGCGGCAGGCCTGTGCGCGCCCGGCGGACCCAGTCATCGCCGGGCCATATAAGCATAGGCAGGAACAGCATGGAGCCCAGGAGTCCCCATAGGCACAGGCCCTCCAGCCAGTCAGTCAGGCCCAACCAAAAATCCAGATTGCCCAGATCAGGTGGGCGCAATTGCTCGCGGGGCAGGGGTTGCCAGTGCTCCTGCTCCGGCGGACGCACCAACAGGCGCAGCCAGCCCTGGCCCTCCAGGTTGGTCAGGCTGACTTGCAGCAGATGGGGTCCGGCGTCCAGGTGGATGCGCGCCTCGCCGCGGTTCAGGTCGCTGGCCCGCGCGGGCAGGTCAATGAGCAGGCGGCGGTCCAGGCTTAAGTCGGCGTAATCGTCGGCCTCCAGGCGCAGGCCGTGGTGCCCCGGGGCGGTCACCCGCCAGACGGCCAGGGCCTGGGCCGTGGCGCGGGGTTGGGGCAGGGCCAAGTCTTGGGGGCCGGCCAGCCAGCGCTCAAGGGGACGGCCGCCGGCCTGGGCCAGGGCGCGCACCTCGGCGCGCAGGCCCTGCTGCCTGTCCGAGGCCGCCGGCGCGATGACCAATCGCCAGACCAGGGGCCAGGCGGTCAGGTACAGGGCCAGCAGGCCGGCCACCAGACAGGCCCAGCGCGCCCAAGGGCCGGGGCATCTCCGCTGTGAAAAGGCTAGGCTCATGGCTCTCCCGCGGGCGTTGGAAAACCCGCGCTTGCAGGTTGCCCCATGGCCCGGGGCTGGTCAACGTAAATCGCGGAACCAAGGCTGGCGCGGGGAGCCAAAAGGCCGCGCGCCCGGCGGGGGCCGGGCGCGCGGGAGGCTAGCGGTACGGCGGCGGCTACTGCTGGGCCTGGGCGTAGCCAATGCTCAGCAGGGCCATCTTGATCTCGTCCAGGCTGGTGGGGTCGTCAATGGTGGAGGGCACGGTGTAGGCGGCGGCGTCGGCTATCTTGCGCATGGTGCCGCGCAGGATCTTGCCCGAGCGGGTCTTGGGCAGCCGAGGCACGATGGTGGCCTCCTTGAAGCTGGCCACGGCGCCAATCTGGTCGCGCACCATCTGCACCAGCTCCTTCTTGATCTCCTCGGGGGCGCGCTGCACGCCGGCCTTGAGCACCACGAAGCCCACCGGAAGTTGGCCCTTGAAGTTGTCGGCCGCGCCGATCACGGCGCACTCGGCCACGTCGGGGTGCTGGGCGATCACCTCCTCCATGGCGCCGGTGCTCAGGCGGTGGCCGGCCCCGTTGATGACGTCGTCCACGCGGCCCATGATATACACGTAGTTGTCCGTGTCCATGTAGCCCTCGTCGCCCGTGAAGTAGTAGCCGGGGAAGACCCTGGTGTAGCTGTTGAGGTAGCGCTCGTCGGCGTTCCACAGAGTGGGCAGGGTGCCCGGCGGCAGGGGCAGTTTCACCGTCACCACGCCAGGGTTGCCCCGGGGGGCCTCCTGGCCGTCGGCGCTCAGGATGCGCACGTCGTAGCCCGGGATGGCCTTGGTGGGCGAGCCGGCCTTGACCGGCAGGTGCTCGATGCCCAGGCAGTTGCCGGCGATGGCCCAGCCGGTCTCGGTCTGCCACCAGTGGTCAATCACCGGACGCTGCAAGAGGTCCACCGCCCAGTGGTAGGTGTCGGGGTCGGTGCGCTCGCCGGCCAGGAAAAGGCATTTGAAGTTGCTGATGTCGTACTTCTTGAGGTACTCGCCCTTGCTGTCCTCGCGTTTGATGGCGCGGAAGGCGGTGGGCGCCGTGAAGAGCACCTTGACGCCGTGCTGGCTGATGACTCGCCAGAAGGCGCCGGGGTCGGGGGTGCCCACGGGCTTGCCCTCGAAGACGATGGTGGTGGCGCCGTAGATCAGGGGCGCGTAGACGATGTAGGAGTGGCCCACCACCCAACCCACGTCGGAGGCGGCCCAGTAGACGTCGCCGGGGGCGATGTTGTAGATGTTTTTCATGGACCAGTACAGGGACACGGCGTGGCCGCCATTGTCGCGCACGATGCCCTTGGGCATGCCGGTGGTGCCCGAGGTGTAGAGGATGTACAGGGGGTCGGTGGCCTTGACCGGCACGCAGTCGGCGGGCGTGGCCGCCTTGGCCGTCTGCTCCCAGTCGAAATCGCGGCCGGCGGTCAGTTCGGCCTGCACCTGGGGCCGGGCGTAGATCAGGCATTTTTCGGGCTTGTGGGTGGCCAGATCAATGGCCTTGTCCAGTAGCGGCTTGTAGGCGATGATCTTCTTGCCCTCGATGCCGCAGGAGGCGCTAATCATGACCTTGGGCTTGGCGTCGTCAATGCGTATGGCCAGTTCCTTGGGAGCGAACCCGCCGAAAACCACCGAGTGGATGGCGCCCAGACGGGCGCAGGCCAGCATGGCCATCAGGGCTTGGGGCACCATGGGCATGTAGATCACCACGGTGTCGCCCTTGCCCACGCCCATGCCCTTCAGGGCGCCGGCCACCTGCTTCACCTGATCCAGGAACTCGCGGTAGGTGAAGCGTTGGATGGTGTCGGTCACCGGGCTGTCGTAGATCACCGCCAACTGGTCGGCGCGGCCGCCTTCCACGTGACGGTCAAGGGCGTTGTAGCAGGTGTTCAACTCGCCGCCCACGAACCACTTGTAGAAGGGCGCCTTGCTGTCGTCCAGGACCTTGTCCCACTTCTTGTACCAACTGATGGCCTCGGCGGCCTCCCCCCAAAATCCCGCGGGATCCTGGACGCTGCGATCGAACACCTCTTGATATTTGCCCATCCTCCCTGCTCCTTTCTAAAGGGATAATCCCCATCCATCACCTTGCGGGGCCTCCGGCCGGCGGCGGATGGCCGCCGGCCAGAGGCTCCGGGTCTATCAAATGGTTTGGGCACGGCCCAGGGTCAGGTCCTTAACGGCTATCGGTATCGGTCGGGCAAGACGAAGCCGCTGAGTCGGACAGGCGCAATCAGAGAGCGAGGTGCAGCAAATCCCAGATGGTGTGTCGCGCAGCAGGAGAGACTCCTTGGCGTCCGCCGCTTGGGGGGGCACGGGCCCCCCCGGTTAGAATCCCAGATCGCTCAAGGTCTTCACCAGGCCGCGCACGGCCTCGGCGCTCTTGTCCAGGGCGGCCTTTTCCTCGCCGTTCAGGGCGATCTCCATGACTTTGAGCACGCCGCCCTTGCCCAGCTTCACCGGCACGCCGATAAACAGGTCGTTGTAGCCGTACTGGCCGGTGAGGTAGGCCGCGCAGGGCAGGACCTTCTTCTTGTCCTTGAGGATGGCCTCGGCCATCTCCACCGCCGCCGAGGCCGGGGCGTAGTAGGCGCTGCCGGTTTTAAGCAGGGCCACGATCTCGGCGCCACCCTGGGCAGTGCGCTGGCACAGGGCCGCGATCTTGTCGGCGGGCAACAGCTCGGGCAGGGGGATGCCGCTGACGTTGGAGAGCCTGGGCAATGGCACCATGGTGTCGCCGTGGCCGCCCAGCACGAAGGCGTGGCAGTTCTCCACGCTGACATCCAGGGCCTCGGCGATGAAGAAGCGGAAGCGGGCCGAGTCGAGCACGCCGGCCATGCCGATTACGCGCTCGGGCGGGAAGCCGCTGGCCTTCAGGGCCACGTGGCACATGGCGTCCAGTGGATTGCTGACGATGATGAGCACGGCCTGGGGCGAGAGCTTGGCCGCCGCGGCCACCACGTTGTGCACGATGCCGGCGTTAGTCTTGATGAGGTCGTCGCGGCTCATGCCGGGCTTGCGGGCGATGCCGGCGGTGACGATGATGACGTCGGAGCCGGCGCTGGCCTCGAAGCCGTTGCTGCCGGTGATGAGGGCGTCGTGCATCTCGATGGTGGCGGCCTCGCACAGGTCCAGGCCCTTGCCCTGGGGCATGCCCTCCACCACGTCAACCAGCACCACGTCGGCCAGTTCCTTCTCCGCTGCACGCTGGGCGCAGGTGGCGCCCACGTTGCCGGCGCCGATCACGGTGATTTTCTGCAGCATGTCAGTCCTCCAAATCGGGGATGTTTTAATAAGCCGTTGGCTCAACCGGCGAGCCTGACCGATTCTATCATTCCGCGGACGCCTCCGGGTTTGTGGCCTTGACGAGGGCCATGAGGCGGTCCCAGTCCTGGCCCACGCGTTTTTGGATGACGGCGATGTCCTCGGGCTTCAGGTGACGAAAGCGGCGGTGGATGTTGAGGTAGTCCTCCACGGGCTTGGGCTTCTTGACGTCGCGGGAAAGCACGTAGCGGCCGTCAATGACCTCGTAGAGGGGGAAGACGCGCGTGTTCACCACCAGGCGCGCGGTCTCCAGGGAGTCCTCGGGGGCGCAGCGCCAGCCCGTGGGGCAGGGCGAGAAGATGTGCACGTAGGCCGGGCCGGGCACGGTGATGGCCTCGGTGATGGCCTTCTTGACCTTGTTCATCAGGTCTAGGTGAAAGGCCGGCGAGGCCGTGGCCACGTAGGGGATGTTGTGGGCCGCGGCGATGGCGGCCATGTTCTTCTTCCAGGTCATCTGGCCCTTGGACTTCTTGCCCGCCGGGCTGGTGGTGGTGCCCGCGCCCCAGGGCGTGGAAGAGCTGCGCTGGATGCCCGTGTTCATGTAGGCCTCGTTGTCCAGGCAGATGTAGGTGAAGTCGTGGCCGCGCTCCAGGGCGCCACTGAGGGCCTGCATGCCGATGTCGGCCGTGGCGCCGTCGCCGGCGTAGGCCACCACCTTGGCGCCGTCGTCGGCCATGCGACCCTTGCGAATAAGGGCCTTGCGCCCGGCCTCGATGCCGCTGGCCACCGCCGCCGTGTTCTCAAAGGCCACGTGAATCCAGGGCACCTCCCAGGCCGTCTGCGGATAGGGGCTGGTGATGATCTCCATGCAGCCCGTGGCGCTGACCGCGATCATGGAGCTGCCCACCGCCTTGGCCACCATGCGCAGGGCCAACACCTCGCCGCAGCCCTGGCAGCCCCGGTGACCCTTGCTCAGGGGCTCCACCAGGGGGATGTTCTTGGGGGTGATCTTCTCAAAGTTCTTGAGTGCGTCGGCTGCTAAGCTCATTCCTTCACCCCCACCATCTCGCAGGTCATCTCGCCACCCGCGGCAAAGGCGTCCTTGGCCTTCTGGAGCATCTTCTTGAAGTCCTCGCGCGTCACGTCGCGCCCGCCCAGGCCGGCCACGAAGTTGTGCACCGGCACCTTGAGCCCCTTGGCGTAAAGCAGGCCCATCAACTCCGTGGCCACCGGACCGGCCGGCACACCCGGCGACAAGGCCCGGTCTATGACGATCAGACCGCCCGCGCCCTTGATGGCCGCCAGGAAGTCCTCCACCGGGAAGGGACGCCACAGCCGGATGCGCACGCTGCCCACCTTGAGCCCTTGCTCGCGCATCTCGTCAATGGCCGTCATGCAGGTCTCGCCCAAGGACCCCATGGTCACGAACAACACCTCGGCGTCCTCGGCCCGGTAGGTCTCGATGGGCTTATAGGAGCGGCCAAACTGCTCGGCCATGCCCGCCCAGTGCTCCTTCACCACCTCGTAGGAACCCAGCAAGGCCTCCAGGGTGGCCTTCTTGGCCTCGGTGTACACCTCGGGCATGCCCACCATGCCCATGCTGATGGGCTTACTGATGTCCAGACGCTGCTGGGGCGCGAAGGCCGGCAGATAGGCGTCCACCTCGGCCTGGTCGGGCATCAGCAAAGGCTCGATCACATGGGTCAGCAGAAAGCCGTCCATGTTCACGATCACCGGCAGGCACACCCGCGCGTCCTCGGCCACCTTGAAGGCGTGCAGGGTCAGGTCCAGAACCTCCTGCCCGTTCTCGGCGAAGGTCTGCACCCAGCCGATGTCACGCTCGGCCATGATGTCGCTGTGGTCGTTCCAGATGTTCAGAGGCCCCGACAAGGCCCGGTTGGCCACCGCCATCACGATGGGCAGCCGCATGGCCGAGGCGATGAACAAAATCTCGTGCATCAGGGCCAGACCCTGCGACGAGCTGCTGGTGAACGTGCGCGCCCCGGCGGCCGAGGAACCCACGCAGGCGCTCATGGCGCTGTGCTCGCTCTCCACCGGCACGAACTCCGCGTCCAGGTGACCGTCCGCCACCAGCTCCGCCAAATGCTCCACGATGTGCGTCTGCGGCGTGATGGGATAGGCCGCGATCACATCCACGTTGGCAAGCTTGGCCGCCTCGGCGCAGGCCAGCGATACCTCAAGACCCACACGCCGGGCCATACTTGTCCTCCTCTTTCTCTTCCCGCCATTCAATGGCCTGCTTGGGGCACTCGGCGATACAGATGCCGCAGCCCTTGCAGTAGTAGCTGTCCCACTTGTAGAAGCCTTCCGCCTGCTCGTCGGGCAGATAGGCCATGTCAGGGCACACGATCCAGCACAGACCGCACTTGATGCATTTCTCGCGGTCCGTCACCGGATAGCGCTTGCCCCGCCAGTCGCCCGTGTTGAAGCGCTTGGAACTACCCGCCTCCGGCATGGCCATGCCCAGGGCCAACTGCCGCCAGGGCACCAATCCTTCGTCAGCCATGGTCCTACTCCTCTATGATGGTCTCGGCAAAGGCCCGCTCCAGGGCCCGCCGGTTCTTCTCCGCTATTCTGCCGAAACGCTCCTTCAGAGGCTCGTTGATGCTCGAGGGCTCGATCAGACCCACCGCCTTCATCACCGCACCCAGCATCGTCGTGTTGGTGATCGGCACCCCCAGCTCCTCCTCCGCGATCTTGCTGGCATCCGCCACCGCCGTGCGCCCGCCAAAGCCGCACTCGCCACGCACCGCCGAAACAGGCTTGGCGCTGTTGGCCACCAGGGTGCCACCAGGCTTCAATCCCGCCTTCACATTGGCCGTGGCCAACAACGACGGGTCTAACACCACCACCACGTCCGGCGCGTAAATCTTCTCCCGAAGCCGAATCGGCGTATCGCTGATGCGCAAAAATGCCTGCACCGGCGCACCACGCCGCTCAGGACCAAAGCTCGGGAAGGCCTGGGCGTATTTGCCCTCGGCGATGGCCGCCAGCGCCATCAACTCCGCCGAGGTCACCGCCCCCTGACCACCACGGCCATGGAAACGTACCTCAATCATGGGCGACTCCTTATTGGTAAATGGTCAAGCCACATAGGACAACGAAAAGCCATTGTATTTGCACAAGCAGATGGTGTCAATTGCTCTATGAGCAGCGTTCAGAAAATTGGTCATACCGCTAGCTGGCTGATTGCACAACGCCGCGGGCCAGGTCAGGGGGTGGAATGCACAATTCTAACGGGGCGTTGGCGCCTGTCAACCCAGTGCCTGGTCTGGAATGGCGATTCCGGCCGGCGCCAATCAGGCGCCGGCCGGAAGACTTACGCGGGCGGGGCCGTCTATCTGCGGTCGCCGAAGAGGCGCAGGAGCATCAGGAACAGATTGATGAAGTCCAGGTAGAGCTGCAAGGCCCCGAAGATGGCCATCTTGGAGACCGTGACCTCGTTGGCCGCTTCCATGACCATGGTCCGCAGGCGCTGGGTGTCGTAGGCGGTCAGCCCCACGAAGACGCCCACGCCGATGATGCTGATGATGTAGTCCATCATAGGCGAGCGGAAGAACATGTTGACCAGCGAGGCGATGACGATGCCGATCAGGCCCATGAACAGGAAGGAACCCCAGGCCGTGAGGTCCTTCTTGGTGGTGGAGGCCCACACGCTGGTGATGGCGAAGGTGCCGGCGGTGACCAAAAAGGCCTTCATCACCGATGCCCCCGTATAGGCCAACAGCACCATGGATAGCGTCACGCCGTTCAAGGCGGCGTAGAGCACGAACAGGGCCGCGGCGGTGCCCACCTGCATGCGCCGTATGCCGGCCGAGATGGCCAGCACCAGGCCGAACTCGCCGATGATGGCCGCCCAGAACCACATGGTGGGCGCGCCGGTGCGCAGGTTGAAGAATACGCCCAGGGCCGCCGGGCTGGTGGCCACGAACCAGGCCAGGAGGGCCGACAGGGCCAGGCCGCCGGCCATCCAGTTGTAGACCTTGCGCATGAAGGCGTTGACCAGGGTCAGTTCGCCGGCGCCGCCTAGGGTCTGGGGGTAGGGTTGTTGGGAATAGGGGTTCATGGCTGGCCGCTCCTTGAGGTTCGCTGGGGTTGCCCGGACGCCGGGGCCGCCGGGGTAACTCATATCAATTATATCAGCCCAGGGGCCGGGCCAGGGGGTTTTAGCATCCCCCGGGTTAGATCGCGCAGGAAGAGGCGCCGCCCACGCCCTCCACCGCCAGCCTGCGGAAGCGCCAGAAGCCGGCCAGGCGGATGACCAGGGCCGGACCCACCACCACCAGGCCCGGCGGCAGGAAGACCTCCACGCCGTCCACCTGGTGGCGGCCAAAGGCCAGGGCCGCGCGGCCCTGGGGAGCACCCGGCGCCACCCGCGCCGGCAGTCCGCCTCGTCAGCCCACCCCCGCCTGGGGGGCGCTCACCGTCACCTGGCCGCCCTGCTGCTTGATGTAGGCGCTGGCCTGAGGGTCAATCTGGATGCGCATGCCTGGGGCTCCTTGGTTGTGGTCGCTATAAAGATGATGTCCCTGGGAGGAATGTCAAGGGGCGGACCCCAAGGCCGGGCGGGCCGGGGGCTCACGGCCAGGCGGCCAGCAGGGACAATAGCGCGCCGCCCGCCACCACCCACAGGATGTCCACCTTGAGGGCCAGGGCCGTCATGGCCGCCAGGGACAAGAGGGCCGTGGGCCAGCTCCAGTCCAAGGCCCAGGCGAACTTGAGGGCCATGGCGCCCAGCAGGCCCACGAAGGAGGCCAAGGATCCCCGCAGCAGGCGCTGGAAGGTGGGGTTGCGCCGCAGGCGCTGGAAGCGGGGATAGACCAGCCACAGGATGACCAGCGAAGGCGAGAAGACCGCCACGCTGCCCACCACCGCCCCGGCCCAGCCCGCCAGCAGATAGCCAACAAAGGTGGCGGTGATGACGATGGGGCCAGGCGTTACCTGGCCCAGGGCGATGCCGTCCAGGAAGGCCGGCCCTGGGAGCCAGGAGCGCGCCTGAACCACCTCATGGTACATCAGGGGCACCGAGGCCAGGCCGCCGCCCATGGCGAAGAGGTCCACCTTGGCCATGAGCAGGGCCAGGTCCGCCAGCCGCTCATCTAGCAGGCGCAGGGCGCCCCAGCCCAGGACCAGCCCGCCCAGCACCAGCAGGGCGCCCCGAGGGGAGGCCGCCGGGGCCTCCGCCAGGGGTGGGCCATCCGGCGACGGGGCCGCCACCCCCCGGTATAGGGCCAGGCCGGCCAGGCTGGCCCCGGCGATGGCCAGGGTGGGGTTGCCCCCCGCCAGGATGAACAGCCCGGCCAAGGCCGCCAGCAGGCCGTCCGGCCAGCCCTTGACGGTCTTTTTGGTGAAGTCAAGGGCCGCGGCCGCCATCAGGGCCACCACCATGGCCCTGAGCCCCAGGGCCACCACCCCCGCCGCCGGCACCTGCCTGGTCTGGGCGTAGAGCACCGACAGGCCCAACATCAGGCCGAAAGCGGGCAGGACGAAGGCCGCGAAAGCGGCCAGGGAACCCAGGGGGCCGTTGACCTTCAGCCCGATGTAGGCGGCCAGTTGCATCACCGTGGCGCCGGGAATGGATTGGCAGAGCGCCACGCCGTCCTGGAACTCGCCGGGGGTGAGCCAGGCCCGTTGCTGCACAGCCACCCGGCGCAGGTAGGCCACCATGGCCGGCCCCCCAAAGGCGGTGAGCCCCAGGCGCAGGAAGCAGAGAAACAGCTCGCGGGCCGGGACCTTTGCGGCGCTTTCCATATA
>JACQYR010000245.1 GCA_016208115.1 Desulfarculus sp.
GGATGGTGCGCTGGGGCCGGCCGGCGGCGCCGGTGAGGATCCAGTCCTTGGCCGGCAGCTTGGCAAGGTCCAAAGGCTCGGGGAACTCCACGGGCTCCATCATCTGGCCGATCATGCCGTCGCCCAGGATCATCACCGGGTTGCGGTACTTGTCGGCCAGATCGAAGGCCTTGATGGTCAGGTCGCACAGCTCCTGGCAGGAGGCCGGGGCCAGCACGATGCAGCGGTAGTCGCCATGGCCGCCGCCTCGGGTGGCTTGGAAGTAGTCGCTCTGGGCCGGGGCGATGTTGCCCAGGCCGGGACCGCCGCGGGTCATGTTGACGATCACCGCCGGCAGCTCCAGGCCGGCCAGGTAGCTGATGCCCTCCTGCTTGAGGCTGATGCCCGGGCTACTGGAGCTGGTCATCACCCGGGCGCCGGCCATGGAGGCGCCGATGACCATGTTGATGCTGGCCAGCTCGCTCTCGGCCTGCACGAAGGTGCCGCCCACCTCCAAGAGCCGGCCCGACATGTACTCGGGCACCTCGTTCTGGGGGGTGATGGGGTAGCCGAAGTAGTAGCGGCAGCCGGCGCGCACCGCCGCCTCGCCCAGCACGTGATTGCCGCGCATGAGTTGTTTAGCCACGGTACACCTCGATGGCCAGGTCCGGGCAGACCAGGGCGCAGGTGGTGCAACCCGTGCAGCCCTCCTTGCCCTCGGCCTGGCGGAACTCGGCCGGGTAATAGCCCTTCTCGTTCAGGGCCGCGCTCACCGCGATACGCTTCTTGGGGCAAAACGCCATGCAGAGCTGGCAGCCCTTGCACCTCTCGCGGTTGATCTTTATTTCGCCTTTGGCCATGGACATCTCCGCGTTTTTTGGCCTAACCTGGCCGGCAACGGCTGTTTCGCAAAAGAATTCCTTACTAACAGAGGGTGCTGGGCATGTCAAGGCGCCGCCGGCGTTCCAGCCATGGTTTGACAGCGCCGCCACCGGCAGCTACCATTGCACGGTAGGCTTCGGTTGGTGAACTCATTGTCATGACTTAAAAAATGGTTGACGCCATGGAGAAATGCGCATGCGGCTGCCAGGGCGCCCGGCAGGATCAGGACGCCCGGGAGCTTTTGGAAAGATATCACCAATTTCCCTGTGAGTATATGTTCAAGGTCATCGGATTCGCCGGGCCGGACTTCATGGCCGCCGCGCGCCGGGCGGCCGAGTCGGTGCTGGGCGCCTTGGCCGACCCCCAGGCCCAGGTGCGCTGCCGGCCCTCCTCGGGGGGGCGCTACCTGTCCGTGACCCTGGAGGTACCAGTGGCCGGCGCGAACCAGGTGCTGGCCATCTACTCGGCGCTCAAGCAGGTGCGGGGGGTGGTGGTCCTGGTGTAGGTGGAGGGTGTCCCCATGCGTATGAATACCATTTTGATTTTTTTCGCTTATTCGTACATGACCGTTGGGTCCATCGGAATGATAATATTCGCGGAAAGGTTTTCTTCTTCGACAAGGATTAGAGACCTAGAATATGGTCATGAAAGGCTGTTTGGCTTGAATGGCTATGAGGTATGGTCTATCTCGTTGGTGCTGATAATCCTTAGTGGCGTAGGTCAACTAATGTCTTTGCTTAATTAAATAAATAGTGTCATTGCGAGGAGCGCAAGCGACGAAGCAATCCACCATACTTCATCGTTAAATTATATGTTTGTGCCTGATTAACCATTGGGGAAAATAGGGTGGATTGCTTCGCTGCGCTCGCAATGACACCTATTCCTGAGGTTTTAGAATGTGGCATTGGCCTCGGCCATGCCTGTATTCTAAAACTCGTGTATGGCCTGTCTTAATTGCTTGATTGCCACGTTTGCCTACTGCCACTCCGCCGCGGGGCGCAGGAACCAACTGGCGTCGGGGTCGGCCCCCACCACCCGGCGCACCACCAGTTCGGCGAAGGCTTGGTCCAGGTCCTTGGGGGCCAGGTTCCAGAAGTTCAGCGCGTTGGCGCGGTTGAGGGTGGTGCCACCGTCGGAGAGCGCCACCAGCAGCAGGTAGAGGCTGGTGGCCGGCACCGACAGGCCCATCTCGAAGATACGCTGTTCCATGACCCCTCCAGGTCGGGCCTAAACTCCAGGGTTGACCGCCGCCCGGCGGCGTGCCGAAAAACATAGCACACCCCGGCCGGCCAGTCACCGCCGCCGCGCCCCGGGCTTGACGCCCCCGCCGAATTTGCTAGAAATGAAGAAAGCCCCGCCGCCCCCCGGGGCGCGGCGGGCCACGGAAAGGCCAGCCCATGCAAGTACCCGTCCTGGTGTTCCCCCAGACCGCCCTGCGCCGTTCCCTGTTCAGCATGCTGTGGCCCCTGTGCCAGCCGGTGAGGGTCCTGGAGCCCGCCGGCCTGGGGGGCGCGCCGGCGGCCTCGCCGCTGGTGGCCGCCGGCTTGGTGGAGGTCCTGCGCCCGCCGGCCGACCCCACCGCCGGCCAAGGGGCGCAGGCCCGCGACCTGGACCGCGCCTTGCGCCAGTGGGAGGCCTGGGCCGCCCAGAACAAGGGCAGCGGTCTGGCCGAGGCCTTGAAGGCCGGCCTGGAGCTGCCCGACCCCAACCGCGAGTCCTACCGCGAGCTGCGCCAGGGCATTAAAAGCGGCCAGCCCTCGCCCAAGCCCCTCTTGGAGGCGGCGCCCGGGCTGGGCGGCGATTTGTTCCTGCGTCTGATGCAGCTCAAGGACCAGGAGGCGGCCCAGATGGAGGAGCTTCAGGCCAGGGTGGAGTCGGGCCAGGACCGCCTGGCCCAGATCATCGGCCTGGAGGAGGAGGACGTGCTGCCGGCGGACTACGAGGAGCCCTTCTGGCACAAGCTGCCCCCCTTGGACTACGACCTGGCCGTGGACCGCCATCTGGCGCGCCGCCTGGGGGCCTGGGCCGGCCTGGCCCGGCGGGCCGCTCTGGCGGAAACCTGGCTGGCCAGCGGCGACCTGGAGGCCGTGGGCTGGCTCCTGGCGGCGGCCAACCGCCGGCTCTTGCCCGCCGAGCCGGCCGGGCGCTCGCCGGCTGGGGCCGAGACCATGCCCCCCTGGCCGCCCCAGGAGTTCGAGCCAGCCGCCGACAGCCCCCTGGCCCAGGAGGCGGCCCGCCTGTTGTTGCCCGACCTGGGCCACCTGAGCGACGACCAGCTCATCCAGCTGGGGGAGTCCCTGGACCAGGACGGGGTGCTCAGCCAGATGCGCCAGGGCCTGGCCAACCTGTTGAAGCGCCTGGCCGGCGAGCCCTGGTCCGCCGGCCTGCGCGCCGAACTGGCCGCCCCGGCGCGCATGCTCTCCCAGTCCCTGGCCGGCCACCTGGATGCCCTGGGCCCTGCCCACCCTGGCCGACTGGCCGGACCGCTGGCCCATGGGCTCCTGCCCCATCCTGGCGGCCTGGTAGGCCGCGAGCCGCGGCGGGCATATACGGGTCGGGTGGCGCTGTCGCTCCAACGCACCTTGCCCGCTCCCGTTGTAGGGTATTGGAAAAAGAAAACAAGAATGGAGTCATTGCGAGGAGCGTAGCGACGAAGCAATCGCGGGGTAAGGGCGACGTTGGGCGGGGACTATCCCCGCCCGCCCGAATTTTGAGGGGCGCGGTATGAATCCGACCCTTACTTGAAGGTCTGCATGCGCTTGAGGTCGGGCGGATAGACGTAGCGCGGGTCCATGGCGTAGACCACGGGCAGGCCCCAGTAGACCCAGCCGTTGACCCGGCCCCGCTGGCCGAAGTGGGGGGAGAAGCGCTCGGCCAGCTTGTCCTGCTCCTTGGAGCGCAGGGGGTCGCCCCAGAAGCCGTGGCGGATGTTGTACACCCGCTTGAAGCCGGCCTTGACCAGGGCGTCGGCGGCGTCGGCGCCCTCGTCGCCATCGCTGGAGAGCACGATCAGGCGATCCTCGGGCTTGAACAGGGACTGCGCCACGCCCACGAAGTCCGGGTTGGGCTCCAGGCTGACCTGATAGCCGGTGTAGGGGGCCTTGCCTCCTTGGAAGGGGCCGTCCTGCACCTGGAAGTCGTTGGTCAAAAAGCGCCAGGGCACGTTGTAGGCCTGAGGCGGGTGGCCCAGGAGCATGTACTCGGCCCGGTTGCGGGCGTCAATCAGGAAGGTGCCCTTGGGGTCCTGGCCGAGCATCTCGTGGGCCTCCAGGGCCTCGATGGTGCTGGCCCGGGAGGCCTCGCGGGCCGGCGCGGCCAAGGCGCACGCAAGGAGCAAAAACAGGGCCGTCAGGCTGGCGAGGATTGGACGCATGGCGGGCTCCCTGGTTAAATTCCCATGATTTTCAAGGTGATAATACGCAAGGCCCGCCGGCTTGTCAACGCGGGCGCGCTGGCGGGGGGGCCAGACCACGTTGACCAGGGAAACCCCCCATGCTAAGGTTGTCACTAGCCTTTGATATTCACCACTTATGCCGGCAAGGCACTGGAATACCCCATGAGTCTGGAGCTTGAGGCCGCCCCGATCCTGGAAGCCGCCCTGGCCAAGGCCGGGCAGATGGCCGAGCTTTTTTTGGAAGAGAGCTACGGCCTGAGCGTGGTCATGGACGACAACAAGGTGGAGAAGGTCATCGGCGGGGTGGACCGGGGAGCGGGCCTGCGCCTTATCCACGACCTGCGCACGGCCTACGTCCACACCAACGACCTGAGCCAGGCGGGGCTGTTGCCCCTGGCCAAGAACCTGGCGGCCCTGGCGGCAGGCCCCCGGCAAGCCCTGGTGGCCGCCCGGCGCCTGGAGCCGGGCCTGGTCCATCAGGTGGTCAAGGCCCCCCAGGACGTGGCCACGGCGGCCAAGGTGGAGATGGTGCGGGCGGCCAACGCCGCGGCCAGGGACGTGGACCCCCGGGTGCGCCAGGTGCGGGTGATGTACCTGGAGCGGGTGCAAGAGGTGCGGGTGGTCAACTCCCTGGGCGTGGAAGCCTGGGACCGGCGCGCCCACTTGGTGATGGCCGTGCACTGCGTGGCCAGCGACAACGGCCTGATGCAGGTGGGCTA
>JACQYR010000246.1 GCA_016208115.1 Desulfarculus sp.
CACCTCGTCGCCGGGCTTGAGCGGGGGCGCGCCGGGGCTGCCGGCCTCAATGGCCACATACTTGTCGCCCAAGACACCCCGGGTACGGATCAGCACCACGCTGTCGGCGGGTAGTTTGACGTCGGGATGGACGCGCAGGGTCAGGCGGGCGCGGCCCTGGTCCAGCTCGATGCGCTCCACGGTGCCGATCTGGATGCCCGCCATCTCCACGGGGGCGTTCCTCTTGAGCCCGGTGGCGCTATCGAAGGTGCCCCAGACCTCGTAGCCCTTGGGCTCGCCGAATTGTACCTTGCCCAGGCGCAGGGTCATGTAGGCCAGGATGGCCAGGGCCACCATGACGAAGACCCCCACCTTGGCTTCCGTGGAAAAACCGGCCATGTCGTCTCCTAGAGCGCCGTTGGCTTTTCAGTATAGCGCATTTGGCGCCAGCTTCTCAAAGCACCTCTATGGGTCCCTCGGCCCGGCCGTGGATGAACTGCTGCACCACCGGGTCCTGGCTGGCCCTTATCTCGTCGGGGCTGCCGCTGGCCACGATGCGCCCCTGGTAGAGCATGGCGATGTTGTGGGCGATACGGTAGGCCCCGGCCAAATCGTGGCTGATGACCACGGCGGTGATGTTCAGGCGGGCTTGGGTCTCCTTGATGAGCCGGTTGATGGCGTCGGTCAGAAGCGGGTCCAGGCCGGTGGTGGGCTCATCAAAGAGGATGATCTCCGGCTCCAAGGCGATGGCCCGGGCCAGGCCGGCGCGCTTGCGCATGCCGCCCGAGAGCTGGCTGGGCATCTTAACCTCGGCCCCGGTCAGCCCCACCATGGCCAGCTTCTCGCCCACCAGCCGCCTGACCTCGGCCGCGCCCAGCTTGGTGTGCTCGCGGATGGGGAAGGCCACGTTGTCGCCCACGTTCATGGAGTCGAACAAGGCCGCGTCCTGGAAGAGCATGCCGAAGCGCCGGCGCACCTGGTTCAGCTCGCGGTCGTCCATTTGGGTGATGTCCTGGCCGCCCACCAGCACCTGGCCCTGGTCGGGCCTTATCAACCCGATCATGTGCTTGAGCACCACGCTCTTGCCGCCGCCCGAAAGGCCGATGATGACCGTGGTCCGGCCCCGGGGCACCTTGAGGGAAAGCCCGTCCAGCACCTTCTGCTTGCCGAAGGATTTGTGGACGTCTATGAGCTCGATGATGGCGTCCAAGGCGCTTACCTAATGGCTTTCCTTCACAGGCCGTGACGCGGGCCTAGAACATGATGGCCGTGAGCACGTAGTCAAAGGCCAGGATCAAGACGCTGGCCAGCACCACGGCCTCGGTGGTGGCCCGGCCCACGCCCTCGGCGCCGCCGTGGGTGTAGAAGCCCTTGTAGCAGCCCACCAGGGAGAGTATCAGGCCGAAGTAGGCGGCCTTGATAAGGCCCATGGTGATGTCCGAGACCTCCACGTACTCGATGATCTTGGCCATGAAGATGCCGGCGTTGATGCCCAAGAGGTGCACGCCCACGATGTAGCCGCCCACGATGCCGATGTAGTCGGCCACTATGGTCAGGATGGGCAGCATGATGATGGCGGCCACTATGCGCGGCAGCACCAAGTACTGCACCGGGTTGACGGCCATGACGTAGAGGGCGTCCACCTGTTCGGTGACGCGCATGGTGCCCAGCTCGGCGGCCATGGCGCTGCCGGCCCGGCCGGTGACCATGAGCGCGGTGAGCACCGGCCCCAACTCGCGGGTGAGCGCCAGGGCCACGGTGGAGCCCACCAGGCTCTCGGCCCCAAAGAGCGCGAAGCCGTGATGGCTCTGCAGGGCGAAGACGCCGCCGGTGAAGGCGCCGGTGAGGATCACCACGTTGATGGACTTGATGCCCACGAACTCCATCTGCTTGAAGATCAGGCGCGGGCGCCAGGGCGGCCTGAGGAGCCACAGCCCGGACTGCACCAGGAGCAGAAGGATCTCGCCGGCCTCCTCCAGGCCGCGCAGAAAGCTCCTGCCCAGCGATTCCATGGGGCCTATCCAGCGCATGCCGGCTCCCTGAAGATTAGCGCCGCTTCGTACCAAATAGTCTGGCCGCGCAAAGGCCAGCCCCGGGGCGAACGCCGGGGCCATAGACTTCTTCCACTATAGTGAGCGGTGGGCAAGGCGTCAACAACCTGTGGTTTTTGGGTTTGGTGACCTGGCGGTTGACGCCGCCGGCCCTGGTTGTTAGGTTTAGCCATGCCGGGGGGTGCCCTTGATGGCTGAGAGTTCCGCGGATTATGGCGCGGGGCGACCCCTAGAACCTGATCCGGATAATGCCGGCGAAGGGAACGGCTGGTGTCCAGCGACCCCGCGCGGTCCTTGACCACCGGCCGTCCGCGCCGTCAACCGGCCGGACGGCCTTGGTCTTTTGGGGGCGGGGATCGCGGAGGGGCGTGATGGCCGTGGCGCGGGTAATGGTCCTGGCCGGCTCCGACTCGGGCGGCGGGGCGGGCTTGCAGGCCGACCTCTTGACCGTGGCGGCCCTGGGCGGGCACGCCTGCACGGTGGTCACGGCGCTCACCGCCCAGGACACCCAGGCCGTGCGCGGCGTCTGGCCGGTGCCCGTGGAGTTCGTGGCCGCCCAGTTCCAGGCGGTGCGGGATGACATCGGCCTGGACGCGGTCAAGACCGGCATGCTGCCCAGCGCGGCCCACGTGGAGCTGGCCGCCGTCCTCCTGGCCCCCCTCAAGGTGCCGCTGGTGGTGGACCCGGTATTACGGGCCAGCGCCGGCCAGAGCCTTATGGAGCCAGCGGCCCTGGAGGCCCTCAGGACGCGCCTGTTGCCCCTGGCCAGCCTGGTCACCCCCAACCTGGCCGAGGCCGAGGCCCTGACCGGGCTTGCGGTGCGCGATCCAGAGGCCATGGCCCGGGCGGCCCGCGCCCTGGTGGAGATGGGGGCCAAGGCCGCCCTGGTCAAGGGCGGCCACCTGGAGGGCCAGCCGGTGGACCTGCTCTTTGACGGCTGGCAAGAGTGGCGCTTCAGCGCCCCGCGCCTGGCCTGCCCCCACGACCACGGCACCGGCTGCACCATGGCCTCGGCCGTGGCCACCCTC
>JACQYR010000017.1 GCA_016208115.1 Desulfarculus sp.
GGCCTGGGGGGCAACCGGGGGGGCCGGCGGGGCCTGGGCCTGCGCCGGGGCCGGCTCCGGCGCCGCGGCCGGCGGGGCCTGGGGCGCGGGCTCGGGCGGGGCCTGGGCCTCCACCGCTGCTGGCGCGGCCAGGGCGGCCTGGGGCTCGGCGGCGGCCACGGCCGGCGGGGCCTCGGCCTCGGCCGGTGGGGCCGGGACGGGCTCCGGGGCCGGGACGGGCTCCGGGGCGGGGGCCTCCTCCGGAGCGGGCGCCACCTCCAGGGCGGGCTCCTCCTCGGCGGCCAAGCCCTCCTCCTCCACGGTCTTGCGGCGGCGGCGGATCACCCGCGTGGTGACCCGCTTTTCCTCCACCACGTCGGAGCGCTCGGCCCTAAGCCGCTCGCGCACCACCTGGGCCTCCTCGGGGCTGATGACGCTCATGTGATTGCGAACATCCAGGCCCAACTCAATCAATTGGCGCAACAGGTCCTTGTTGTCGACCTTGAGTTCCTTGGCCAGCTCGTACACCCGCAATTTGGCCATTCAAATCTCCTAAAAAGTCGCTGCTGAGGCTGGCAAGGACCTGATCTCCGGCCGCGTGTCAAACCCGGCCCAGGCTTCCTCGCCCAGTGTCACACGAAAAATCCGTTGCTTGGCCCGCCCGGCCAGCAGGCGCTTTGCGCACTGCCGTTGCCGGCAGATATAGGCCCCGCGCCCGGGCAGCCGGCGCCCGGGGTCGGGCACCACCAGACCGCCAGCGAACACCAAGCGCAACAGCTCGGCCTGGGGCCTTTTTTGCCCGCAGGCCCGGCAGGTGCGCCAGGGTCCGACTGAAACGGCCCGGGTCATGGAGCCGCTAGGCCTCGCCCGCCTCGTTGTCCGGGGCGGCCTCGTCCTGGGCATCCGGGGCGGCCTCGTCCTGGGCATCCGGGGCGGCCTCGTCCTGGGCATCCGGGGCGGCCGCCTCGGGCTCGTCCTCGCCCTGGTCCCTGCCCTGGCCCGACTCGCGATCGCTCAAGTAGCGCCTGGCGTCGGCGATCAGGACCGGGGCGCGCTCGGCGCCTATGCCCGGCAGGCTGGCCAGGTCACCGGCCTCGGCGTCGGCCAGGGCCTCGGCCGAACCGTAGCCGGCCTGGAACAGGGTGTCGGCGCTGACGTCGCCCACGCCCACCACGTCCAGGAGCGAGCGGTAGCCGTCGCGCAGGGCCTCGCCGTACTTGGACTCGCTCTTGACGTCAATCTTCCAGCCCGTGAGCTTGCTGGCCAGGCGCACGTTCTGGCCGCGGCGGCCGATGGCCAGCGAGAGCATCTCGTCGGCCACGATCACCTCCATGGTCTGGTTGACCTCGTCCACCACCACGCGGCTGATCTCGGCCGGGGCCAAACCGTTGACCACGTAGCGGGCCGGGTCGGGATCGTAGGAGATGATGTCAATCTTTTCGCCCCTGAGCTCCTGCACCACGGCCTGCACGCGGGAGCCCTTCATGCCCACGCAGGCGCCCACCGGGTCCACGTCGCGGTCGCGGGAGCTGACGCCGATCTTGGTGCGGCTGCCGGGCTCGCGGGCCACGCCCTCCACGGTGACGATGCCCTCGGCGATCTCGGGCACCTCCAGCTCGAACAGGGCCTGGATGAAACCGGGGTGGGTGCGCGACAGCACGATCTGGGGGCCACGGCTGATGCGCTTGACGTCCAGCACGAAGGCCCGCACCCGGTCGCCGGGGCGGTAGCCCTCGCGGGGCACCTGCTCCCGGGGCGGCAGCACGGCCTCGGTGCGCCCCAGGTTGACGATGATGGCGCCCTTGTCGAAGCGCTGCACGATGCCGTTGATGATCTCGCCCTTGCGGTCCTTGAAGTCCTCGAAGATGATGTCGCGCTCGGCGTCCTTCATGCGCTGGATGATGACCTGCTTGGCGCTCTGGGCAGCGATGCGGCCGAAATCGGCGGTGTCCACCTTGACGCCCAGTTCGTCGCCCACCTCGCATTCCGGGTCCAGCTTGAGGGCCTGCTTGAGGCCGATCTGGGTCTCCGGGTCGGTGAGCTCCTCCACCACCTCCTTGAATTCGAAGACCTCCACCTCGCCCAGGTCATCGTTGTAGGCCACGTCCACCTCCACCTTGGAACCCAGCTTGCGCCGGGCGGCGGAACGCATGGCCTCTTCCAGGGTGTTTATCAGGATCTCGCGGTCCAGACCCTTTTCCCTGGCCACCTGGTCAATCATCCGTTTCAGTTCGCTCATGCGAGGCTCTCCAAAAACCGTTCCAAATGTCCCGTACCGTGCGTGTTAAAACGCTAAATTTGTAAGTCCAGGTTGGCCTTGGCCACTTTGTCCAGGGTTACGGCCCGCTGCCCCTCCGAGGTCTGCACCAGCACGTCGTCGCCCTGGCAGCCCATGAGCACGCCCTTGATGGTGCGGCTCTTGCCCTCTTGGTCCAAAAAGATCAGGCGCGCGGGCCGGCCGGCGAAGATCTCGAAATCCCGCCGGGTTTTCAGCCGCCGCGTCAGGCCGGGGGAGCTGACCTCCAGGCGGTAGCGCCCGGGGATGAGGTCCTCCACATCCAAGAGGTCGCCGGCCTGGCGGTTGACCTCGGCGCATTCGTCGAGCGTCACGCCGCCCTCGGGCCGGTCCACGTAGAGCCTAAGCACCTGCCCCGAACCCTCGGGGCGCCATTGCAGCTCCACCAGCATCAGCCCCTCGGAGCGCACCACCGGCTCCAACATCTCGGTGAGCTTGGACTCCATGTCCTTGGAGTTGCTGGCCTTTGCCGGCACGAACCCGCCTTTCCCCTTTAGGGGCCAAACCCCCGCGCGGTCCCCGCCAGTAAACGCGGGGCCGTGGACCTTGACAATCTGTCCGTGCAGCACGGTGGCCAATCAAAGCCGGCCAGATCGGACCGGGTCCANCCCAAGACCCCGGGGGACAGGGCCTCGGCGACCCCCTCAAAAAGGGACAACCCCGCCAGGGAGGATCGCGGCTGGGCCGCGTCCCTCCAGCGGGCGGCGGTCGGACAAACCAGGAGTGGAGCGGGCAACGGGGGTCGAACCCGCGACTTCAAGCTTGGGAAGCTCGTACTCTACCAACTGAGTTATGCCCGCTCGACTTGCCCGCCAGCAGCCGCCAACCCAGGCCAACATATGTTGCCCTCGGTTAGCCCCCGGCGGGCCCCCGGCCTCCATCCAGAAGCCGCACCAGGCCAATTATAAGACATAATCCGCCGTTGGCAAGAGCTATTAAGGGCCTGGCCCGCCAGCCGGTTCCCCCGAGGGCAGCATACACCGCGCCGTTGATTTTTGCCCCCGCTCCTGCTATGCCTGGAGGTGCGTATATCGGCCCTACACGCCCAACTATTCGTGAGGCCGCCGAAAAACCAAGTTTATCCCTCGGGTAGGCGCCCAATCCAGCCGCGCGCCGGGAGCAGCGACCATGACCCTATCACCAGCCGCCGGCCAGCCCGCGTCCGCCAGCCTGGAGCGCCTCAAGGCCCAGGTGCTGGAGGCCGGCCTGTGCGTGGCCTGCGGGGCCTGCGTGAGCCTGTGCCCCTATCTCATCTTCCACGACGGCCAGGTGGCGGCGCCCGACGCCTGCGGCCTGGAGACCGGCCGCTGTATTGACGTCTGCCCCCAGGCCCCGGCGCCCGACCCCGACCAGAAGCGCTCCGGCCTCTTGCAGGCCTTGGGCCGCCCCCAGGCCTTGCCCCTGGGGCCGGTGCGGGAGGTCTGGTGGGCGCGGGCCCTGTCCCCTGATCTGCAAGGCCGCGTGCAGTACGGCGGAGTGGTCAGCACCTTGGTGGTCCTGGCCCTGCAAGAGGGCCTCATCGGCGAGGCGGTGCTCACCCGGGCCGGCCAGAACGGCGCGCCGGAAGGCGTGCGGGCGCGCACCCGGCAGGAGGTACTGGCGGCCGCGGGGTCCATCTACGCCGCCGGCGGGGCCTTGTCGGCGCTCAACCAGGCCCTGTCCGAGGGCGCTGACCACGCCCTGGGCCTGGTGGGCCTGCCCTGCCAAGCCCTGGCCGCCTCCTCCCTGGCCGCCCATCCCCGCTATCCCCAGGCCAGGCGCCTGGGGCTGGTGATCGGCCTGTTCTGCACCCTGAACCTCTCGGCCCGAGGCCTGCGCGGGGTGCTACACAAGGCCGGGGTGGGGGGGGCGGTGACCCGCTCCGACTTCCCGCCGCCGCCGGCCGGGGTGCTGGAGGTGAGCACGGCCCAAGGCACCACGTCCATCCCCCTGGACCAGGTGCGGCCGGTGGTGCTGCCGGGCTGCGCCCTGTGCCCGGACCTCAGCGCCGAGCTGGCCGACATCTCGGTGGGCGCCGCCGAGGGCCGCCCCGGCTGGAACACCATATTGGTACGCAGCGTTCAGGGCCAGCGGCTCCTGGACCTGGCCCGGGCGCAAGGCCTGTTGGAACTGATTGAGATGCCCGGCGAGTCCCGCGAGCATCTCTCCATTGCCGCCGCCAACAAGCGCGCACGGGCCAAGGCGGCCTGGAAGGAGCGGGCCAATGGCTGATCTGACCAAGCTCAAGGCCGGGGAACTGGCCCTGTTGCAGGGCAACGAGGCCATCGCCCGGGGCGCCCTGGAGGCGGGCCTAAGCCTGGCCGCGGCCTATCCCGGCAACCCCAGCAGCGAGATTTTGGAGAGCCTGGCCGACAGCGCGGCAAGCGCCGGCATCTACGTGGAGTGGTCGGTCAACGAGAAGGTGGCCCTGGAGAGCGCTGCCGCCGCCAGCTTCACGGGCCTGCGGGCCATGGCCTCCATGAAGCAGAACGGCGTCAACGTGGCCCAGGACTTCATCTGCAACCTGACCATCAGCGGCACCAAGGGCGGCCTGGTGCTGATCACCGCCGACGACCCCTCGGGCATCAGCTCCACCAACGAGGAGGACGCCCGCTTCATCGCCCGCCTGGCCGACCTGCCCCTGTTGGAGCCTTCCACGCCGGCCGAGTGCCTGGCCATGGTCAAGTTCGCCTTTGACCTTAGCGAGGCCATCGGCAATCTGGTGGTGCTGCGCTCCCTGAGCCGGCTGAGCCACACCCGGGCCGGCGTGATTCCTGGTGAGCTACCCAGCGGGCGGCCCCGGCCCTTCTGGGACCCCAAGCAGATATGGAACACCGTGCCCGTGGTGCCCCGGCACCAGGTCATGAAAGACAAGCTGGCCAAGGCCGGCCAGATCATGGCTGAAAGCGGCTTCAACACCTACAGCGGGCCAGAGGCCCCCGAGCTATTGGTCATCGCCTCGGGCTCCTCGGCCCTGTATGCCGCCGAGGCCGCCGGCCTCCTGGGTGCCACGCAACGCGTGGGCCTGCTGAAGCTGGGCTGCACCTGGCCCCTGGACCGGGAGCTGTTGCTGGGGCACCTGGCGGCTTGCCGACAGGTGCTGTTCG
>JACQYR010000252.1 GCA_016208115.1 Desulfarculus sp.
CCTATTACCAGCGCCTGGATGCCTATGCCGGCCCGGCGCCGCCCGGCAGCGCCACGGTGTGGAAGGCCTCCACCTTCGAGCTCACCTCCAGCGGCTTGGTGGCCAACCCCCTGTATCCCAGCAACACCTATTTCATGCACTTTGACACCGACGGCCAGTTGGTGGGCACCTCCATCAACCAGGGGGCCATTGGCGACAGCTTCACCGCCAACCCGGCCTTGAACGGCGCCGGCAGCCAGGTCAGCAACCGCCTGGGCGAGACCTTGGGTTTCACGGGCTCCGGCAACGCCCAGACCTACCACACCACGGCCACGGTAACCTTTAGCGGGGCCACCCTGGCCGGCGACACCGTAACCGTGGGGGGCACCACCATCACCCTGGGGGCCAACGCCACCGCCCAGGCGGCGGCCAACGACCTGGCCGGCCAGATCAACGCCAATGGGGCGCTGACCTACTACGCCCAGGCCAACGCCGGGGTGGTCACCCTCCACGCCAAGACCGGCGCCACCGCGGCCAACATCACCGCCAGCGGGGCCAACATCACGGTCAACGACGACACCACCCTCACCCAGTTGGTCAACGGCCTGAACAACGGCCAGGCCAGCACCGGTACCCTGGACCTCACGGCCATGGCCGCCGGGGCCTCGGTCAGCGTGGCCGGCACCACCTTCACCCAGGGCGTGGACTTCGTGGACGCCGCCACCCTGGCCGCGGCCATCACCGGCGCCGGCCTGGGGGTCACCGCCGCCGACAACGGCGGCAACGGCGTCTTTTTGACCGCCAATGCCGTGGGGCCGGCCGGCGACGCCATCGCCCTGGCCGCCACCGGCGGCGTGGTGGCCAGCGGGACCGCCTTGCAGGGCGGCCTGGACGACAGCGCCGCCACCCTGGTGCAGGCCTCGGTGTACGCCAGCGGAGGCAAGAGCTACCTGCGCCTGGGGCGCACCGACACCGGCACCGCCGCCACCCTGACCACGGCCACGGGCAACACCCTGGGCAGCGGCATCCCCCTGGACTTCAACGCCTACACCCAACTCACCGTGGCCAGCGACGGCCAAAGCTCCTCGGAGACCGAGGGGCAGGTGGAACTGGCCTTCAACCTGGGCACCCCCCCGGCCGCCCAGAACATAGGCTTCAACTACAACCCCACCGATGCCTCGGGCACCACCCAGTCGGCCGGCAACAGCGAGATGGTCTATCTCTACCAGGACGGGGCGGGCTCCGGCTCCCTGGACCGCGTGGAGGTGGACAAGCAGGGCAACATCATCGGCTACTTCAGCAACGGCGACATCCGCTCCCTGGCCACGGTGACCCTGACGGCCTTCAGCAGTCCCCAGGAGCTGATGCGCTGGGGCGACAACCTGTGGATGGCCACCGCGGCGGCCGGCCCGCCGGTGCTCGGCCAGGCCGGCGACGAGGCCCTGGGACTGGGCACCATCCAGGGCTCGGCCCTGGAGAGCTCCAACGTGGACCTGGCCAAGGAAATGGTCAACCTCATCAACTACCAGCGCGCCTACCAGGCCAGCACCAAGAGCATCACCACCTCGGACGAAATGCTCAAGACGGCCATAAACCTGAAGAGTTGAGAATCAGGCTTGCGGTAAGATCGCCAGGGGGCCGGGCGGTGGCCATGGCCGCATCCGGCCATGCCGACCCGTGGCCGGTCAGGGGCGCGGCCCCACCTCCGGGTCTACCAGGAAGTGGGCTCGCTGAGCCAGCCGGCCTGGGACCACAGGTCCTCCCAGCCGGGGGCCTCCACCTCCATGTCCTCGGCGCGCAGCGGTTGTCTCAGGTTCTGGTGGGCGCAGTGGCGGCAGGTGAAGGCCTGCCAGGACAGGCGCACGGCCTGGTCCAGGCACATCTGGTAGTGGGGGCATTCCAGGTTGCGGAAACCGAGGAGCCTTTGGGGATTGGTTCCGTCAGGCATGGCCATGACCGACCTCCTCTCCGCTAGGCACTCAGGGGCGGACCGGTACCTATATTAAAATTCTAACCTCCTGGGTAGGGGTTAAGGCAGATTTTTTTCCGGTCTCCTCTGGCGCGCGCCAGGCCCGGCGCAGCCTCAGATGTCCTCGCTGTGGGCCTCGGGCTGGGGCTGGGAGGTGTCCTGGCCCAGGTACTCGCGGGCCATTTTGGCCCCCAGGCTCAGGGCCTTCTTGTTCAGGGGCTCGGTGCCGGGGGGCACCCGGGCCAGTAGGGCCTTCTCCAGGCCTCGGCGGCTGACCACGCCGGTCACCTCGGCCAGGGCGCCCAGGGCCACCACATTGGCCACCATGGGTTTCTTGAGCTTCTCGCGGGCCACGGCGGTGAAGGGCAGCCTGAGGGCGCGGCTGGTGGGCGGGTGCTTGACCAGGTCCGAGTCCACCAGGGTCCAGGCGCCCGGCTTGAGGTCCCAGGAGTAGGCGTCGGCCGCCTCCTGGGTCAGGGCCAGAAACAAATCCACCCGGCTGCACAGGGGGTAGTCAATGGCCGCGTCGCTGATGATGACCTCGGCCTTGCTGGCCCCGCCCCGGGCCTCGGGTCCGTAGGACTGCACCATGGCCACCTCGCGGCCGTCGTGCAGACCCGCGGCCTCGGCCAGCACCAGCCCGGCCAACAAGAGGCCCTGGCCCCCCGAGCCGGCCAGGCGCACCTCCACGCGGCTCAAGGAGGGCGATTCCTTCTGGTTCATGGCTGCTTCTCCCGGCGCAGGGCCGCGGCGCGCTCGGCCATGGCCTGGTAGGAATCATCGAAGCTTTGCTGCTGGCGGTCCACCAGCACCCCCAGCGGGTAGCGCCCCTGGCGCTCGCCCGGCGCCAGCTTTTGCCAGCGCTCCATGCGCACCCCCCGCTTCTTGAACTCCAGCATCATGTCTATCTGGGAGCCCAGGCGGTTCTGGCGGCCGAAGTTGGTGTGGCAGGGCGAGAGCACCTCCACCACCCCAAAGCCCGGCTTGGCGATGAGCTGGCCCAGGAGTTGGTCCAGTTGGGTGACGTGGTAGACCGTGGAGCGGGCCACGAAGGAGGCCCCGGCCGTGGCCGACAGGGCGCTGATGTCGAAGCTGGGCTCGATGTGGCCGTAGGGCGCCGTGGTGGCCTTGGCCCCCAGGGGGGTGGTGGGGCTGTACTGGCCGCCGGTCATGCCATAGGTCTGGTTATTGATGATGACGGTCTTGATGTCCAGGTTGCGGCGGGCGGCGTGGATGAGGTGGTTGCCGCCGATGGCCGTGGCATCGCCGTCGCCCATGACGGTAATCACCGTCAGCTCGGGCTTGGCCAGCTTGATGCCCGTGGCGAAGGTGAGCGCCCGGCCGTGAGTGGTGTGCACGCTGCCCACGTCCACGTACACCGGCAGCCGCCCGGAGCAGCCGATGCCCGAGACCAGCACCACCTGGTTCTTGTCCAGGCCGCTCTGGGACAAGGCCCGCAGCAGGGAGCCCAGGAGGATGCCCAGGCCGCAGCCCGGGCACCACACGTGGGGGAACTTCTTGTCGTGCCGTAGCCAGCCGTAGACCACGCTTCTGTGCACGGGCGGCATTGTGTACCTCGCTTGCCGGGGGCCTGACCCATGGCGGCCGGCCCTTTTGAATCAGGTCGGGCCGCTGGGCCTACCGGTAAGAGACGCCCCGATTCTTGATGAAAATCTCCCGGGCGCGGCAGAAGTCTATCTGATAATCGTGCACGTAGCCGTCCTCGCTGGTGGTCCTGACCTGCACCTCGCAGGGACCGCTCTCGAAAAACTCCATCTCCATGCTCTCGCCCGGCAGCAACCTCTCACCCCTGATCCAGTTGTTGCTGAAGCTCTCGTTGTCTTCCTTGGTGCGGAAACTGGTGATGACCCGGTCGCTGTCGTTGTGCAGCATAAAGACGTTGTCGTCCTTGGCCTGGGCCGGGGCGGCCAGGGCCAGGACGGCGAGCAACAGGGCCACTGCCACCTGGCCGGCTGTCCACTTCTCGCGCATCACTTCACCTCGCGCAGTCGGTTCAAAAGCTCGTCGGGGGTTATCATGTTGCCGTCCATCTTGCCGTGCCTTAGGACCTGGGTGCGGCCGTTATTGACCCTTTTGACCTCGCGGCTGATCTGGCCCATGTTCAGCTCGGGCACCAGGGCCAGGCGCCGGCCACTGAGCGCCTCCTCCACCGGCCGGCGGGGGAAGGGCCACAGGGTCAGCAGTTGCAGCATGCCCAGCTTGAGGCCCTTCTCACGGCCAATGCGCACGGCGGCCTGGGCGGCGCGGGCCGTGCAGCCGTAGGCGATGAAGACCACCTCGGCGTCCTCCAGTTCGAAAGCGCGCACCCGCTCCAGGTCGGAAAAATGGCGGCTGATCTTGCCGAAGAGCCGGGCGTAGAAGGGCTCCACCTCGTCGGGCCGGCGGGTGGGGAAGCCGCGCTCGTCGTGCACCAGGCCGGTGACGTGGTAGCGGTAGCCCTGGCCCAGGCTGGCCAGGCGGGGGATGAGGCTGCCGTCGGTCTTGTAGGGCACGTACCAGTCGGGCGGCACCGTGGGCTGGCGCCGCTCGATAACTTCCACGTCTTCGGGCGCGGGTAGGGCCACCTTCTCGCGCATGTGGGCCACCACCTCGTCACTGAGCAGGATCACCGGCGTGCGGAAGCGCTCGGCCCAGTTGAAGGCCAAGACCGCCAGATCGAAGCACTGGCCCACCGTGGCCGGGCAGAGCACGATGGCCGGATGGTCGCCGTGGGTGCCCCAGCGGGCCTGCTGCACGTCGCCCTGGGCCACGTTGGTGGGCAGCCCCGTGGAGGGACCGCCGCGCATGACGTTGACCAGCACCAGGGGCACCTCGGCGATGGCCGCGTAGCCCAGGTTCTCCTGCATCAGCGAAAAGCCCGGCCCGCTGGTGGCGGTCATGGCCTTCTTACCGGCCAGGCTGGCGCCGATGCAGGCCCCCAGGGAGGCGATCTCGTCCTCCATCTGGATGAAGGGATGGCCCAGGGCCGGCAGCTCCCGGCTCATGATCTCGGTGATCTCGCTGGCCGGGGTGATGGGGTAGCCGGCGAAAAAGTTGCAGCCCGCGGCCAATGCCCCCAGGGAGATGGCCTCGTTGCCTTGCAACAGGCGCGCCCGCTGCCTAGCCATGGCCGTTCTCCTTGCTCACGGGCTCCGGGGCCAGGCGCGCGGGCAGAGCATCTCGCACAGGCCGCAGGTGGTGCAGCGATCCGGGTTGGCCAGCACCGGGTAGCCCCACTCATCCTTGGCCAAGGCCTGGCGGGGGCAGAAGGCCACGCAGTTGCCGCAACGCTTGCACCAGGCCGAGTAGAAACTGACCTTGTCCACCGCCGCCTTGTTTTCGGGGGTCGGGGCAGCCTTGGGGCTCACGGTTTCATCTCCTGGAAGGTAAAGCCACGCGCCGGGCCGCCTTAACCACCCGGCGGATACCATGATAAGCATTTTAGCATACCGTCCCCGACCGGCGGGCAGGCCCTCAGGCGCTGGGTTCCCCGGCCGCGGGCGCCTGGCTTGCCGCCCGCGCCAGGGGCTTGACAGGGGGCACCAGCCAGCCCACCAGGGCGCTCAAGAGGGGCAGCACGGCCACGATGTACAATACCGTGGTCACGCCCCAACGGTCGGCCACGGCGCCCAGCACGGCGGCGCCGATGCCGCCGGTGCCCAGGGCGAAACCCACCATCAGGCCCGAGGCCATGCCGGCGCGGTCGGGCAATATCTGCTGGGCCATGACCATGATGACCGACCAGGTGGAGATCAAAAAGGCCCCCGACAGGGCCAGGGCCACGTAGACCCAGGGTCCGCGCGCCTCCAGGAACCAGAACAACAGCGGCGTGGTCAGGGCCACGCTGACCACGAAGAAGCGCTTGGGGCCGACCTTCTCGGCCAGGGGCGCGCCCAGGGCCGTGCCGGTCACGCCGGCCAGCAGGAAGGTGGTCAACATCCGCCAGGCGTCCACCTCCTGGCCGCCCAGCACGCTAACGTAATAAAAAGGCACGAAGGCCGTGACCCCGCTGTGCACCCAGGACCTCAGGATCACCGAGGCGATGAGCAGGCTCAAGGCCCCCAGGCGCCCCTTCAGGGGCTGGGGGGCCAGGGGCTTGCCGTGGGCCTGCTCCCCGGAACGCAGGGCCAACAGACGCGGCCAGGTGTAAAGGTACAGGCCGGACATCAGGGCGCCCGGCAAGGCGAAGATGGCCGTGCCGGCCAGGCCCAGCCAGGCGCAGAAGGCGCCGGCCAAGAGCGGCCCCACCACGAAGCCCATGTTGCCGCCCACCATGAACCAGGACACGCCCACCACCTTGCGGGTGGTGGCCGAGCCCAGCACGGCCTTGAAGGCCTCGGGGTGGAAGCTGGCCACGCCCAGGCCGCTGACCACCACCAGGGCCAGCACCAGGCCGTAGGAGGGCGCCAGGCCCAGGAGGGCCATGCCCAGGCCGGAGACCGCCAGGCCCAGGGGCAAAAGCCAGCGCAGGGGCCAGCGGTCGCTCAGGTAGCCGAACAGGGGCTGGATCACCGAGGAGGTGAGGTTCATGACCATGACGATGGCCCCGGCCTGGGCGTAGCTGAGGCCATGGGCCTGCTTGAGCATGGGCAACAAGGCCGGCAGAGCGCCTTGGGGGGTGTCCACCACCAGGTGGCCCACGATCAATAGCAGCAGGGCCTTGATATCCACGGGGCCTCGATATGGTCTGGACGCGGGATGGTGCCAAGGGCCGGCCAGCCCAGGCTCCGAGCTGGCCGGCGTTTTGGGAAAGATACCCCCGGCGGGTGCCGCCGGCAAGGCGCGGCGGCCTCTGGGGCTAGTCCTGGTTCACCTCCAGCCAGTCCTGGCGCACCATCTGCAAGATGCGTTGGCTCCTGGCCGAGAAAACTTGTATCTCCTCCCAGTTGGGCCGGCCGTTGACCTTTTGCAGCAAGAGGCCGTCCTCATCGAACCAGCGGGGCAGCACCCCGCCCAGGAAGAAGCCCCGCGCCCTAAATATCTCCACCGCCGCCGCCACCGAGGGCGAGGCCAGCTTGAGCCAGGCCTGCGCCACCACCACGCCCTGGCCCTCCAGGCCGGCCAGGAGTTCATCCAGCCGCTGGGGCAGGTCGGCCCCGGCCTGGTGCACGGCCACCCGCGCGGCCTGGGCGAAATCGAAGACCTCCGCCTTGAATTCCGTGATCCCCTGCAAGGCGGCCCCGGGATCGGCCTCCAGGAAGGCGCGCCCCTGGCCGCTGCCACCGTAGATTTCCCGCAGGGCGGCGGCGTAACGGGTGGGCAGGTACACGGCGTGCTCATGGTCCTGGTAGCCCTTGAAGCTCATCAGGGCCGCCACCCGGCCGCTGGCGCTGTGCTCCCGGGTGTAGGCCGCCGCTGGCATCAGGTCCACTTCCAGAGCCGTGGACACATAGCCCATGCCCTCGCGGGCCTTTTGCTGAAACACATGGTTGCACACCGGCTCGCCAAAGGTCATGGGCACCCCTTTTTGGGGGATCACCTCGTCAACCAGGTACTGGTTCATGGCCTTGCTCAGCCCGCGCTTGCGAAAGGTCGCCAGCACCAGGCCGGCCCCCATCTCGTACACGCCCCTGAAGGGCGCCGAGTTGAACATGTTCTCCACGCCCACCACCTGGCCCCGGGGCGTGCGCGCCACCACCTGGATGATCTCACCACGGGCCACGGCGGCGATGAGCTCTGGGGGATGGTAGTAGACCTTGACCGGATAGCCCTGGCCATAGACCGCCTGGAACAAGGCGGCCACGCCGGGCGCGTCTTCCGGGCGAAAAAGGCCGATCTCCACCTCCTGGCCGGGCTCTATCTCCGGCTGGGCCTGCTGATTAGTCATGCTGTTTCTCCCCGGGGCACCACGCCCTGGACTTCTTGCCAGTCCTGGCGCACCAGTTCCAGGATGCGCCGGCACTGGGGCGAGTAGGCCTGTATCTCCTCCCAGTTGGGCCGGCCATAAACCTTTTGCAGCAATAGGCCGTCCTGGCCGAACCAGCGGAGCAGCACCCCGCCCAGGAAAAACCCCCGCGCCCTAAAGACCTCCGCCGCCCGGCCCACCGATGGTGAGGCCAGCTTGAGCCAGGCCTGCACCACCACCACCGCTTGGCCCTCCAAGCTGGCCAGCAATTCGTCCAGGCGCTGTTCCAGGTCGGCCCCGGTCTGGTGCACGGCCACCCGCGCGGCCTGGGCGAAATCGAAGACCCGCGCCTTGAATTCCGTGACACCCTGCAAGACGGCCCCTGGGCCGGCCTCCAGAAAGGCGCGGTCCTGGCCGCTGCCGGCGTAGATTTCGCGCATGGTGGCGGCGTAACGGGCGGGCAGGTACACGGCATGGCGATTGGGCTCATAGGCCTTGAAGCTGGCCATGACCGCCACGCGGCCGCCGGCGGTTTGCTCCTGGCTGTAGGCCCCGGCGGGCATCAGGTCCACCTCCAGGGCGGTGTGCACGTAGCCCCGGGCCTCCTGGGTCTTCTGCAGGTAGGTGTGGTTGCACACCGCCTCGCCGAAGCCCATGGGCACCCGCTTGAGCGGCACGGCCACATCCAGCATGTAACTTATCATCAGGGTATTGAGGCCCCGCTGGCGAAAGGCGGGCAACACCAGCCCGGCGCCGATCTCATAGATGCCCTTAAAGGGCGCCGAGTTGAAAAAATTGACCACCCCCACCACCTCGCCCCGGGGGGTGCGGGCCACTATGCAGATGATCTCGCCCCGCTCCACGGCGGCGGTGAGTTCGTGGGGTTGGTAGTAGACCTTGACCGGGTAGCCCTCGCCATACACCGCCCGGAAGCAGGCCGCCACCCCGTCCGCGTCCTCTGGGCGGAACAGGCCGATCTCCACCTCCTGGCCGGGCTCGATCTCGGGCTGAGCCTGGGCCTGGCTCATTAGGCTTCGCTCCTGGCCGTGCCGCCGCCCTGAAGCTCCTGCCAGTCCTGGCGCACCAGGTCGAAGATGCGCTGGTTCTGCTGGCCTTGTATCTTGATGTCCGGCCAGTTGGGCTGGGGTGGCACCTTTTGCAGCAACAGGCCGTCCTGGTCGAACCAGCGGGGCAGCGGCCCACCCAGGAAGAAGCCGCGTGGCCTAAGGACCTCCACCGCCCTGGCCACCAGGGGCGAGGACAGGTTGAGCCAGACCTGGACCACCACCACCCCCCGGGTCTGCATCTCGGCCAAAAGCTCGTCCATCCGCTGGTCCATGTCGGCGCCGATCTCGTGCACCGTCACCCGCGCCGCCTGGGCAAAGTCGAAGACCTGGGCCTCGATCCGCGTGAGGCCCGACAGCGCCGCGAGGGGGTCGGCCTCCAGGAAGGTGCGTTGCAGGTCAATGCCGGCGTAGATTTCGCGCAGGGCGGCGGCGTAGCGGGCTGGCAGCGTCACCTGGCGGGTGTGGGGCTCATAGCTGCGGAAGGCCATCATGGCCGCCACCCGGCCGGTGGCGCTCCCCTCCTTGCTGTAGGCCGCGGCGGGCATGAGGTCCACTTCCAGGGCCGTGGCCTGGTAGCCCATGGCCGCCTGGGTCTTCTGCTGATAGACGTGGTTCAACACCGCCTCGCCATAGGCCATGGGCACCTTTTTCAGCGGGATGGCCGTATCCAGCAGGTACTGGATCATGCCGTGGTTGAGCCTGCGCTCGCGGTAGCTGGGTATGACCAGGCCGGCGCCGACCTCATAGCCCCCCCGGAAGGGGGCCGAGTTGAACAGGTTCACTACGCCCACCACCTCGCCCTGGGGGGTGCGCGCCACCACGGGTATGATCTCGCCCCGCTCCACGGCGGCGATGAGCTCCGGGGGGTCGTAGTAGGTCTTGACCGGGTAGCCCTCGCCGTAGACCGCACGGAAGCAGGCTGCCACGCCTTCGGCGTCCTCGGGCCGGAACAGGCCTATCTCCACCTCTTGGCCGGGCTCTATCTCCGGCTGGTCATGCATGCTCGTCATGGTGTCCTCCCTAGCCCTAGCGGCCGCCGCGTACTTGTTGCCAATCTTCCCGCACCAGGGACACCAGTGTCTTGGCCCGTTCGAACTCCAGCCTGATGCTTTCCCAATGCGGGCGGTGGGACATGCCGAGCATCATCAGGCCGTCCTCGTCGAACCAGCGGGGCAGCAGGCCTCCCAGGAAGTAGCCGCGCCCGCGCAGCAGATCCACCACCTGCCCCACCCAAGGACAGGAAAGCCGCAGCCACAACTGGATCACCCGCACGCCGCGGCCAGCGGCGGCCTCCTCCTCGCGGGCCAGGGCCTGGAGCAGATCAGCCCCGGCCTCCCACACCGCCAGGCGGGCCAGGTTGGCGAACTCGTACACCGTGCTCTCGATGCGTGTGCCCGCCCCCGGGGGCATGTCCTCCCGGGAGACCTTCAATTGCCGGGTATCGTCCAGGCCCTCGTAGAAAAAACGCAAGGCGTCCTGGTACACCGCCGGCAGATAGACCGCATGGGGTTTGGGCACCAGGGTCACGAAATCCATGATGGCCGAGACGCGGGCCTCGCCGTCGGCCTTCTGGTCGTAGAGCCTGGCCGGCATCATGTCCAATTCCAGGGCGTGGGTGGTAAAGCCCAGGCCGTGGCACAGCTTCTGCGAATAGACGTGGGTGCACAGGGGATCGGCGAAGACGGCCTCGATGCCGAAGCGCTGGGCGGTGACTCGGGGTCCATGGTCCACCATGCGCGTGAAGAGCTTGGCCGTGTTGCGGTAGGAGGGCAGCACCACCCCGGCCCCGGACTCGTAGAGCTTGGGGTTGGGGGCCGAGTTGAACAGGGCGTTGTGCCCCACCACCTCGCCCCGGGGGGTGCGCACCACCGAGGAGATGATGCGGCCCTGGGCGTTCTCCCGGGCCAGCAGCTCGGCGTCGTAGTAAGTCTTTACGGGATAGTCGTCGCCGTACACGGCTTTGAAGAGCGCGGCCACGCCGGGGGCGTCCTCGGCCCGGAACAGATCAATCTCCACCTCCTGGCCGGGCTCGATACCCAAGGGCCAATCATCCCGCGTCATGCTGTCTCCCTTGCTGGCAAGTATGCCGCTCCCCCGCGGCCGCGCCCCAAATGCCTGGTTGGGCCGCAGGCCAATTTTAACTACATTGCCCCTTTTTGGCGGGTTTTTCAACGCCAGCCTGGAAAGGCCCGGCGGGCGGCTGGGGCCATCGGACAATGCAACCTGGCCCCTTTTGTAGTACACTGCCAGCAACGTGGGGGCCATATGCTGAGCCTGGAGCCGAGCACTTTAATTGGCCTGAGCCTGCTGGCATCCATGCTGCTGTGCCTGGTGCTGGTGCCGGGTTGCATGGCCCTGGCCCGGCGCCTGGGCGCCGTGGACTACCCTCGCCATAACCTCGACAACCCCAAAGCCGTGCCGCGCCTGGGCGGGTTGGCCATCTTCGCGTCCTCCCTGCTGGTCCTGGCCGCGGCCTCTTACCTGGTCCCAACCGGTAAACAGACCCTGGCTACCCTGGGGCCCAAGCTCTGGGGTTTCGCCCTGGGCGCGGTAATGGTCCTGGTCCTGGGGCTGGTGGACGACATCCGCGGCCTGCGCGCCCGCTGGAAGCTCCTGGGCGAGATCATCATCGCTCTGTTCGTCTACTTCTGGGGTCTGCGGGTGGAGGTCATCACCAATCCCTTCAATCCCGCCTCGCCACTGCACCTGGGCAGCCTGGAGATGCCCCTCAACGTGCTGTGGATGGTGCTGGCCATGAACGCCATGAACCTCATTGACGGCATGGACGGCCTGGCCGGAGGCGTGTTCCTGCTGGCCCTGGTGCTGCTCTTGGCGGCGGGCCTGATGGGGGGGCACTACGGGCTGTCGCTGTTGACGGCCACCCTGTTGGGTGCCACGGCGGCCTTTTTGCGCTACAACTTCTTCGCCGGCTCCATCTATCTGGGCGACAGCGGCAGCCTCTTGATGGGCTACTGCCTGAGCGCCTTTGTGCCGCTTTTCAGCCCCAAAGCCGCTGGCCTGGCCGCGGCGGTGATACCCGTGGCGGTCTTGAGCGTGCCCATCGCCGAGGTGCTGGTCACCGCCGTGCGGCGGGTCTGGAAGGGCCAGCCCCTGGGGCACCCCGATCAGGGCCACGCCCATCACCGCATGCTGGCCAGCGGCATGAATCAACGCCTGGTGACCCTGGTCATCCAACTCTTGAGCTTCTTTTGCGGGTTGACCGCCCTGATCATGACCTACTTCTTCAACCAGCCGCTGGCCCTGTTGCTGGGGGCCTTGTGGCTGGCCCTGTTGGGTCTTTTCGTGAAGGTGGGTTATTTCCGCCAGCGCAACGGCAACGGCAAGGCGGCCTTGAGCCGGGTCAATATCTTCCTGGACATGGACCGGGTGCTGCACCGCAAGGTATTCATGCTCAAGCAGGCCGGCAGCCTGGCCGAGGTGGAGTCCAGCCTGGCCGAGTTGGCCCGGGCACTGGGGTTGGCCGGCCTGAGGTTTGCAGTTTG
>JACQYR010000242.1 GCA_016208115.1 Desulfarculus sp.
CACCGCGCCCCAGCCGGTGACCAACCGCGACATGGCCAAGGCCCTGGGCCGGGCCTTGCGGCGGCCGTCCTTCTGGCCGGTGCCGGGGTTTGCCGTGGAACTGGCCCTGGGCGAGTTCGGCTCGGTGCTCACCCAGGGCCAAAGGGTGCTGCCACGGCTGCTGACGGCCATGGGTTTCTGCTTCAGCTTCCCCACGGTGGAAGAGGCCCTGGCCGACCTGCTGGCTGCGGCCTAACCCGCCGGGGGGCCCGGCCCCCAGGGGCACCCCAGGGGTAACTAGCCGAATATGCACCACCCGTGACGAAGTCACTTGAAGCAGGTATGAAGTGGACCCTAAGCAGCCAAACCCAGCCGCCCCGTGGGCGGCGTGGCCAATATCCGCCCCCCAGGAGTAGCAGGTAGTGAGCAACGAGGACCGCCAGTATTCCATCAGCCCCGAGGGGGAGGCCTTCCCCCTGCCCGACCAGGAGGACTACCGCCGCGAGAACCAACGCTTGGCCGAGTTGGCCGCCGCCGCCCGCGCCCGGGGGCAGCAGGTGGTGGTGGTCATGGGCGTGGGCTTCGTGGGCGCGGTGATGGCCGCCGTGGTGGCCGACAGCCTGGACGCTGACGGCAAGCCCGGCAAGTTCGTCATCGGTATGCAGCGCCCCAGCCCCCGCAGCTACTGGAAGATACCCCTGCTCAATCAGGGGCTGGCGCCGGTCAAGGCCGAGGACCCCGAGGTGGACAGTACAATCGCCCGCTGCGTGCGCGAAAAGAAGACGCTCACCGCCAGCTTCTCCTACGAGGCGCTCACCCACGCCGACGTGGTGGTGGTGGATGTGCAGTGCGACTACTCCAAGGCCGCCCTGGCCGATGTGACCCAGGGCACCGTGGAGATGGCCGCCCTGGAGTCGAGCTTAAGGGTCATCGCCGAGAAGATACCCCCCTCCTGCCTGGTGCTCATCGAGACCACGGTGCCGCCGGGCACCACCGAGTACGTGGCCTGGCCCATCATGAAGAAGGCCTTCAAGGCCCGGGGCCTGGACTCCGAGCCCCTCTTGGCCCACAGCTTCGAGCGAGTCATGCCCGGCAAGGACTACGTGAAGAGTATCCGCGACTTCTGGCGGGTCTGCTCGGGTGTCAACCAAGAGAGCCGCGACCTGGTGGAGCGGTTCCTCAGCGAGGTGCTCAACGTCAAGCAGTTCCCTCTGACCGTGCTGGACCGGCCCATCGAGAGCGAGACCTGCAAGATCGTGGAGAACAGCTTTAGGGCCACCATCCTGGCCTTCATGGACGAGTGGAGCGTCTTCGCCGAGCGCAACGGGGTGGACATCGTCAAGGTGATCCAGGCCATCAAGGCCCGGCCCACCCACAACAACCTGATGTTCCCCGGCCCGGGCATCGGCGGCTACTGCCTGCCCAAGGACGGCGGCCTGGGGGTGTGGGCCTACCACCACCTAATGGGCTTCCAGGGCTCCCTGTTCAAACTGACGCCCATGGCCATAGACATCAACGACAGCCGCGCCTTGCACGCGGCCGAGCTGGTGCGCGACTCCCTGCGCAACATGGGACGCATCGTGGCGGCCAGCGAGGTGGTGGTGCTGGGCGCGGCCTACCGCGAGGACGTGGGCGACACCCGCTACGCCGGCAGCGAGTTGGTGGTGCGCAAGCTGGCCGAGATGGGGGCGGCGGTAAAGGTGCACGACCCCTACGTGCTGCGCTGGTGGGAGATGGAAAAGCAGGATACCTACCCCGCGCCCGGCCACAGCCGCTCCCGCTTCTTCCGCAACCAGGACGATTTGATGAACCTGCGGGTTTCCCAGGACCTGGCGGGCAGCCTCAAGGGGGCCGACGCGGTGGTGCTGGCCGTGCGTCATGGCCAGTATATGGACCTGGACCCCGACTGGGTGGTGGCCCAGTGCGGCGGCCCGGTGGCGGTGGTGGACTGCTTCGCCATCTTGGACGACGCGCGCATCCGCCGCTACTTCGAGCTGGGCTGCGAGGTCAAGGGCATGGGCCGTGGCCACGTCAAGCGCATCAAGGACGAGGTGCGCGCCGCCCAGCAGGCCTAGGGCCTGGAGCGGCCGCCGGGATGGAACATCATCGGCGCTGATAACGACAAGGCCGTGGTGGCCCTGGACCTGGGCGGCACCAATGTTCGCCTGGCCCTGGTGCGGGAAGGCCACCTGCTGCACACGGCGCGTCTGGCCACCCAGGCCCAGGACGGACCCGCCGCCCTGCTGGAGCGCCTGGCCGCGGCGGTGAACGACCTGGCCGCCTGGGGCCGGGCCGAGGGCTCGCCGCCCGCTGGCCTGGGGGTGGCCAGCCCCGGGGTGATTGACCGGGGCCGTGGCGTGGTGCGCGTCTCGCCCAACCTGCCGGGCTGGCGGGACATGCCCCTGGCCCAGGAGTTGAGCCAGGCCACCAGCCTGGCCGTGGCCCTGGAGAACGACGCCAACCTCTACGCCCTGGGCGAGTACCTTTACGGCGCCGGCCAGGGCGCGGGCGGCATGGCCTGCCTGACGCTGGGCACCGGCGTGGGCGGCGGCCTGATCCTGGAGGGACGGCTGGTGACGGGCGCCCTGGGCTCGGGTGGCGAGATCGGCCACACCCTGGTGGAGCCGGATGGCCGCGCCTGCGGTTGCGGGGCATTGGGCTGCCTGGAGGCCTACGCCTCGGCCACGGGGCTCATGGGCATGCTGGCCGAGGCCCAGGGACGGACCAGCGCCTGCCAGCCGGGCGGCGGCGTGGAGGGCCTGGCCCGGGCCGCCCGGGCCGGCGACACCCTGGCGGCCGAGCTTTTCGCGCGGGCCGGGGTGGCCCTGGGCCGGGCCATCGCCAACCTGGTGGCCCTGACCGGCCTGGACCTGGTGGTCATCGGGGGCGGGGTGGCCCCGGCCTGGCCCCTGATGGAGCCGGCCTGCCGCCAGGAGATGGCCGCGCGGCTTTGCATCGTGGACCCGGGGGCCGTGCGCGTCGTGCCGGCCCAAATGGGCGAACAGGCCCCGCTCCTGGGCGCGGCGGCCTGGGCCAGGCAACGCCTGGCCGTTGACTAACACACCATACCCGGCGCGCCGCCGGCGGCTTTTTTAGGAAGACAGCATGGCCAAGGTGGACCGCAAGAAGCTCCTCAAGCAGCCCGACGAGTTCCTCACCTTCTCCGACCGCGCCATCCGGTGGGGCAAGCAGAACCTCAAGATGCTTACCATCGGGGGCTCGGCCCTGATCCTGGCCATCACCGTCACCTTGGGCATCCAGGCCTACCTGAACTACCGCTCCAGCCAGGCTGGCCAGGCCCTGGCCGTGGTCTTCGACGACTTCGTGGCCGTGATGATCGGCCAGGCCGACGC
>JACQYR010000018.1 GCA_016208115.1 Desulfarculus sp.
GGTTATGGCCCCGCCCACCTTGCGGCCGCAGTTGGGGCACTGGTTGAATTTGGTGCTCATCCTGGCTTCCCTGGCCTTTCCTTCCCCCAATAACTAAACCCCTCCCCCGGGGGAATCCGGGAGAGGGGCTGTTCATGACCCCACCTGGCCGCCCGGCTGGGCAGGCCTATCGCACCTTAGGGAACTTAGCCCGCCCTGTCAAGCAGTCCCATGACCCTAGTCGTCCACGATCTGGCGGGTGCGCTCCTGGCGGTCCTGGTCTTCTTTGAGCTGGCGCTGCTCCAGGGTTTCCCAGCGGCGGTGGTTGCAGACGTGCACGGCCCTGATCCCCCACAGGATGGCCAGGCCCAAAAGAGGCCACCAGAACCACCAGCGGCCCCGGTAATAGGCCAGGTTGAGGGCCAAGAGCGCCAGGCCCAGCAGCAGGGAGACGGCCCCCTGCCAGTACAGGCCCGCCCTGGCCTTGGCCCGGGCCTCGCTTCCCTGCCGCGTCTGGTGGGGTGACATGGCCAGCTCTCCCGCCCCCGGGGGCTTACCCGTCCTGGCGGCTCCAGTCGTAGGGGATGTGGCTCTGGTGGGCGTCCAGGCGGTATTCGTCGGGCTCCTGGTAGTTGTAGGGCCGGGTGACGGTGTTGACGATGAGCGCCTCCTCCAGGCTGACGCACTTCCAGCCGTGGCAGACCAGGGGGGGGATCTGCACCAACAGCGGCCGGTGCACGCCCAGGAAGAACTCGTTGATATGGCCGAAGGTGGGGGAGTCCCGCCGGTCGTCGTAGAGGCAGAGCTTAATCATGCCCGCCACGCAGGCCACGTTGTCGGTCTGTAGCCGGTGCAGGTGCCAGGCCTTGACCACCCCGGGCAGGGTGGTGGTCAGGTAGACCTGGCCGAAGCCCACGAATATCTCGTCATCGCTCCGCAGTATCTCCATCAGCCGCCCCCGCTCGTCGGGGATCACCTTGAGTTCTTTGGTGCGCACGCCGTCTATCAGTTCCAAGTTGCACCTCCGGGGTATGGGCCGGGCGCGGTATGGCCCCAAGCTACCACGAATGCCCCCGCCAGGCCAGCCCCCGGCGGAGGAGGACGGGGCAGGCCCCAAGGTTGTGAAGCAGCGTCCGGGCCAGCCGCCGCGCGCTGGGGTACCCCTGGTCGGCAGACACCAGAGCCACCCCAGACGCGGAGGCAAGGCATGGCGGGCCAGAGACGGCGTTTGATCGAGGGCTATCGTTTTGTGTGCTCGCCGGGCGGCAAGCCCTGCGATTTGTGCGCGGCCCATTGCGGCCAGGAGTATGTGCACGAGCCCCGGGCCGGACAGCACCCGATAGAGGAAAGGCCGGACCCGCCGATGCACCCCAACTGCCGGTGCAAGTTGGAGTTGATAACTAACACTCTACACTTCGTGTTTGCCAGTGGCCCAGGGCCTCAAACTGCGGCGGATATCCACGATATAAATCCGAGTGATCCGTGGGAAGTGAACTTTACGACTCCTGGGCTGAGCGATTACTTTAATACTGGCAGGATAGGGCGTTTTGACCTAGTGTATTGTACGGATGGCAGGGACGAAAACGATGGCCCGACCTATGGCAACTTTGGAGGCCAAGGCTGGCGGTTCGGCAGGAATGAAAGTAAGATACCTGAGTTGGCCAGTCAAGCGGGCTTGACAGTGGATGAATGGCTGGCGGAAAACTATAAGCCACCTATTGATAGTCTTGACAGCATATTCGAAGATCACGATTATTGCTACGGCCAGGCGGAGGGACAGGCTTTCTATTCTCAGGCCAAATTAGAATGCGATAAAGAACTTATCGAGGCCATGCGAACCCTAGACGATGACCCCCAGAATTGGCCAGATGCTCCCAAGGCAGATGCCGACATCGAATATGCAAGGAAGTTTCATTGCGCTGCGTTAAATTTATTTGAAGCTAAGGGCGACTACGCCAAGCTGCGGTCAAAATATGGAGAAGAATATATGAACAACAAATACTTCATGTTGAAATGGTTCCTGGAATCTAATTAGCTCAGTGCTAACTATTAAGAAATATAAGCAGAAGTTAGCCACTAGATCATGGAGTTTGTAGTGCAAATTAAGCCAGATATTTTTTGGGGCGCCATCTCATATGTGGCGGGCCTAACTTATTTTTCTTTAATGTTATGTGGTTATTTTGATGATATTCATTCATTTTGGATATCGTTTATTGTCACGGTGGTTGTTTGGGCCATATCCATTGCCATGACCATAATTAAGCGAAACCGTCCGATGAGTGACTTAGCCTGGATATGGCTTTCAGGCTTGTTTGTTTTTTTCTTTGTTTATTATTTTTATATCCTTAATCCCAGGTTTACTTTTGCCGTTGGGTAGGCGCAGGCATCAAGGTAGATGGTCAACACTTCTATTCACAACCTAAGATAGAATACTATAGGCAGGTTATCGGGGAGATTAGCAATTTAAACGAGGACCCCAGCAAATGGCCCAATCCCCCCAAGGACGAGGAAGAAGTTGAATATGCTCGCAAGTTCCGCAACCACGCACTAACATACTTTGAGGCAAAAGCTGATTATGCAATAGTAAGAGATAAGTATGGAGATAAATATATGAAAATAAACTACCCCGGATTGCGTTTATTTTTGGAAATGGATTAAAAATTATGCTATTAACACCGTAAGCTGCCGGAGCGTTACATGAAAAATAAAGATTATTTTTGGGGGGGCTTTGGTTACTTAATCGGCCTAATTAACTTTTCGTTTTTGTTTTCAGAATCAACGATAGCGTTCTTTTTTTCATGGTGGATACAAGGCGCCGTCATATTAGCATGGATAGCTTCCCTTGTGCTAGCCATTAGGTACAGGAGCCATGACCTCGGTGATTTGGCCTGGATGTGGCTCCCAGGTTTATTTATTTTGCCACCACACTATTTGTTGCACACTGTTCCGAAATCATTTCACTTCTGATGGATGGTCCGGTTGCAACTAATTCCGCTGCTCAGCACAATCAGCACGATGAAACTACGCCCCGACATAAAATATTGCTTGCTGGTATGGGACTTAACCATCGTAAGTATCATTATTATAAACTGGTTAAGTTTTGTGGAAAAAACTGGCCTGGCTGACTTCGCCTTACCCCAAGCAAAGCATGAAAAAAATATTGGCATATAAACATATAGATATTGTATGGGCGCGGCAGCATATTTAATTAGTTTCATTTATTTACTTCTTCTGTTTGGCATAAAGGGCGAAGATTCAATCATCTATGACATGCAATATGTTATCGTCCCAATATGGGCGATTTTTATAGCATTGACAATAATTTTTAGGAAGCGTGGAATAGGCAATTCGGCGTGGATATGGGTTTCTAGTCTATTTGCTCTGCTTCCGTGGTGGTTTTTGTGGGTCTTCTCATGGTGACTTAACTAGCGAGGTCCCCCATGTCCCCATCGGCCCAAGACAAATCTCCCAACACCCAGGCCCAGGAGCACGCCCGCGCCATGCGGGCCCTGGTGGCCATGCGCCAGGAGGCCCAGGCCTTGCGCTTTCAGGAGTATTGGGAGCCCAAGGTGGTGGCGGGCCTCACTTCGGCGGCCAAAGACAGCCAGGCCCTCTTGCGCCAGGCCCTGGCCGAGTACCCCCGCCTGCCCGCCGGCCAGGCCAACGCGGTGGCCCTGCGCCTGTGGCTGGGCTCCAGCCTGGCGGCCATGGCCCAGGACAAGTGCGCCCAGGCCGAGGCCGCGTTGGTGGACATGGCCCGCGAGGAATCGCGCACCCTGGTGGAGATCATCACCCTGCACGGCCTGGCGGCGCCTCTGGTGGACATGGAGCCCCAGGCGCGCCAAATGGCCGGCGGCCCGGCCCTGAGCGAGGCCACCCGCCGCGCCCAGCGGGACTTTGCCGGCAAGCTGGACCGCCTGCTGGCCCAGGCCTGGCAAAGAGAGGCCAACCCCCGGGCGTTGTCCCAAGACCTGGCCAAGCTGCTGGTTGCCTACCAGAATCGCCTCAAGGCCATCGCCGTGACCACCACCCACGCCGTGGCCAACCGCCTGCGCCTGGCCGTGGCCACGGCCCTGGACAATTAGCCCCAGGGCGCCTGGGCAGGCGCATACGGGTCCGGCCAGGCGGGCTCCCGGGGCCAGGCCTTCTACCGCTCCATATCCATGCCCAGCCGCCCCAGCAACCTCGCGCTAAGCTCTTCCACGGCCAGCTTGAGCAAGGGCGCCAGGTTGACCACGTCCATGGCGTTGTAGAGCTTGAGCAGGCGCAAGGCTTCGGGGTCGCCGGCCTGGTGGGCCTGCCAGAGCTGGATGGCCGCGAAGCCGTCCAGGCCGGCCACCTCGGCGGGGCGGATGAGCCCCAGGCGGCGCTCGATGCGCTTCAGGCCGCCGGTGTGGCCCAGGCGCTTCAAGGGCCAGCGCAGGTCTATGTGCACCGGCGGGATAATGAGGTTGGCGAAGGTCTGGCGCAGCACCGGCAGGTCGAAGGTGGAGCCCGCGAAGGTCACTACCACATCATATTCTTTCATGGCGTCGTTAAGTAACCACATGTTGTGGCCAGCCACGTACTGCTTCACCCGCGTCCCGTCGTGGAGCCCCACCATGGTCACCCCGCCCCAGTCCGAGGGGTCGCCGCCGGTCTCGATGTCCAGATACACCACCCGCCCTAGGCTGGGATGGAAGCGCCAGTGCTCGGCCGCCGGGATCAGCCCGGCCAGCTCCTTAAGGCCGCCGGCCCGCCCCAGGCAGGCCAGGGAGCGCTCCACCAGGGGCCGGCCTGCCTCCCACAGGCCCCGGGGCAAGCGGGCCTGGCCCAACTCCAGGAAATCCTCCCAGGTGGCCACCCCGGCCCGCCAGATGGCCAGTTCCCGCTTGGTTCCCACCCCGGGCAGGTGCAGAAAGGTGCGCTTGAGCATGGCGGGTTTTCGCTCCTGATTCCTGGCAGGCTGGTGAAAATTATAGAAAACGGCCGAGCTTGCCGATAAAGTATATCAGGCGGACCCCCACCGGGACCGCGGCGGACCGCGCCGGCGCTACCCAGGGGCCTTAACCGAGCGGCATGGATCAACATCTTAGGCTGGCTCCTGCTTCCACCCCGGGGGAGTGTCTTGACCGCCCACGACGACAAAACTAAACCCCCGGCCCCCTCCGGCGCCCCCTGCCCACGGCAGGAGACCGGGCTGGACCCAGTGCTCAATTCCCTGTTCCGGGAACTGGGCCCCTATCTGGCCCCCATCTCCCAGGAGGACTTCCAGCGCCTGTTGGGCGGCGGCCAGCCCCCGGCCCCGGCCGCTGCCCAGGCGCCGCTCCAGGCCGGCGCCCGGCTGGTGGCCTACCAGGGCCAGGGCCGCTGGCCCCAGTTACCCCCGGACGAGGCGGCCCTGGAGGAGGACCTGGCCCACAGCGCCCACCCCCAGTACCGGGGCGAGGCCTGGTGGCGGCGTACCATGGTCCTGATGGCCGCCTGGAACCAGGCCCGCCGCCGCTTGGGGCACCTGAGCCCCCACTTCCAGCAGCTCAGCCCCCACTGGCAGCAGCCCGACTGGCCGGACTTCAACCAGGCCCGGCGCCAGGCCGACAGCCAAGGGGCTGATTACCAGGAGTGGACCGCCGCCCAGTTCAGCCGCCCCGGCCGCCAGGACCAGTGCCAGGCCCCCCTGCCCCAGGAGATGCACGGCCCCGAGGCCCAGAGGGCCTGGCATGACCATCTGGACGCCCGCCGGCGCCAGGGTCAATACCTGGCCGGCGGCGGCCCCCCCTATACCAACGACAGCTTCGACCTCTACAATCCCCAGCATGTCACCCACGCCCAGATACTGTTGGACGAGATCATGGTCCTGGCGGGCCAAGTCTTCGCCAACGACCCCCAGGGGACGGCCATCCTCCTGGCCCAGGCCATAAAGCGGGGCAACCTGCCCCCCCTGGCCCTGGAGCTGGTGCCCCAGATCAAGGAGCGGGTGCTGCGCCTGGCCGGCCTGCCCCAGTCGCAGGTCCAGGTCTAGCCCCGGGGTCACTGTTGACATTATCCAGGCTTTCGGGTACATGTGCAGGGCGTGGCCCCCTGGGCCGCGCCAGCGCCCCCCGGAGAGATGACCGAGTGGCCGAAGGTGCGCGACTGGAAATCGCGTGTACGCCCAAAAGGTGTACCGAGGGTTCGACTCCCTCTCTCTCCGCCACGAAAACGCCAGACCGCGAGCCCTAGGGGGTTCGCGGTCTGTTTTTTGGGCCGGCCCACCAGGCCCCAGCGCCTCCGCCAACCCCGGCGGCAGAAATTAAAAGCGACCCCGCCGAGCGGCGCGGGATCGCCTTAATGGGGCGGCTGCCAGTCCCGGTGGCCGGGGCTGGGGAGCAGGCTGGCGGACGCTGGCGGCACCTGGGGGTGCGTGGCGGCCTGAGGCTTAATTAAATTCTAAGGTATAAAAGCCCCCAAGGCAATCAGCTTTTTACCCCTGGGGCTTGGGTGTTTGGGGCAAGGAGCGCCGGCGGCCTACACGTAGAGGTTGATACCCCGGTGGCCGGCGGGGCCAGGGGGAGGGCCGCCGCCTGGCCCCTGGGCCTCTTGGCCCCGCCGCCCCGGGGCCTGGCCACCCTGGCCCGGCCATACCCGCTGGGGCGCGGGCTGGTCGGCCGGACGGACCGGGGCGGCGATGGCCGGCGCGCCGGCCGCACCCTCGGCCGGCGGGGCCGGGTCCTCGGCCAAGGGCCCGGCCAGGGCCGAGCCCGGCGCGGCGCTCAAGGGCCGCAGGGGCTGCATCCAGGGACTGATAGTAGGCCTGGAGGATCTTCACCACCTCGGGACGGGAGAACTCGGCCGGCAGGTCGCCACCCTCGCTGAGGGTCTTGCGGACCATGGTGCCGGAGAGCAGCAGGCGGTCTTCCTTGCCGTGGGGGCAGGTGCGCAGAGAGGCCATGCCGCCGCACTTGTAGCAGTGGAAGGTCCAGTCAATGTTCAGGTTGGTGATCTGCAGGCTGCCCTCGGGGATCTCGTTGAAGATCTTCTGGGCGTCGAAGGGGCCGTAGTAGTCGCCCACGCCGGCGTGGTCGCGGCCCACGATCAGGTAGGAGCAGCCGTAGTTCTGACGGAACACCGCGTGCAGCAGGGCCTCGCGAGGACCGCCGTAACGCATCTCCATGGGGTAGCCCTTGGTGATGATGGTGTTCTTGACGAAGTAGTTGTCCACCAGGGCGTTGATGGCACCGACGCGCACGTCGGCGGGGATGTCGCCGGCCTTGAGCTTGCCCAGGATCTGGTGGATGAGAACGCCGTCGAGCGTCTCGATGGCGATCTTGACCAGGTGCTCGTGGGAGCGGTGCATCGGGTTCCGCGTCTGGAACGCCGCCACCTGGCTCCACCCCTTCTCCTCGAAGAGGGCCCGCGTCTCGGCGGGGCGCATGTACTCCTCGGGGAAGCCGCCCTCGCTCAGGACCTTGATGGGGCCGGCGAGGTTGTATTTCTTCTGCTCGTAGACCTTCTCGACGCCAGGGTGTTCCTTGTCTTCGGTGCGGAACACGTTCTTGGCCTCGAAGGCCTTGTCAATCTCGTACTTCTCGGTCACGTTCATGGTGGCGATCAGGCCGCCGAACTCGTCGCAAATCAGGGCCAGCTTGTCGCCGACGTTGACGCCGTCCTCGTCACCGGCCGAGCAGGTGATCGGGATGGGCCAGAACACGCCATTGGCCATCTTCATGTCGGCGCAGACGCCCTTCCAGTCGGCCTGGCCCATGAAGCCGTCCAGGGGGGTAAAGGCGCCGATGCCCATCATGAAGCAGTCGCAGGCCTCACGCGTGGTGATCTCCAGCTTCTTGTAGCCGGCGGCGGCCTTTTTTTCGGCCTCGAGAGCGGCGCCAGTCAGCAGCAGGGGCTTTAGAGCGCCTCCACCATGGGGGGGAACCAATGCCATTGAAATCCTCCTTGGCTGTAAAGTAACGCGCCCTCACCGGGACGCCCGCCTGGGACGGCGGTGGTTCTTCTGCTTCCATATCTATTTGACAAGCGTGGCCTGCCAAATAAAACCAGGGGTTGTGCACAACGGCACAATGGGGGCCAGATTTAGTGCCCGCGGCGCCGTGCCCGCTGGCCCCGCCGCCGCCCGGGTCCCCGGCCTCCCCGAGCCCATGCCCGGAGCAGCCTCGACCCAAACCTAACACTGACCGATCTTCCCGGCTAAATTAGTAAGATAAGCCGCACATGTCAAGCCCAAAATCCCCTAGGGTGCACACCCTACGCCGGCCGGGTGCCCCCGGCTGGGCATACACGGGCCGGTCCAGGCTGCCGTGATGGGAAACACTGGCGGCTCCCGCTGCCAAGCTTATGCGGCAACGTGCCGAGGCCGGGGGCCCCCGGCTGGGCAACTATTTGACGGCAAGGTAAAGGCGGCGAGGCGGGCAAGAGGCCGGCGGCGGCGGAGGGCCAGGGCTCGGAGTGGGGGTGGGAGCCTACCCGGAGGCCGCCGCCGGCACAACAGGTAGTTAACCCGGCAGGTCCTCGGCCCGGGGGGCCTGGCTGGCGGTCAGCACCTTGAGCTTGACCGCGCTGGGCAGTTTGAGCTTGTTGTCGCGGGTGCAGGGCACCTCGGCCCCGCCCAGGGGGCTCATGACCCCCTGCCAGTCCAGGATGACGTAATCCAGCACGTCGTCGGTCATGGACGCGCGCTGGCCCGCGCCCTGGTGGCGGCGCTCCATGGCCCGCTGGCTATGCGAGTCCAGGCGGCGCAGGAATATCTGGGCGCCCTCCAGGTGCAGGCAAAAGCGCTCCTCGGGGTCTATGATCTGGATGCCGGGGGTCATGGGTCGCCTCCTTGGGTGCCTGGGCAGTCAGGGATAAAGCCGGCGGGCCTTCTTGACGAGCAGCGCGCGCGCGCCAGCCGGCAGGCGGCCGGCGGCCTGGGGGCTGTACTCCACCAGCCGGCCCTGCACGGGCTCGGCCACGTTTTGCCAGCCCACCAGCACATGGCCCACCAGGGCCGCCTCCAGGGCCGCCGGCGGCAGCAGCGCCCGGGGAGGCTCGCCGCCCGGGCCGGGCAGGTACACCGTCTGCTGGCGCTCGATGGCCGCCAAGGCCCCCAGGCTCAGGCGGCGGTAATAGAGCACGCTGCCGCCCAGGCAGAGCTCCAGGCGCTCGCCGGGGTCCACCAAGGTCAGCACTGGGGGTTGGCTCTTCATGGAGGCCAGGTTAGCGGCCCGGCGCGGCCCCCGGCCAGGGAGGCGCCTCCCAAATAGCCAGCCAGGGAAGCTACCGGCGCGGGCAGGCCTTGTCGGCCACGGTGGCCCAGGTGCCGATCTGCTTCTGGAACTTGCTGAAGTCGTCGTGCACCTTCTTGGCGATGGGGTCGGCGGCGGTGATCTCGTCCAAGACCTCCTTGGAGTACACCTTCAGCTTGTCCATCACCGGCCCGGGCAGGGGCAGCACCTGCACCTTGTGCTTCTCGATCAGCTCCAAGAGGGCGGCGCCGTTCTCGGCGTCGGTGCCCGAGATCATCCAGGTGTAGGTCTCGGTGCAGGCCACGTCAATGATGGCCTTGAACTCCGCGGGCAGGGCCTCGTAGGCCTTTTTGTTGAAGAAGGCCTCCAGCACCGTGCCCGGCTCGTGCCAGCCGGGGTAGTAGTAGTACTTGGCCACCTTGTGCAGGCCCAGAAGCTTGTCGTGCAGGGGCCCCACCCACTCGGTGGCGTCAATGACTCCGCGCTCCAGGTTGGTGAAGATCTCGCCGCCCGGGGTGAGGGTGACGGTGACGCCGGCCTTGGCCAGCACCTTGCCGCCCAGGCCGGGGATGCGCATCTTCAAGCCCTGGAAGTCCTCGATCTTCTCGATCTTGCGGTTGAACCAGCCGGCCATCTGCACGCCGGTGTTGCCCAGGGGCCGGGGCACCAGGTTGAAGGGGGCGTAGACTTCCTCCCACAGCTTGAGGCCGTTGCCGCCCCACAGCCAGGAGGAGATGCCCGCCGGGTTGAGGCCGAAGGGTACCGCCGCGAACCACTGGGCGGCCTGGCTCTTGCCGGCCCAGTAGTAGGCCGCGCCCGAGCCGGCCTCCACGGTGCCGTTGCCCACGGCCTCGAAGGCGCCCATGGCCGGCACCAGCTCGCCAGCGGCGTAGACCCTGATCTTGAAGCGCCCGCCGCTCATCTCCTCCACCCGCTTGGCGAAGCGCTCCACGCCGGTCTGCAAATAGGGCAGCTTGGGCGGCCAGGTGGTGACCATCTTCCAGGTGATCTCGGCCTTGGCGGCCCTCGCCTTGGGCGCCCCCACCAGGGTGGCGGCGGCAGCCGCCGCGGCGCCCAGGCCGGCCTTTTTCAGAAAGTCGCGTCGTTGCATCTAGTTCCTCCCATGTTACGAGACGGGGTTACTTGCCGTACATCACTTCGGGCAGCCAAGTGCTTAGCGGCGGGTAGAACACGCAGATGGCCAGGCCGATGAGTTGCAGGATCACGAAGGGGATGATGCCCTTGTAGATGTCGCCGCTGGTCACTCCCGGTGGGGTGACAGCCTTGAGGTAGAACAGCGAGAAGCCAAAGGGCGGCGTGAGGAAGCTGGTTTGCAGGTTCACGGCCAGCAGGATGCAGAACCACAGGGGATCGTAGCCGAACTCGAACATGATGGGCGCCAGCACCGGCACGTGGATGAAGCAGATCTCGATGAAGTCCAGCAGAAAGCCCACCAGGAAGATCAGGCCCATGACGATGGCCAGCACGGCCCACTTGGAGTAGTTGTGCGATACCCAGGTGAGGAAGTTGCGTACCAGGTCGTCGCCGTCCAGCTCACGGAACATCAGGCCGAAGGCCGCCGCCCCCACCAGAATGATGAAGACCATGCAGGTCAGGCGGGTGGTGGAGTCCATCACCTCCTTGAGCATCTTCCAACTGAGCTTTTTGTTGAGGTAGGCCAGGGCCACGGCCCCCACGGCCCCCACCGCCGCCGCCTCGGTGGGCGAGGCCACGCCAGCGAAGATGGAGCCCAACACGGCCAGGATCAGGGCCAGGGGCGGAATCAGGGCCTTGGTCACCCGGCGGCGCAGGTCGGCGGCGTCCACGCCGGCGGCCTCCATGGTCACCACCGGCCCCAGGTGGGGTTTGAACATCACCAGCACGGCGATGTAGGCCATGTACAGGAAGACCAGCAGGAAGCCGGGCAAAAAGGCGCCCATGAACAAATCGCCCACCGGCACCTGCACGATGGAGCCCAACAGCACCAGGATCACGCTGGGGGGGATGATCTGCCCCAGGGTGCCCGAGGCCGCCACGGTGCCGGTGGCCAGGGCCTTGTCGTAGCCGAAGCGCAACATGGTGGGCACCGACAACAGGCCCATGGTCACCACCGTGGCCCCCACGATGCCGGTGCTGGCCCCCAGGAGCGCCCCCACCGCCACCACCGAGATGGCCAGGCCGCCGCGCACCCGGCCAAAGAGGATGCCCATGGTTTCCAGGAGCTCTTCGGCGATGCCCGAGCGCTCCAGGGTCACGCCCATGAAGACGAACAAGGGCACCGCGATGAGGACCACGTTCTCCATCACCCCCCAGATGCGCATGGGCAACAGGTCCAGCAGGGAGACGCCGGGGCCGATCCAGGCGAAGAAAAGCGAGGTGCCCAGCAGGGTGAAGGTGACCGGAAAGCCCGACATCAACAGGATGCTGAGCGCCAGGAACATCCAGAGCGCCATGTATTCCATTAGTTGGCCTCCTTCTGGGGCTCGGACTGCCCGGTGAGCACCAGGAGGTTGCGCAGAAAGAGGGAGACCCCCTGCATGGCGAAGAGCATGAAGCCCAGGGGTATGCAGGACTTGAGGATGAAGCGGTGGGGAATGCCGCCCGGGTCGGGCGAGCCCTCGCCGGTGACGAAGGCGGTTATCACGAAGGGGATGGAGGTCTTGATGACCACGTAGCAGCCGGGGAAGAGGAAGGCCAGGCTGCAAATCAGGTCCACCCAGGCCTTGCCCCGCGCCGACAGGCGGGCGTAGATGATGTCCACCCGCACGTGGGCGTTGCGCATCAAGGTGTAGCCGGCGCCCATGAGGAAGACGAAGCCGAAGAGGTGCCACTCCAGCTCCTGGGTGAAGACGTAGCTGATATTGAACATGTAGCGCATGGCCACGTCGGAGAATATGACCACCACCAACAGGCCGGCCACGTAGGAGACCACCGTGCCTACCCACTTGTTGATGGCGTCAATGATGTCGGCGAGTCGTTTGAGTGCTTCCATAATGTCCCATGCTTGGTTGTTGTGTGCCCGGCGGCCCCGGCCGGGCCGGCAAGCCTTGCCGTCCGGCGCCGCCGGCCGTGGCGGCGCGCCGGGGCCAAAATCCGACTCGTCGCCTAGGATAATTGGCCGGCGGTCTTTTGTCCAGAGGTGCCAGCAGCGGGAGCGTGCGCGGCGGGAGAGGGGGTCGGCACCCGAGACAAAGGGCGGCCCACGCCAGGGCCTGACAGCGAACCGCAACCCCTTTGTACTCCAGGTGGCCTTCGCCAGGCAAGGGGCAGATACGGGGGCGTTTTCTCGCCAGGGGTGTTAAACGAGCACTCGCCGCTCCGGCGGCACCCCCAGCCGGTCGGCCAGGGTGGGGGGCTCCTGCCCGGCCAGCAAATGCCGCCAGCCGCCCACGTGTACCAGGGGCAAGAGCCCCCGCCGCTGGCCGGCGGCCAAGAGGCGCCCCAGCCGCCGGGCCAGGCCGGCCTCGCGTCCGGGCTCCGGGGCCGGCGGCCGGGGCCAGCCCCCCCGGCCGGTCAATAGATCGCTGGCGCGGCGGCGCTCCAAAGCCGCGCTGGCCGGGGCCGGAGAGCCCAGCACATGGGCCAAATTGGCCGCGCTGATAAGCTCATCTGCGCCGGCAAGGAGCCGCCGCGACAGCCCCGAGAAATCCAGGGCCACACAGGGCACCCCCCGCCGGGCGGCCTGCTCCTGGCATACCGTCCACTCATGGGGTAGGGCCAGGTAGGCCCTGAGCCAGGCCAGGCCGGGGTGGGAGCGCGCCCCCTCCAGCCCTAGGCCGGCCTGGCTGGCGGCCCGGGGCAGGTTGCGCTCCAACTCGGCCAAGAGGGCCGGCCCTTGCCGGCGGCGGAAGCTTAAGCCGTAGGGGCTCACCTCCACGCTAATGAGGCCCCAGTCCAGGCCGGCCAGGGCCGCGGCCAGGCGCGCGCTCCCCTGGGGGTCGCGGTGGATGGTGCCCAGCATCACCAGATCGCCGTTCATGGCCCAGCATAACCCACAACCAGCGCCGGCCTGTGCTAAAATGCCGGAGTGGTCAATCAGCGCGCGTCGTCAACCGGAGATGATCCATGAAGATACTGGTCACCGGCGGGGCCGGATTCATCGGCAGCCACGTGGTGGAGGCCTATCTGGCCCAGGGGCACCAGGTGGTGGTGCTGGACAACCTCTCCAGCGGGCGCCGCCAGAACCTGCCCGCGGGCGTGCCCCTGATCGAGGCCGACATCCGCGACCAGTCCCTGGCCAAGGACCTGGCCGGCGAGGGCTTCCAGGTGGTCAACCACCACGCGGCCCAGATCTCGGTGCCGGCCTCGGTGGCCGACCCCCGCCACGACGCCGAGGTTAACGTGGTGGGCCTGGTCAACCTGCTGCAAGCGGCCCTGGACTGGGGGGCCAGCCGCGTCATCTTCATCGCCTCGGGCGGGGCCATGTACGGCGAGCCCCTGACCGTGCCCGTGCCCGAGGACCACCCCATGCGCCCGGGCTCGCCCTACGCGGTCAGTAAGCTCTGCGGCGAGGCCTACCTGGCCTACTATGCCAGCCGGGGCCTGGAGACGGTGAGCCTGCGCTACGCCAACGTCTACGGCCCCCGCCAGATACCCCAGGGCGAGGCTGGGGTGGTGTCCTTGTTCATGCGGGCCATCCTGGAGGGCGCCCCGCCCTCCATTTACCGCTACCCGGAGCAGCCCCAGGGCATGCTCAGGGACTACGTCTACGTCAAGGACTGCGCGGCGGCCAATGTGCTGGCGCTGACCGCTGGCCAAGGGGCCTACAACATCGGCACCGGCCTGGGCACCACCACCCTGGAGCTGTGGCGGGCCATCCAAGGGGCCGCCGGGCGGGAGATGGGGCACCGCTTCGGCCCGGCCCGGCCCGGCGACCTGCGCCAGAGCGTGCTGGACATAGCCAAGGCCCAGGCCGCGCTGGGTTGGCGGCCGGGGCGCGACCTGGCCCAGGGCCTGGCTCAGACCTGGGCCTGGGCCGCCACGGCCA
>JACQYR010000263.1 GCA_016208115.1 Desulfarculus sp.
ATAAGCACTCGATGTCCCCGAGTGCTAGGCAAATCTAACAACGCCCCTCCACCGTGTCAAGCCGACCGGGTGCCCCCGGCTGGGCATAACGGGTCGAGAAAGGTTGCCTTCCTGGCCTACCCTGCATGCTCCCGTTGAATGTCATCGGTTCCCAGATGTGATTATACCGCCCTGGCCGCCTAAGCTGCTTCCAGCCAGAGGCCCAAGGACTCCAGCAAGGCCCGGTCGCCGGGGCCCAGGCCGGCGGTCCGCCCCGCCAAATCGTGCAAGGCCTGGCTCGCCGGACCGCGCTCACCCTGCCCGTGCAGGCTGGCCAGGGCGCCTTGCAGGGCCTGGGCCAGGGCCGGGTCGCCTCCCGGGCCGGACAGGCGCGCCGCCAGTCCGGCGGCCTGCACGCTCAGGCGGCGGTTCACGGCGGCGTAGGCGGCCTGGGCCAGACCAGGCGCGGCCTGGCGGGTGGCCAGGGCGATTGCCTGGTCGTCTCCGCCCTGGGGCTTTTGCAACAACCCCTCGGCCCCGGCCAGGCTGATGGCCACGGCGTCGGCGTAGAGGGCCTTGCGCGAGTAGCCCAGGGCGGCGGCGTGGGGGTAATGAAGCCGCGCCTGCTCCAGGTTATGGAGCCCATAGGCCCGGCCCTGGCCCAGGCCGCCGGCGGCTTGCAGGAAGGCCCGCTGCCAGCGCTCCACCTGGCCGTGGAGCCGGCGCAGGTACAGGTTGCCCGCCTCGGGGCCAGCCTGCTCCAGGCCTTCGTACAGGGATGGCAAGTCCGCCGCCGGCCCCAGGGCCTGCTCCAGCTCGGCCGGGTCTGGGATGCGCGGGGCCGTCACCGGGGGACCAGCCCCGTAGATGTCCAGCAGAAAGCACAGGGGATACTCCCCGGCCAGGCCCGCCCTAGCCTCATCAAAGGTGCGGGCGTAGACAAAGCGCGCGCGCTCAAAGGCCGGGGCGGCGTTTTGCGCGAAGTTGTCCAGCTCGAACTGGGCGTCGTCTATGAAGCAGAAAACGGGCGGCATGGCTGGCGCCTCCCTGCGGGTTATGTACACTCGGTGTTTGTCTTGGCATAGCACCCGTGGCTGGCGGGGGCAAGCTGGCATTGTGGCCGCCCTTGACCGGCCCCCTGGCGCGTGTTAGGAATATCCCTGCGATTACCAGGTGATAACAGAGCGCCCCCAGCGCCTTACTGGGGATTTGCCAGGAGGGCCTAGATGAAACCAGTGGCGGTGATCGGTTGTTGTGGCTTTTAAATAGTTAATTCAGCTAGTTGTTTCACGTGAAACCCACGTTGTCAATCCCCTGTCAACCCGCCTACTAGCGTCACCGTGTAAACACATCAACACCCGCCGCTTAACTTGTAACAAACTTGTGCGCTAATACCTATTGCACTAGCAACATATACGCGATATACTAATATCAACAGTAAGGGCTGACCACCGAGCCACCGGCAGCCAGCCCCAGCCACCGAGGCCTCTAGATAGGAGAGACTACGATGACCGGCACCAATAATACCCCCGAGCCCCCCGCCCCCGCCACCCATTGGGGCATTCTTGCCCAGCCAGAAATAAGGGCAATGCGGCAGGAAGTCCAAGCACTCCGCCAGTCGTGCGGCCGGCTTGCCCGATTACGTCGGGTAGCCAGTGAGGGTGCCGGAGGTCGCGGGTTCGAGCCCCGCCACCCCGACCAAATCAAAGGAGAAGAAAAAATGGGATCCTTTTTGGGCGCGTTTTCCATAGGAGTGGTAGACGCATTCCGGGACCAGTCGTGCCCGGATGCCCCCCCCCACGATAACCGTTTTTCGCGGCCGTTGGCGCAATCGTGCGTGGCGTGGCGGGCGACGAATCGCCGTATATGTCATGCAACGCGCCCGTTAATCCGGGGAGGAGTATCATGCCCCACGAGATCAACCCGGGCCGCTCCCGCCCGCAGACGACCGTCTACGCCAGCCCACCCGAGGCCGATTGGCTCAAGCGCCACGGGGCCAGCATGGCCGGCCAACTCAGGGAGGACATCGCCACACTGCGTAACCTGGGCCGAGCCCCGGCCCTGAGCGAGGCCGAGGTAAATTGCCTGCGCGACGTGCTCAATAGCCACTACTATACTGCCGAGTTGGCCCGATCCCTGCCGGTGATCCTGGCCGCCGAGGTCGAGGATAGCGCCCCGGACGGCCTGGCCGAAAAGTGGGGCGTGGACCTGGAGGCCCTGGCCGCCAGACTGCGGGCGCTGCACCCTGCCGACGCCTGGGCGCTCCTGGAGCAGGTGCGAATGTGGTGGGGGGGACAACGGGGGTAGCTGCTGGAAGGGGGCCGCGCCGGGTGCCTGCCGGGAGTTGGGTTAGGCTCCCGTGGTGGCAGGGCCGGCGCGGCCCGGGGGAGGGTGGTGGCGGGGGCCTGACTAGCACTTGTAGACGCGGTACCACCCAAGAGTGGCACACGCGTGGTCATGGAGATCATCAGGGCTCACCTGGCCGGAGGGCAGGCCGCCGAACCGGTAGCCCATCACCTCCTCGTAGCCAGCGGCCACGTACTGGGAGCAGATGGTCAGCGAGCGCAGCAGGGCCAAGCGCCGGGCGATCCGCAAGTCCGCCTTGACTTGGCACAGGGTGGCCAGGTAGAGGCCCCAGGACAGCCCCCAGTCCACCAGGTGCAAACCAATCTTAAGCGGGGCATAGGGGGTGCCAGCCATGGCCCTTCGGTTGGCGCCGATGGCGGCGCGCTGGACATCGGTCAGGTGCGCGTAGCGCCAGACCTCGAAGGGCGCCGGGTATTCCTCCCACGGCGTGGGCCTCACGATGCTTAGGGCCTCGTAGACCTGGCCGTCGTCGGCCACGATCCCCGCGTGCCCAGCCCAGGTGGGCAGCTCGCCGGGGGCCGTCTGGCACAGCCGCGTGGCCCGCATGCCCGGGGTCAGGATGACGTCGGCCGATAGGGACGGCGGGCGCGGGGGTGCGGGCGCGGCGGGCTTGAGCAGGTCCATGGCCTACACCCACGACAGGTGACGCCACAGCCACCCCACGAAAAGCCAGAGGCCCACGCCTGCCGCCGCGCACAGCGCGCCAAACAGGGCCAAAACCCAGCCCATCCCGCGAGTGTCAAAGTCCATGGCTACTGGCCCGCTACGCTGTTGTCGGTCGTGGTTGTGGTGGGATTGAACTGCCAGGAGCCGGTGCCCACGTTCCCGCCCACGTAGGAGCCGCCGTTGACGTTGACTGTGCCAGGGGGGCGGCCACCCAAGGCACCGCCCAACCCGCTCCACATAGCCTTGTCGCGTTCCACCCCGTAGTAGGCGTTCACCCCAGCCCCCAGCACCCCAGCGTAGGGGGCCAGGGCCTTGAGATACTTCACGCCATCCGGGTCAACGTCAACAAACTGGCTGCGTCCGTTCTCGCCCCACATGGTCTGCTTGGTGATCTTGCCCTCGGGGCTGATCTCTTGCTCGAAGTAGGGGCGACGGTCTTTGGCCATGAGGATTTGGGCTATGTGCCCAGCAGGCCCCTTGAAGGTTTGCATGACTTGCCCGCCGTTTTCGTCAAGCAGGGGGACCGTGGCGCCCGTGGGAGAGACGGTCATGACCGGCATGGAAATGGTCAACTGCTTTTCTTCGCACCCCGTCGTGGCCAGCAAGGCCAGGCCCAGCACCAGGGCGGGCAGCCAATAGGCCCAGGGCAGCCTGTTGCCGTGGGGCTCGCGGGGACGGGGGGGCATGGGATTCCACATGACTCAATCCTCCTTTTGCTTCCGAATGCGCGCCTTCGTCGGCACCGGGCCGAGCATCTCGTCAAGCCGGAGATGCCGCCTGTGCCGGGCGTAGCTGTGGGCGCTGACGTAGACCGCCGCCAGGCTCAGCAGCTTGCCGGCCAGGGGGTAGGCCACCTGCACCCAGGCGGGGCACAGGGCCAGGGCCGCCTTGACAGCCTCGGGCTCCAATTGGGGCAGGCCCAGGCCCGCCACGGCGGCCAGCAGGTAGCCGCCAGCCGTGGTGGACTTATAGCCGGGGGTAATGTCGGGCATGGGGCCTCCTATGATGGCTTAAGGAACAGCGCGCGCTCCTCGGCCCGGCGCTTGACCAGGCCAGGCAGCACCTTGCCGCCGCCCTTGCGCCATTTGGGGAACTCGTCGGCGGCGCCCTGGTAGTCGCCGGCATTGAGCAGGCGCAGCAAGGTGGAGTCGCCCAGGCCCTCGGCCTTGCCGTCGTGGTCCTCGTCTGCGCCGCAATTGAAGGTGAAGCTGACCAAGGCGCTGAACTGGTTGTCGGTGAGCGGCACCTTAACCAGACGCTGCACGGCGGCGCCGGCCTCTTCCACGTCTTTGACCAATAGAGCCAAGCCCTGGACTTGGCTGATGGGCTCCTGGAAGTTTTCGCCGGGCAGGATCACGTGCCCCCAGGCGATGGTCCACTTGCCGGCGGGGCACAGGTAGCGACGCGCGCGCCAGCTCTCGCGGCGCTTGATGAGCTCCAGGCCAGCGGCGTTGATCGTGCGCTTAGGCATGGTTCCCCCTGTCCTTCCCGCCTCCACCGATGATCCACCTGTGCAGGCGGTCGCAGTCTAGTTCATTCTCGCCGAGCTTAAACCGCAGCTTTATGACCCTACACAGGTCCCGCAGGCTCAGGGCCATGTCGCTGCGGCTCTCGGCCAGGCCGGCGAAACAGCCATCGCCCTCAGTCAGGGCCTTCTTGATCGCGGCCAGTTCCGATACTAGGTGATCCTGGCAGGCCTTTTCCTCGGCACGGACCCCGGCCAGGGCGTCGTCAAGCTGCTGCTTAGTCACCAGCCCCTCATTGCTGGTCTGCTTCCAGATGAGGGGCCAGGCCAGGGCCAGAACCTTGCCAAGCAAGAGCATTGCCCCCAGGGCTAAGCCGAAACCAACGCCGGTCGCCGGGTATGGATACTGGGCCAGAAAGTCCATAGCCTGCCCCCCCCTCCTGGCCTACAGGCTGCGCAGCCAAGCGGCGATTTGTTTTTCGGGCGTGGCCGCGATCAACCCCACCAGGCTGGCCCAGGTCATGGGGGTGTCGGGCGGGCAGTAGCCACGCTTGATGGCCTCGTGCAGGTAGCTGGGGCCGAGGCCCATATAGACCGTCTCGGCGGGATTGGACTTGCGGGGGCGCTCCACCCACAGGGCGGGGATGATCGGCTCGCCGGGCAACTCGGCCAGGATCATCTCGACGATCTCATCGAGGGCCTCATCTACGGTCATGCCCGGGTTGGCCTTGATCTTGGGGATGATGAGCTTGCCGATGTCCTTGTCGGTCAGGCCCCTCTTGTCGTGGGGGCTGGCGGCGATGTTGCGCGCCACGGCCTGGGCGCCCAGCCTGACCTCCTCGGCCAACGCGGCCAGGGGGTCGGGCGGGGGGGCCGGCGGCTGCCAGGCGGGGTCCAACGAGGCCACGCCGTCCACCAGCATCAGCCGGGGCAGATTGCCCACCTCTTGATCGGTGGTCTGCCACTGGAGGGCGTCGGCCGGGATGCCCTTGCTGGCACGATCCTTGGCCAGTATGTCCTCGTCTGGCGCGGGGAAACGCCAGTAGCCGCGGCCGATCTCTTTGCCGTCCGGGCCGAACCAAACCGTCAATATTTGTTGCTGCACCGTGCGCTCCTACTTTGTGGGGATGATGACCGCAGAGGCGTATACCGTCTGCGCAGCCCCCGTGACTGTGTTTATTCGATAACGGAGATTGTCGTTGGCGGATAGAAAACCCGCGAGGGACAAAAAATATCCGCCCGCCGTGCTGCCGCCACAGCAAATCTCCACCACGGCCTTGGTGTAGTCGGGGACCGCCGTGATGGCCACGTCCACATTTTGCAACCCTGTGCTGTTGGTTGGGGAGATGTTGCCGTTGATGTGCTGAATCGCAGCGGAAAGGTTTTTGATCTTCCGCACTTCCCAGGCGATGTTGCCGGCGTAGGGGCTGGTGGAGCCGCTCCAGGCCGCCGATTGGATGTTGCTGCCATCCCAGCAGAAGTAGCCGCCCAGCTCCTTGGTGTAGGGATGATTGGACCGCTCCATGTGGACGTAATGCGTGGCCAGGTCGAAGGTGCCCGTGGACAGCGGGAAGCTGGGGGAGTCGGCCTGCCCTCGGGCCACCACGACATACTCGATGCCGCTGATGGCCAGGCCGCATGGCGGCGCGATAATCTGGGGGAAAAGGTCCTCCAGCATCTAAACCTCCAGACTCCGGGCGAAGCCCCAGGCCACGAACTTACTGGCAGCCTGGGCGCCCATCTTGAGCACCTCGCCGTCGTTAATCTCCAAGATAGCCAGGGGCACCGGCACCGCGTCGGCGTCCAAGTCCTTCTCAATACTAATGGTGTTGGCACCGGCGGAAGTTTCGCCATAGACCCCGCACCACTGTAGGGAGGTGCTGCCCGGCGCCCGGCCGATGTAGAGATAGACCATCTCCTTGCCCGAGGCCGTGTGGATGGTGCCCAAGCTGGAAGAGATGGGTACGGCAAAAAACATGGCACCGGCGCTTAGCCCGCTGAGGCGACGCACCCCGGGTGGGGATTTGATCACCGTGGCCCCGACGGCGATGTTGGCGGCGGTGACGCTCTTGCCGGCCAGGACGGCCGAGGCCGAGTCGGCCACCATGGCCCCCAGGGGGACCTGACCGGTGCCTCCCACCAGGTTGAAGCCCACGTGGTCGGTTGAGCCACCATCGCCGGATAACTTGGCGGCGTATGTGGCCTGCGCCGTGTTGATGTTGCAGGCCCAGGGCAGCACCAGGTGGGTCTCTCCGGCCGTGCCGGTGTGGATGGTCTCGTAGGCCGCGCTGGGCCGCAGGGCCACGCGGGTGGCGTGGTCATGACGGTAGGTGTCCAGGCTGAAGTTGATGCGCACCCAACCGGAGCCGCGGTACCGCCAGGCCCGGTGGGGGATGTCGGTGTCCACCCAGAGGAGCCCTTCAAATGGCGTGGCGTAGGCCACGCGCTCGGCTGCGGTGCCCCAACGCAGGCCGGCGTTGCCGGTGCCGGCGGCGGCCAGGGCTGCGTCCAGGGACGCCAGCATATTATTGTAGGTGATGTCCCAATCGGGGCCGCCGCGTGTCCAACCGTACGTGCTGGCAAGTCCCATGCTGTCTCCTATCTGGCCTCTTGGACCTCTATCTCGACCGCACCCATATCCTGGCGCTGGAGGGTGATGGGCCGCAAGCCGCCCTCGGGGATGAAGCACACTATCTGGTTGCGAAGGCGTTGAGCCATGTTGGTGGCATTGGGCATGAAGTCGCCCACGAAGGACCTCCCCACGCCCACCTCTTGCATGAGGTCGAACCAAAAAGCGTAAGTCTCGGCGCCTGGGGTGTGGTCGAACTGATAGCGAGCGGTCTTGTACTGGATGCGCTGGTTGCGGCGCTGCTGGCCGCCCGGCGTGTAAACCACCTTGCTGGGGTCCTGGGTGCCGTTCTCGGCGCCCGGCAGGACGCCCCGGCTGGAATTCCGGTAGGCATCCAGATAGATGCGCCCCACCCGCACCGCGCCCTCGGGGTTAGTGGGGTCGGCCAGGCCCAAGCGCCAATAACGGGCGAGCGTTTGGGTGAAATAGAACAGGCGCAGGCTGCCGGCGGCGTAGAATTTTGCGATATCGGCGGCGGTGAGGTATCCGCCCGCGCCATACTGCCCGGACCAACCCTCTCCGGCGCCCAGCAGTGGCTCCCAGGCGCTAAATGCTTGGGCGTAGAGATCGCTGCCGCCAGGGATGGTGCCCGCACTGAGGGTGAAAATACCAGAGGCGGTGAGATTGTGGTTGGCGATAGCCACGCCCGTGAAGGGCCGCAGGCTACCGATATCTATGTCCACGTACTCGCTGGCGCAGCCGGTGGCCTGCCAGACCTTGTTGCGTAGGTCTATCTGCAGGTTGGCGACCGGTAGAGCGCCGTTGGCCGAGGACGCGCTCAAGGTGGCCGAATCAACCAGGGTGCCGGTCATGACGCGAGAGTGGCCCATTAGATCAGCGCCTCCAGCGTGGCCCAAAAGTTGTCGTTGTCCTCGGTGATGCCCACCAGCACCCCGAAGCGGCCGGCGGTGTACCCGGCCTGCTGGGCGATGACGCTCACCACGTCGCACGTATTGAGCGACGCGGGGAGCACGGCGCCCAGCCAGGAGGCGATGTCGCGGGCCTGGCCCAGCAGGGTCAGGTGCCAGCCGGCCACGGTGGCGGCATCGGCCAGGTTGACCAGGGCGGTGTTAATCTTGTTTTCTTGGGCGCTGGGGTAAAGGCTTTTGGTGCTGGCGCTCATGGCCTCGCGGTAGCGAAAGGCCTCCTTGAGGCGCTCTTTCTCGGCGGCGGTGATGGTGTCGTCGGGCGCGGTGTTGGGGGTGCAGACCTGGTCGGCGCCTATGCTGATCTTCCAGTAGAGCGCGCTGGCTGGCCGGGTGTGCAGCGAGCTGGGCCCATCGGCCTCGCCGTTTTGGGTGAGCAGGTTTTCAGTGTCGGTGAAGGCGGCCACGGGGCTGCCCGAGGCCGGCACCAGGCGCTGGCAATAAAACTTGCCGGGGCGGGTGGCGCCCCAGGTGGTCAACAGGCCCTGGAAGAGCTGGCTATCCAGGATACTCTGAAGGTTGGTCTTGCTGGTGACGTAGACGCCCACGTCGTAGGGCACGGAGGTGTTGTAGGCCGTGATGGCCGGCCAGTCCACCGACCCGGAGGCCACGCCGGCGAGGTCCTGTACCGCCTGGGCGAAGATGTTGCCCGGCAGGGCGCTATAGGTGCCGCCCAGCTTATAGCCCTTGGCGTCCAGGGTGAGCGCGCCGGCGGGCTTGGCGCTCAGCTTGACCCAGTTGCCCACCAGGTTGACGGTGGGCAGGGCGATGGCCTTGCCCTTGTCGTAGGCCGCGTCCACCGCCTGGCAGCCGGCGACGGCGTGGTCCGCGAACTGGTATATCCACACGCTGTTCGTGGCGTCCTCGCAGATAAGCACCGGGGCGATGTGCGAGCGCTGGCCGTAGAGCAGGGGGCGCGGCTGGCCGATGGTGTTGACCGGCAGGGTGCGGCAGGTCCACACCACGCCGTTGTCGCCCACCGTGGCTGCGTCGGTGGTGGGCCAGGCGGGAGCGCCACCGCCGCTGGTGCCGCCGGTGGTGCACTCGTAATAATGACCCGTGCTGGCCGGCGGGGAGACCAGATACCCCGCCGCATAGGCCGTGTTGGCCTGCCAGACGGGAAAGCTGTCATGGCCATAGACGTTGGGCGGGGCCGTTGTGGCCGCCACCCGCTGGGCGGCGCTGAGCAGGGGGATGGTGATCTCGCTCTCGGTGTAGGAGCGCTGGCTGGCTTCTCCCGACCAGGTGGCCCACAGGCTCCAGTCCAGGTCCGGGCCGCCCTGTCGGGCGGTGAAGGGCTGGCCATCGGTGGTGTAGTCGGTGAGGAACTGGCGCCAGGTGAGCCCCGAAGTGTTGAGGACGTCATCGGGGTGGTAATTGAGCACCATGTCGCCATAGGTGATCAGGCTGGCCCCCCCCAGCAGGTTCTGGATTTTGTGCGTGACGGAGGGCAGAGAGACGATGCAGGGCTCGTAGTAGTGGCCGCCGTCGGGCAAGATCATGGAGTCGTCGGTGGTCAGGTAGACGGTGGTGGCGCTGCCATCGGAAATCTTGACCGCCTGCTGCTCCACCGTGAAGATGCGGCGCAGGTTGGGCGCGGCGGCCCAGGCGGCAAAACTGGGGTAGCTCACAGCCCGGCCCCCAAGCGCTCGCCAGCCTGGTAGCGCCGGCTGAACTGCCGCCACACCTCGTCGCCCAGTTGGCGGGCCTGGGCGGTGGTCATGCCGCCATTGACGGTCAAGTTGAACACGGGGGCCAAGACCCGCTGAGCTCCGCCCTCGCCGCGGCGGATGGCCTCCACGGCCTGAGGCCCCCCGGCGCTGGCCACGTTACGCTTGCTGAATACCACCTCGCCGGCCTGCAGGATGGCCGGGAACTCATCCGGGGCCAGGCCGCCATGCAGGCGGGGCCAGCCGCCATCGTGCATGCGGGGCATGTCGCCGGCGATGCCCCCGCCGATGTCGCCGCCGCCGGCCTGAAGGTCTTGCCCCTCGTAAACAAACTTGATCACCTTTTCGCCCGGGATGGACTCGATGCTGGCCTTGAGCCCCTGCATGACCAGATCGAGGTTGAAGCCCTCCAGGGCGGCGCCTTGTAGCGCCTGCATGAATTGGTTTTGCAGGCGCTCGGCCAGGGCGCCGACCGACAGATCGCCGGTGTTCCACTGGTCCACCAGCTCCACGACCTTGGCCTTGAAGCCTTCGGTGGCGTCGCGGGGCAGGCCCATGGAGTCGGCCATGTCGGAAAGGCTGCCCGCCAGGTCGTGCACGGCGCTGTCGGCCTCGATGATGCTGCCCTGTGACGCGGCGCCGAAGTCATCAAAGGCCGGCTGCACCATGGTGTCCATGATCTGGGCGATCTGGGCGAAGGCCCCGCTCATGGGGCCGAGGGCGGCGGTGTTGATGCCCGTCTGCATCTCCACCTTTTGCAGCTCGGCCATGTCTTGCTTGAGCGAGTCCACCAGCGCCTGGTTGCCGTGCTGGGCGGCCCTGATCATCTGGCGCTCCAGGCCGGCGATGCCCTGGGTCAGCAGGTCCACCTGGTGGGTGGTGAGGCCGGCGCGCTCGCCCAGGAGCCGCATGTCCTCGTTATGCCGCAGGATGTCGGCCAGGCTTTGGCCGGTGGCCACGCCCCCGGAGAGATCGTGGCCCAGGTCCAGCCCCGAGGACATGCGGCCGATTGCGTCGATGCTGAGCTGCTCGTACTGGCGGGCCGAGCCCTGGGTGTGGCCGCTGCCGCCGCTCAATAATTCCATGACCGCGCCCACGGGGCCAACGCCGCCGGTGAGCTTGCCCAAAAGCTCGCCCACGGCCAGGGCGCCGCCCACCCAGGCCAGGGTGGTGGAAAGCCCCAGGCTGGCGGCCTCGGTGGCGGCGGCGCCGGTCTCGACGGCAACCGCGCCGGCTTCGGTTACACCCGTGAAGCTTTTGACCGCCGCGATGGCCGAGTCAAAGGCCCCCTTGATGCCGCCCATGATGCCGCCGTTGCCGCCGCCGATGGCGGCCAGGGCTTCCTCAACGGTCTTGCCGTTGCTGATCATGGTGGCGAAGACCTCGGCGGATTGCTCGGCGGCCAATGACCCCGCGAAGCCGCTGGCGCCGCCCAGGCCAGCCCCGGCGCCGCCGATGCCCAGCCACCCGCCCACGGTCTTAGCGGTGCTAATAAGGCTGGCCCCGGTGCCCAAGGCCCCAGCCACGCCGCCGCCACCGCCCAGGCTGATGCCGCCGCCAAAGGCGGGCAGCTTTATATCGAATAGGCCGGCGATGCCCGCCGCGGCCCAGGCCGAGATCATCTCGGCCAGCATGCGCATCCAGGCCCTAAGGATGGCGTCAAAGAAGCTATCGGCCACGCTGGCCAGGTCCTCGTACTTGCCCTTGGCGATGTCCACCAGCCCGGTCTGCAAGGCGTCGGTCATGGCGGCGTAGGTGTCCTTGGAGGCCTGGTTGGTCAGTTCGCCCCAGCTTTTCTGTTGGGCCAGGATCTCCTCCAGGGCCACGCGCCAGCCCTCCACCAGGTCCAGGCGCAGGCGGGCCTTCTCGTAGCTGATGAAGGCGTCCAGCAGGCGCTGGTGCTGTTGCAGGGCCTGGGTGCGCAGGCTGATGATGTCGGCGGCGGCCTCGGTCTCGGTCTTCTTGCGGTCGGCCACGGCCTGCCGGGCCAACCGCTCCTGGCGCTGGAACCACTCCACGCTGTAGCGGACCATGTTGTCGCCCTCGGCGATGAACACGGCCACGCGCTGCTTTTGCACCTCGGACCAGCTCGCCAGCCCCTGGCGCTGCAAGCCCTCCATTTGGGCCAGGCGGCGGCGCTCCTCGGCCAGAATGGCCTCGGTGGTGTTGCCCTGGGCCAGGGCGGCCAGGGACTGGAAACCGGCCAAGGCCTCCTGGTGCTGGCGCTCCAAGTCCTGCTTTCGGCGGGCCTGCTCCTGCAGCACCTTGACCTCGTCGGCGCCACGGCCCACCAGGTTGGCGATGTAGGCGCCGCGGGCGGCGACGGCCGCCGCCAGGCTATCGGCGTTGATCTGGGCCTCGGCGTCGCGGGCGGCGATGGTGCCGGTTTCGCGTATCTCCTGGCGCCGCTTGGCCTCGTAGGCCACGATCTGGGTTTCGTCGTTGTGGGCGCGGCGCAGGTGGGCCACCTCTTGGCCTAGGCGCAGCTCCTCGGCGGTGACGCCGGACTGGCCGATCATGTCTATCTGGGCCTGGAGGTCCTGGCGCAGGTAGAGGCTGTGGCGGCCATGCTCGATGGCAGCCGCGGTCTTCTGGGCGTTGGTCTCGGTCTCCAGTGCCCGGGTGCGGGCGGCCTGCAGGCCGTCGGCGTTGCCCATTTCCTCGATGGCCTTGAGCTTGACGGCCTTCTCGGCCTCGATCATGTCTATCTGCTTGCCGAGGGTGTTCTCGCGGGCGCCGCTGAGGGTCTTTTCCGCCTCAAGCTTGGCGGCCTGCTCTATTTTCGCCGCCTGCTTGCCGATGTCGGACAGGCGGTCGCCGGAAACCGATTGCGCCTGGTTGCCCAGGTTCTGGAGGTTCTCCGCCCACTCTTCGGTAACGACGCTGGCCGCCTTGGCCTGGTTTTTGAACTTGTCTACCTCCCGCTCCAGGTAGGCAACCCGGTCGGCCGCGTCGCCCGCCGGGCGGCGTCCATCTGCCGGGCCAGATTGGCGCGCAGGCCGGCCTGGTCGTTGATCAGCGCGTTGATGGCGGCCATGGTGCGACTGCTGCCCACCAAGCGCGCCACTTCCTGCTGGCTGGCCTGGCCCAGCACATTGAGGAAGGCAAGTAGGTTTTGCCCGCTGAGCAGGGTGGCGTCGTACTGGCGTCCGGCCAGTTCAGTACCCTTGGTAATATCGGCCCAGGCCTTCTTTTGCTCGTCGCCGGCTTTGTTCATGCCGGCCATAATCATATTAAGGGCCTGGGCGGCCTTGCCGGCGTCTATGCCTTGGCGGGTAACGGTGCTGAGCATGGCGGCCACGGTCTCGAAGTTGACCCCCACCTCGGCCGCCGTGGGCAACAGGCGGCCCATGGCCCCACGCAGGTCATCCAGGGTGGCCCTGCCGGTGCGCGTGGCGACAAAAAGCTGATCGCTGGCCCGCCGGGCCTCGGAGGCCGCCAGGTGGTAGTTGTTCATCACGATGGCCAGGGCGTCCAAGGCGGTGTTGGTATCGGTGAAGGCGGCCTTGCCCAGCTTGACGGCGGTGGTGAGCACGTCCTGGGCCTGGGCGGCGTCCACGCCGGACTTGTGGACGGTGTAGAGCCCGGCGCCAAGTTCCTCGGTGGCTTTGCCGCTTTTTACCGACAGGTCGCGCAGGCCATCCGACATGGCCTTTACCTTGGCGTTGAACTGATCCTGGGTCTGGCCGGCGGAGTCCATGACCGTGGACACCTTGGCCACCTGCATCTCCAGGTCGGAATAAACCTGCACGGCCGCCTTGATCTCATTGAGGAAGCCGGCCACGCCCACGCCGATGCCGAACATGCCGGCGACGCTCTTGAGCGCCGAGCCGGCGGCGCCGGCGTACTTCTCCACCTCCTTGAGGGCGCCTCCCAGGTCAGTCTTGAGGGTGGCGACGTCGGCGCCTATCTCGATGAACAATTGCCCTACGACATTACCGGCCATCGCTAGGGCCTCCAAGCGCCAGGGCCAGGGCCTGGCGCATTTCCTCGGCGCTGGGGGGCGCCTCGGGCTCGGCGTAGGGGTCGGGGAAGAAGTCGGCGGCGGCGCACGACTTGCCCTCGGGGAGCTGCCTGCTGGCGAAATTGGCCACGGTGCTTGCCACTATGCCCGCCCTTAGGTCATCCCGCCGGGGGCCCCAGGGCTCCAGCGAGTAGAACGCCATCCAGTCGGTCAACTCGGAGCTGCCGAGGGTGAGCAGCAGCTCGGCCACTGTCTTGCCCAGCCCGAGCGCCAGCCGGTGCAGAAAAAGGCGCTCGGGCCGGGTTTTTCGTTTTTTACGGCGTCCTCGATGGCCTTGGTGCCTATGCCGCTGAGGCGCACCGCGACATCGTACAGACGCCCGACCACCAGCGAGGACTTGTCGGCCAGGGACGGAACGTCGTCATCGCTGAAGAGGCGGTTGCCTTGTGCGTCCACCAGGCAGAGGACCAGCAGTTGGGCCTGGAAGTCGGGCTTGGCGCGGGTCTGGCCATCCACCGTTTCAAAGGCGTCGCCGCCCCAGGCCACCCGCGCGGCGGCGGCCAGCCCGCGCACCACCACGCCGCCGCCCCACTCGGGCACATCCACGGTTTCGCTCGGCAGGTCCTGGACGGCCAGTATCTGTTCCTTGGTGAGCATGGTGGAGATTCTCCTTACGACCAGGTGGGCAGGCCGGTGGGCTGCAGGGTGATGGTGGCGCTGTACTTTTTGTCGCCCTTGACCTCGAAGCCCTTGCAGTAGGCCGTGAAGGTGCAGGTGGTGACCCTGGCGTCGGGCAGGGTGATGACCACGGTGCGGGGAGTGCCGGCGCGCATGTCGGCGCGCATGGCCAACTGCCCCGTGTCGGTGGGCAGCAGGTTGACCTCCAGGGTGGCCTCCTTGAGCTGGCTGAAGGCCGTGGAGATAAACTCCTGGCCGGTGCTGGACAGGTGGGTGGCGTCCACCAGCTCCACGCTCTCGCTGGGGGGGTTGACCTTGCTGACCTCGCCCACCGTGACACTGTTCCACTTAAGGGTGGTGCCCTGAGCCTTGACGGCGTTGCTCATCGTGTCCTCCTATTCCTCGTGCTCTATGCTAAAATCCACGAAGACCGCGTACACGCCGGTCTCATCCTCGTAATGATCCATGTCGTTGATGGTCGTGGCCCTAAAGGCCCGGGCGCTCTTCATGGCCCCGCGCGCAGCCTTGGCCAGGGCGTGGGCCTGGGTGTAGCTCTTGCTCCAGCAGCTAACCTGGACGCGGGGGAACTCCAGGCCGCTGTCGCCCTCCAAGGTGCTGTCCTGCCCGCCGGATACTCGCTGGTAGGTGATGGCCGGCAGGACGCAGCCCTGGGGCAGCTTGACGGGGTAGACGCGGTCTGCCACCAGGGCGGCCACGGCGGCGTCTTGCTTGAGGGCCTGGGCCAGCTTGTGGGTGTCCAGGGTGCTCATCAGCGCAGGCCCTCCTTGGTCAGGGCCGCTTCCAACTTTTTGCGCACGGCCTCGATGACCTGCTGGATGTTGCCGTCGAAGGCCGGGCGCAGCCAGGGGCGGGCGCTCATATTGCTGGTGCCGAACTCGCTGAACTTGCCATAGAACCCGCGTTTGTTTACGCCCACCTGGTAGACGGCGCGGTGCCAGGGATCGCCGCGGCTGCTGCGGGCCACGACGGTCTTGCGCAGGTTGCCTGGCTGCGCCAGCACGCCGAACTTTTTCTTGCCGACGTAGTGGGGCATGCTGCCCACCGGGGCGTTTTCGCGAGCCGCCGAGCGCACCACCACCGCGCCGGCCAGCACCGCCTGGCGCAGGTACTTGCGCGCCAGCTTGACGGGCAGGCTCTCCAGGTTGGCGGCCAGCTCGGCAAAGCCCTTGAGATTGATGACGGCGCTCATGGCTGTAGCTCCAGGCACATCAGCACCAGCTCGCGGTGGCGCTCCTGGGGGTCTATGACGGCCTTGATGTCCAGCGCGCGGCCCTCGTGGAGCACCCGCATATCGGCCTTGACGCCCGCCAGGTAGCGCAGGCGCACCCGGTGGCTTACCTCGGCCTGGCGGCCGCCGGCGGCAAAAAACTCGCGGCCGTTGAGCGGCTCGACGCTGGCCCACGCGTCCAGGGCAAACGGCACATAAGTGACCACGGGCTCGGCCTGCCCCTCCGGGGTGGAGGTGACGGGCTGCTGGATGGCCACCCTGTGCCTGAGAGCCCCGGCGCGCATGGGTTAGGCCGCCGTGCCTTCGCCCATGATGACGATGTCGTAGGTGACGCCCGTGCCGGCGCCGCTGTTGGCGATCTTGAGCAGATCGCCGGTGCCGGCGGTGACGGCGTAGCCACCCGCGCCGGGGTCAAGGAGCATAAAGGCGCCGCCGGGGCGCAAGACCAGCTTGTCGGTGGGGTCGCCGGCCCAGCCGATAAACCCGTTGGCCGCGGCGCCGCCCACCTCCACGTTGTTGGCGTTGCCATCGGCGGCGCGGACGAACAGCGCCTTGATGGCCGTGAAGGTGAGCGTGCGGCCCAGGGCGTCCTTGAGGCTGGCGGCCAGGTCCAGTTCCTCGGTGGCGCTGGCCGCCAGGGTGCGCGTGTCGGCGTAGATGAGCTGGGCCTGGTTGGCGCCGGTGCCGTCGCTGAAATCCTCGACGTGGTCAATGGCCAAGGCGGGCGCGGCGCTGCCCAGCCCGGTGCCGATGGCCTGGCTGAGGGTGGCGGCGATCTTCATTTCAAGCTTGGCGGTCAGGGTAGAGGCCATGTTTATTACTCCTTGTTAGGCCACCCGGGGGATGGCGTAGGGGGCCAAAAGAGAATCAACGAAGTTGCGCGGCATTTCGGCCACGCTTTGGCCGACGACGTAGTCCTCGCGCTGCTCGTAGAGGCTGGCGACGCGCCTTTGCATCCACTGGCGCAGAGCGGCGGGCGTGGTGAGGTTGCCGTTGGCATCCAGGGGCCATCCGGCCACCAGGCGCACCTTGACGGCGTTGGGCTCGGCCAGGGTCTCGGGCCAGGAGGCCCCCAGGGGCAGGTATATGCGCCCCAGTAGGCTAGCCGTGTCCACCTTGTAGCCGCTGGGGGTGGCTAGGGTCTTGGTGGCGCCGGCTGTGTCCAGGTAGGTAACCGAGGACACTGATTGCAGCGGCGAGGCCGGGGCCACCACGGGCCCCAGGCCGGCCGGAAAGGCGTCGAGGTAGAGGTCCCAGGTGCTGGTGACCATGACGCGGCCGGTGAGGTTCTCGCAGTCCTCGCGGGCGGCCTTGATCATGTCCCGCAAGAGGGCGTCATCCCCGGCGTCGGTAACCCGGGCCTGGGCCTGGGCCTCGGCCAGGGATACCGGCTCCACGGTTGCGGCTGTGACCAGCACCAGGGGCATGGTTAGGCCCTTGGCCCAGCCGCCGGCAGGGCGGTGGTCTCGGGCTGGGTCTGGGCGGCGGCCTCAAGCGCGGGCGGTGGCTCCAGGGGCAGCCGGGGGGCCTGGCCGACCTCGCGGGCAAATCCGCCGGCCACCAGGGCCTTGGCCTGCTTGCCCGGCAGGTTGTACTCGCGGCCGGCGTGCAGCACGCCTTCGGGGCCGGCCGCGCTGGTCATCATAACGATCTTCATGGTCCGTGCTCCTAGGCGTTGATGACCAGGGCGCTGCTGGTGATGATCTTGCCGCTCGGCAGCACCAGGGTGAGGTAGTAGGTGCCCGCGGCGCCGGTGAGGGTGACGCCCAGCTTGCCGGTGGCGTCGCTGGTGAAGATGGCCACCTTGCCGGTGACCAACTCGGTCAGGGCGCCATTGGTGAGCACGGCCAGGCCGGTTATGGCCGTGCCGTGGCTAAGGCCATCGGCGCCGCTGATGTAGCAGGTGCCGGCCACGGCGTGGGAGAGGGCCGAGCCGGCGGCGTTTTTGAGCACGAACTGCACGCCGCAGGTGCCGCTGGCCGGGGTGGCCGTGGTGGTCATGCTGGCGGGCATGTCGGTCAGGGCGTTGATCTCGGCGGCCGTGGCGGTGACCTGGGCGCCGGCCCCGGCGCCCAGGTAGAGCGCGGCGGTGTGGAACTCATCCAGGTTCTTGTCGGCGCCCAACACGGCGGTCTTGCTGGCCGCGGCCGTGCCGGCGGTGACGCCCGCGTTCTTGTTGATCTCGGCGGCCGTGGCGGTCAGCCCGGTCATGGCCAGGGTGGAGGCGTCTATGGTCACCCCGGCCACGGTGAGGGTGCCCCCGGTCTCCACGGTGATCTTGCCGCCGCTGACCACTTCCATGGTGTCGCCGCCGTCGGTCATGTAGACCTTGGGGCCATAGGTGGGGTCCGCGGCGGCCCAGGCCAGGGCCGACCCCAGCAACAGGGCCAGCAGGCTTAGGGCGACGATGTGGGCTTTGCTGAGCTTCTGCATATGCTATTCCTCCCAGCGGGAGCGGGCGGGCCGCCCCGCCCGGTTTAGGCCTGGGGCATCACGCGGGCGCCGGACTGCACCCACACGCCGGCGATGTTGATGTCGCCGCTGTCGTTGCCGCTGGGCGTGATGGTGACGCGGCAGTAGCGCTTGCCGCCGATGTAGCCGATCTTAAAGACCTTGTTGTCATCGGAGAAAAGCGGGGTGGCCAGGGCCTCGGTGCCCAGCAGGTAGGCATCGGCCACGGCGGCGGCGTCGCTCAGGTTGGAGGCGTCGCCATCCTCGAAAAGGACGGTGAAAGTGACGTTGGCGTCGGAGATGGCGCCGGTCAGAAGCAAGAACTCGGTGGCCTCGAAGTTGGCCGTGTCCACGATCTGGGAGACGAAGGCGGTGTCGGCGTTGGTCTGGACTTGAGGGCTCAGGCCCCGGCTGGCCTTGATGTAGTTGTGCAGGTCCATCGGTTCTCCTTTCAGGGGCCCCGGCCCGCGCGGGGGCGGGGCCGTATATCTCGCGGTGGTTAAGCCAGCTTCACGCGGGCGAAGGCCTCGGCCAGCACCGGCATGCCATCGGTCTGCTGGCGGGTGAGGATGCCTATCTGGTTGGTGAGCGCGAACAACTCCAGCAGGCGCTGGAAGGTCATGGCCATGCTGTCCACGATCCAATAGTGGCTGAAGTCGCCAAAGAGGCCCACGTACAGGCCGGTGGTGAAGGTGTTGGGGCAGTACTCGCTCATCATGAAGGGACGGCCCAGGAGGGTATCGGGCTCGCCGTCGCGCACGCTCTGGCGCCAGATGTAAGCCCCGTCGCCATCCTTGAGCTTCTGCAGGCCCTTGAGGGCGTCACGGTGGAAGAGCCACTGGGCCTTGGGCCAATACTGGGCCTTGACGCTGTACTTGGCCTCGATGAGGCCATCGAAGGTGGGGTAGGTGGCGGCGTTGCCGGTGGAGACGTCGCGGCTGGTGGGGATGCCGAGGGCGCTGGCCGTGAACAGGCCCAGGGGCTGGCCGGCGCCACTGCCCAGCAAAAAGGCCTTTTCCTGGGTAACGGCGTGCTTGTAGGCCACGCGGTTGACCATCAGGCTCTCCACGGGGATGGCGGAGACGTTGAGCAGCTCCTTGCTGATCTTGACCAGCTTGGCCAGGGGGTGGGGGGTCAGCTCGCGCTTGCCGAACTTGGTGGCGGTGTCCTCGCTACCGGTCTGCAGCTCGGTGGTCCAATCGGCGTCGGCGGGGTCGGTGTCCAGGGTGGGCACGCCCAGGCTGGCGGAATTGGTAATGGTGAACTTGGTAGCCTGCTGACGGATGAAAACCATGTCGTCCATGGCCTTGATGACCATGGCCACGAAGGTCTCGGGACCGATCAGGGCGCCACCGTCCACGCCGGAACCGGCCTGCAGGGCGCGCATCTCGTCGGGACCGATGGCCCCGCTGCGCAGGACCCCCCAGAAGGCGGCGCGGTACTCGGGGGTGTCGCGGAGGCTGGCCGAGGCCTGCCCGCCGTCGCGCTTCTCGATCTCCCGGGCCGCTTCCCTGGCGGCGTCGCTCTCGGCGGCCATCTGGCGCTCGGCCTCCTGGAGCTTGGCCTCGCGCTCGATGGACTGGCCCAGGGCCTCCTGGCGCTTTTGCATTTCGTCGTAGGCGCTGGACTCCTCGGTGCCGAGATCGCGCTTCTCCTTCTCGGCCTTGTCGAGCATGGCGCGCTGGTCGGCGATGAGCTTGGCGCGCTGCTCCCTCATCTGGGTGATCTTTTCGGACATCGTTAGTCCTCCTTAGGGGGGGGTGGTTAGAAGCTCAGCGCATCCAGTTCCAGCCGACGGCGCTGCAATCCTATTTTCCAGGGGGCGGGCGGCGTGGCCTGCCGGGCCTGCCAGGCGTCCAGGGCGCGGGCGGCCACGTCGGTTTGGGGGTAGGCGGGGAAGGTGACGGGGCTGACGTCGAACAGGCGCACACCGGTGAGCGTGCGCACCGCGAAGCCGTCGTCGTGCTTGCCCCAGTTCTGGCCGTTGGGGCGCACCGAGAAGCCAAAGCTCATCTGGGTGATGTCGCCGCGCTTGAGGCAGGTGATAAGGTCCTTGGCGTAGGTGGTGTCGGGAGGGTCAATCTCGATGGCCAGGCCCCGGGCGTCCTCGGCCAGGCGCAGGGTCTTGGCCAGGTTGCGGCCCAGGATCAGGTTGGGATCGTGGTTGAAGAGGGCGCGCACGTCGTCGCCCTTGATGGCCTCGGC
>JACQYR010000019.1 GCA_016208115.1 Desulfarculus sp.
AAGCCGCCGAAGGGCTGGCGCTCCACCAGGGCGCCGGTGATGCCCCGGTTCAGATAGAGGTTGCCCACGTGGAACTCCCGCCGGGCCTGCTCCAGGTGGCGGGGGCTGCGGCTGAAGACGCCGCCGGTGAGCGCCTGGCGGGTGGAGTTGGCCAGGGCCAGGGCCTCATCGAAGTCGCGGGCCTTCATCACCGAGAGCAGCGGCAGGAAGACCTCCTCCTGGGCCAGGCGGTGCAGCGGGGTGATGCCTTCCACGATGGTGGGCGGCACATAGCAGCCCTTCTCGGGCACCGCGCCTTGAAAGATGACGCGCCCCTCCCGGGCCGCCAGGGCGATGTACTCCATGACCTTGCGCTGCTGAGCCTGGTCCACCACCGGCCCCAGGTAATTGCGCGGGTCTTCGGCGGGGCCGATGGTGAGCGATCTGGCTGCCGCCAGCAGGCGTTCCACGAAGCGGGCGTACACGGCCTGAAGCACGATCACCCGCGAGCAGGCCGAGCACTTCTGCCCCTGATAGCCAAAGGCCGAGGCCAGCACCTGGGGCACCGCCTCGTCCAGGTCGGCGTCGTCGTCAATGATGATGGCGTTCTTGCCGCCCAGCTCGGCGATCACCCGCTTGGACTGGGCCTGTCCGGGGGCCAGATGCACGGCCTTTTCCTGGATGCGCAATCCCACCTCGCTACTGCCGGTAAAGGCGATTAGGCTTATCAGGGGGTGCGCCACCAAGTGGTCGCCCATGGCCGAGCCCCGGCCCGGGCAGTAGTTGAAGACCCCCGGCGGCAGCCCGGCCTGGGCAAAGATCTCGTATAGGCCAAAGCCCACCACGGCCGCCAGGCTGGAGGGCTTGTAGACCACGCAGTTGCCGGCCACCAGGGCCGCGGCGGCCATGCCGCAGGAGATGGCCAAGGGGAAGTTCCAGGGGGCGATGACCGCCGCCAGGCCACGGGGCTGGTAGTGGTAGAGGTTCAGCTCGCCGGGCTCATGGCCCAGGCGCTGGGGCGCGGCCAGGCGCTGCATCTGGCGGGCGTAGTATTCCAGGAAGTCTATGGCCTCGCCCACGTCGTGATAGGCCTGGTCCAGTTGCTTGCCCACCTCCAAGACCTGCCAGGCCGCCAGTTCCAGGATGCGCTGGCGGGCGATCTGGGCGGCCTTGAGCAGATAGGCGATGCGTTGGCTGGCCGGGGTGTTTCGCCAGGCGGGCAGGGCCTGGGCCGCGGCGTTAAGGGCCTTGTCCACCTGCCCCGGCCCGGCCTGGCAGACCAGGCCCACCCCTTCATCGGGATTGGCGGGGTTGTAGCTGGCCCGGGCCTCTTGATAATCCTTGCGCAGGCCGGGCCGGGTGAAGTCTATCAGTGGCTGGTTGACGAAGGGACCCAGTCCGCCGTAAACGGGCGCGGGGGGGGGCTGGGTTTGTGGCGTGCAGTCCAGGTGGCGCTGATAGGCGCCGCGGGGGTCTTCCAGCAGGGCCTCCAACTCGGCGCCCTCCACGAAGCTCTGGCGCAGGAAGGACTCGTTGGAGGTGTTCTCCAGGATGCGCCGCACCAGGTAGGCCATGCCCGGCAAGAGCTCGCCGTAGGGGCAGTACAGGCGCACCCGGCCGCCCTGCTCCAGTAAGGCCCGGCGCACCGGCTCGGCCATGCCGTAGAGGAGTTGGAACTCGTGGCGCTCGGGCGGCACGCCCAAGGCTAAAGCCGTCTCCCACACCGCCGCCAGGGAGCGCACGTTGTGGGAGGCGCATGCCAGGCTGCATATCTGGTGGTTTTCCAGGATGCGCCGGGCCAGGCGCTCGAAGTTCAGGTCACTCTGGGCCTTGTGGGTCCACACCGGCGGGGGCCAGCCGTTTTGCAGGGCCACGGTGTTCTCGTACTCCCAGTAGGCGCCCTTGACCAGGCGCACGCCGATGATGAGCCCCTCCTGCCTGGCCCAGGCCAACAGGGCCTCCAGGTCCTGCTCGCTTTCCCTCAGGTAGGCCTGGATAACCACCCACAGATGGGGGTGGCCGCGAAACTCGGGATGGCCGCGCAGGCGGCGGTAGGCCTCCAGGATGATGTCCTTGTAGCGGTATTGCTCCATGTCCAGGCACAGGGCGCCATCCAGGGCGACCACCTCCCGATATATGGGCTCCAGGCGCTTAAGGATGCCCCGCACCGAGTCTTCGGGCGCGGCGGGCTTGGCCTGGGAATAGAGGGCGCTGGGCTTGAGGGAGAGATTCACCTTGGGGGCGTGGCCCCAGTCCAGGACAGCGCCACCCAGGCCGGGCCAGCTGGCCTGCTCGTGGCCCAAGGCCTTGATGAGCTCCAGATAGCCCTGCTGGTAGGCGTCGGCCTCGGCCTCGCTCACCGTGGCCTCGCCCAAGAGGTCCACAGTGAAGGCAAAGCCTTCCTGGCGCAGCTTGCCCAGGCGGCGCATGGCCTCGGCCGTGGTGTGCCCCACGATGAACTGGCGGGCCAGGCCCTCCAGGTTGGCGCGGATGGCCTTGCCCAGCACCCGCCCGCCGATCTGGCCCAGGTGGCCGGCCCGGCCGGCCCCCCACTTGAGCACCGCCGGCACCTCGCCGCCCTCCTGGCCGAAGTATTCCTCCAGGTGTCGTTGCAGGGATTCGCCGCTCGTCAGGCTGGGCAGCACGTCCACGAAGCGCAGGAGCTGCACCTTGAAATCCTCGTGGTGCATGGCCCAGTCCAGCACCTTACCGGTCCAGAAGGACTTGTCAAAGACCGAGGGGGTTTGCTGGCGGATGCCGGCCATCAAGCCCCGGCCCCGCCGCACGATGCGCTCTTCCCACTGGCTGCTCATGATCGCGCGGCCTCTCCTTGTGCTCCAGCGTGTACTGGCAGGCAATCAACCATGCTCTTTCTCCATTGTAGCAAGGCCGCGTAAGTGTATTCACCACGGCTCTCGCCATTTTTGTAGAATATGACCAGGAGGTGGCCATGACCCTGGAGACGCCCCTGATCGCCTGGCACCGCCAGCACGGCGGCAGGCTGGTGGAGTTCGCGGGCTGGAGCCTGCCGGTGAGCTACCAGGCCGGCATCATCGCCGAGCACCTGGCTTGCCGCAAGTCCGCCGCCCTGTTCGACACCAGCCACATGGGCCGCTTTAGGCTGGAGGGGCCGGGGGCCTTGGGCTTTCTGCAAAGGGCCCTGACCAACGACGCCGCCCGCCTGGAGCCCGGCCGCTCCCACTACACGTTTCTGTCTGACCAGGACGGCCGGCCCCTGGACGACGCCTATCTCTTGCGCCTGCCCGGGGGCGCTTACCTGCTGGTGGTCAACGCCGGCAATCGCGACCAGGACTGGGCCTGGCTGCAAGGGCTGGACGCGACCGCCGCCGGGTTACAGGATGTCAGCCCCCAACTGGCCATGCTGGCCCTGCAAGGCCCGGCCAGCACGTCGGTGCTGGGCCGGGTGCTGGGAGGCCAGGACCTGCCGCGAGCGCGCAACCACTGCGCTTGGCGAGGCTGGGCCGGCGGGCGGGTGCTGGTCAGCCGCACGGGCTACACCGGCGAGCCGCACAGCTACGAGCTTTTCGTGGACACACCACGGGTGGTGGAGCTGTGGGAGGCCCTGCTGGAGGCCGGAGCCGGCTTGGGGCTGATGGCCGCCGGCCTGGGCGCCCGCGACACCCTGCGCCTGGAGGCCGGCCTGCCCCTCTACGGCCACGAGCTCAAGCCCGACTGGCCCATCCTGTCCCTGCCCCTGGCCAGGCACGGCGTGGACCTGACCACGGAGCGCGGGGACTTCCTGGGCCGCGCCGCCCTGGAGCGCCAGGCGGCGGAATTGGCCGGCGGCCAGGTACAGGAGGTGCCCTGCCTGATACGTGGCGTGGCCGCCTTGGAACGGGGCATGATGCGCGAGGGCTCGCCGGTGTTGGTGGAGGGGCGCCCGGTGGGCGAGCTGACCAGCGGCACCACCGTGCCGGCCTGGCGTTTCGCTGGCGGCGTGCCCGGGGATGAGCACTACAGCCGGGCCATCGGCCTGGCCTGCCTGGAGCGCCAGGTGGCGGATGGTCAAAAGGTGGAAATCGTCTATCGGGGCCGCGCCCTGCCGGGCGTGATAGCCAATCATTTCGTCAAGCGGGCGGGGGATTATCTGCGGCCCTTGCCGTGAGGCATAAGGAAGGAGAGCCCATGAGCCAATACGCGGTGCCGGGTGAGTTGAAATACACCGAGGAGCATGAGTGGATCAAGGTCGAGGGTGGGCTGGCCGTGGTGGGGGTCACCGACTTTGCCCAGCAGCAGATGGGCGACGTGACCTACGTGGACCTGCCCGAGCCGGGGCTAAGCGTGGAGCACATGGCCGAGCTGTGCGTCATCGAGTCGGTCAAGGTGGCGGCGGATGTGTTCTCGCCCCTGGCTGGGGTGGTGGCCGAGGTCAACGCCGCCCTGGCCGAGCACCCCGAGCTCATCAACCAGGACTGCTATGGCGCGGGTTGGCTGGTCAAGCTCAAGGACTATGACGTCTCGGGCCTAGGCGAGTTGATGGACGCTAATGCATACGGGAAGTTTATAGAGAGGGGCTGACATGGACTTCTCGCCCCATACCGACGACGACCGCGCCCAGATGCTGGGGGCCATGGGCCTATCTTCAGTAGACGAGCTGTTCGCGGGCATCCCGCCCGAACTGCGCGTGCGCCAGTGGGACCTGCCCCGGCCCATGAGCGAGCTGGAGGTGACCAAGCGCCTGGGCCGCCTGGCCGAGCGTAATGCCCACGGGCTCACCTGCTTCCTGGGCGCGGGTTTCTACGACCACTTCATCCCGGCCGCCGTGGACGCCCTGATCCGCCGTAGCGAGCTCTACACCGTCTACACGCCCTACCAGCCCGAGATATCCCAGGGCACCTTGCAGGCCATCTACGAGTACCAGAGCGCCATCTGCCGGCTCACCGGGCTGTACGCCTCCAACGCCTCGCTCTACGACGGCGGCACGGCCCTGTTCGAGGCGGCCATGCTGGCCGTGCGCAGGACCGGGCGCAAGCGCCTGGTGATCTGCCGGGCGGTGAACCCCATCTACCGCGTGATGCTGGCCTCCTACACCGCCAACCTGCACCTGGAGCTGGTGGAGGAGGACCTGGCCGGCGGCGGCTGCGCGGCCGACCTGCTGGATGACAAGACCGCCGCGCTCATCATGCAGAACCCCGACTTTTTTGGCCGGGTCCACAATTATGCGGATGCCTTCGCCAAGGCCCACGAGATGGGCGCCCTGGCCATCCTGTGCTGCAACCCCCTGGCGCTCGGCGTGCTGCGCACGCCCGCCGAGATGGACGCCGACATCGCCGTGGGCGAGGGCCAGCCGCTCGGCCTGCCGCTATCCTTCGGCGGCCCCTACCTGGGCTTCATGGCCGTGAGCGAAGCGCTCTTGCGCCTCATGCCCGGCCGGGTGGTGGGGCGCACCCTGGATGGCCAGGGGCGCGAGGGCTACTGCCTGACCCTGCAAACCCGCGAGCAGCACATCCGCCGCGAGAAGGCCACCAGCAACATCTGCACCAATCAGGCCCTGTGCGCCGTGGCGGCCCTGATCTATCTGAGCCTGTTGGGCAAGGAGGGTTTGCGCGAACTGGCCCAACTCAACATGGCCCAGGCGGCCTATGCCCGCCAGCGGCTCACGGCCATCCCCGGCGTGCGCCTCATGGACCCCGGTCCCTGGTTCAACGAGTTTCGGCTGGAACTGCCCCTGGACGCCCGCGTTGCGGTGAGCCGCCTGATTGACAAGGGCATCGCCGCCGGCTTCCCCTTGGGGCGCTATTACCCCGAGCAGGCCAATGCCCTCTTGGTGGCGGTCACCGAGAAGCGCAGCAAGGAGGAGATCGGCAACCTGGCCGAGGCCCTGGAGGCGGTGCTATGAAGACCATCTACGACAAGAGCCGGCCTAGCCGGCGGGGCGTGACCTTCCCGGCGCCGCTGTTACCCGACGCCTGCTTTCAGGAGGCCTGCCTGTCGCCGGAACTCCTGCGCGCCAGCCCGGCCCAGTTGCCCGAGATGGCCGAGATTGACGTGGTGCGCCACTTCACCAACCTCTCGCGCCAGAACTTCGGCGTGGATGTGGGGCCTTACCCGCTGGGCTCCTGCACCATGAAATACAACCCCAAGTTCACCGAGGAGATCGCCCGCCTGCCGGGCTTCGCCGGCCTGCATCCCCTGCTGCCCCAACTGCGCCGGGGCGGGCTTTTGGCCCAGGGCGCCCTGGAGGTGCTCCACGAGATGGAGCAGCTTTTGTGCGCCATCACCGGCATGGCGGCCTACACCATGCAGCCCCTGGCCGGGGCCCACGGCGAGCTGACCGGGCTGATGCTCATGGCCGCCTACCACCGCCACCGGGGCAACCAGAAATCCCTGGTGCTGGTGCCTGATTCGGCCCACGGCACCAACCCGGCCAGCGCGGCCATAGCGGGCTATACCGTGCGCACCGTGCCCTCCAAGGACGGCGTGATGGACTTGGAGGCCTATCGGGCCATGCTCGGCCCCGAGGTGGCTGGCGTCATGATGACCAACCCCAACACCCTGGGCCTGTTCGAGCCAGACATCAAGCAGATCAGCGAGGCAGCCCATGCCGTGGACGCGCTGATGTATTACGACGGCGCCAATCTCAACGCCATCCTGGGCATCGCCAAGCCGGCGGACCTGGGCTTTGACATCGTGCACCTCAACCTGCACAAGACCTTCGCCACGCCCCACGGCGGCGGCGGACCGGGCTCCGGGCCGGTGGGCGTGGTGGCTAAACTGGACGAGTACCTGCCCATCTCGCGGGTGGCCCGCCGCGAGGACGGCACCCTGTTCCTGGACTACGACCGCCCCCACTCCATCGGCTACGTGGCGCCCTTCTACGGCAACTTCGGAGTGGTGCTCAAGGCCTACGCCTACATCCTGGCCCTGGGCGGCCCGGGGTTGAAGCGCGTGGCCATGGACGCGGTGCTGGCCGCCAACTATCTGCGGGCGCGCCTAGCGCCGCAGTGGCGGGTGGCCGTGGACCGGATGTGCATGCACGAGGTGGTGCTGAGCGCCGCCGACCAGGCGGCCCAGCACGGGGTCACGGCCATGGACGTGGCCAAGGCGCTCATTGACTTCGGCTTCCATCCGCCCACCGTGTACTTTCCGCTGGTGGTCAAGGAAGCCATCATGATCGAGCCCACCGAGACCGAGTCCAAGGAGAACCTGGACGCGATTGTGGAAGCCATGGCCTTCATCGCCAAGAAGGCCCAGGATGACCCGGACTGGCTGCACGCCGCGCCCCGCAGCACGCCCGTGGGCCGCTTGGACGAGGTGCGCGCCGCCCGCCAGCCCGACCTGGCCCAGCGCTGAAACCAAATGGCATGTCGCTAGCGAGGCAAATAGGCATATGAAGAGATTGCCCCAGATAAACACGAGCCTGCCCGGCCCGGAGGCCGTGCGCCTGATGCAACTGGACCAGGCCTATGTCTCGCCCTCCTATACCCGGGGCTATCCCCTGGTGGCCAAGCGAGGCCAAGGTTTGTGGGTGGAGGACGTGGACGGCAACCAGTTTCTGGACTTCACGGCCGGCATCGCCGTCTGCGCCACCGGCCACTGCCACCCCCGGGTGGTCAAGGCCATCCAGGAGCAGGCCGGCGAGCTGCTGCACATGTCCGGCACCGACTTCTACTACGAGCCCCAGATCATGTTGGCCCACAAGCTGGCCAGCCTGGCCCCGGGCGGCGGGGCGCACAAGGTTTTCTTTGGCAACTCCGGGGCCGAGGCCGTGGAGGCGGCCTTCAAGTTGGCCCGCTGGCACACCCGCCGCGAGCTGAACATCGCCTTCTTCGGGGCCTTCCACGGCCGCACCATGGGGGCCTTGTCGCTCACCGCCAGCAAGGCCATCCAGAAGCGCCACTATCACCCCGTGGTGCCGGGCATCACCCACATTCCCTATGCCTACTGCTATCGCTGCCCCTACGGCATGGTCTATCCCAACTGCTGCCAGGAGTGCGTGAGCTGGCTGGAGGACACGTTGTTCCGCACCACCATCCCCCCCGAGGAGGTGGCGGCCATCTTTGTGGAGCCCATCCAGGGCGAGGGCGGCTACGTGGTGCCGCCGCCGGAGTTTCTGCGGGAACTGGCGCGTGTGGCCCACAAGTACGGCATCCTCTTGGTGGCCGACGAGGTGCAGTCGGGCATGGGGCGCACGGGCAAGATGTTCGCCGTGGAGCACTTCGGCGTGGAGCCGGACATCATGGCCCTGGCCAAGGGTCTGGCCTCGGGCATGCCGCTGGGGGCCATGCTGGCCCGGGCCAAGATCATGAGTTGGGAGGCCGGCTCCCACGCCTCCACCTTCGGCGGCAACCCGGTCTCCTGCCAGGCCGCCCTGGCCACCATCGAGCTTTTGGAAGAAAGCCTCATGGCCAACGCCGCGGCCATGGGCCAGCGGCTCATGGAGGGTTTGCGGCTCTTGCAGCGGGAGCACGAGTGCCTGGGCGACGTGCGCGGCCTGGGGCTGATGGTGGGCGCCGAGATCGTCAAGGACCGCCAGACCAAGGAGCGCGCCCACGACTGGCGCCACGACATCGTGCACCAGGCCTTCCATAAGGGGCTGTTGCTCCTGGGCTGCGGCGAGAACACGGTGCGCTTCTGCCCGGGGCTGACGGTCAGCGCCGAGGAGATAGACACCTGCCTGGAGATATTCGCGGAGGTGGTGGCCAAGGTGACCTCTTGAGAGCCTCGCTTGCCGGGGTTCATGGGCAGCGGGGCCTTGCCAAGGCCCGGACGATGGCGTAGGCTCCTGGCCCATGATCGTCGCCGACCTGCACATACACTCGCGCTTCTCCCGGGCCACGGCCCGCGACCTGGACCCCGAGCACCTGTGGCTGGCCGCCCAGCACAAGGGCGTGGACCTTTTGGGCACGGGCGACTTCACCCACCCGGGCTGGGTGGAGGAGCTACGGGAAAAGCTCACCGAGACCGGCGACGGGGCCTATGCCCTCAGGCCCGAGCTGGAGGCCGCCCTGGCCCCCCGGGTCATCCCCAGTTGCCGCCGGGGGGTGCGCTTCCTGCTCTCCGGCGAGATATCCTGCATCTACAAGCGCCACGGCGCCACGCGCAAGGTGCACGTCCTGATCCTCATGCCCAGCTTTGAGGCCGTGGAAAAACTCAACGCCCGCCTGGCCCGCCTGGGCAACATCAAGAGCGACGGCCGGCCCATTCTGGGCCTGGACGCCCGCGATCTGCTGGAGCTGTGCCTGGACGTGGAGCCGGGGGTGATCTTCATCCCGGCCCACATCTGGACGCCCTGGTTCAGTCTGTTTGGCAGCAAGAGCGGCTTTGACCGCATAGAGGATTGCTTCGCCGATCTCACCGGCCACATCCAGGCCCTGGAGACGGGGCTTTCCAGCGACCCGGCCATGAACTGGCGCTTGTCGGCCCTGGACCGCTTCACCCTGGTTTCCAACTCCGACGCCCATAGCCCGGCCAACCTGGCCCGCGAGGCCAACCTGCTGGACTGCGCGCCTACCTACCCGGACCTGGCCACGGCCCTGGCCGGCCAAGATGGCGACGGCTTCGCCGGCACGTGCGAGTTCTTTCCTGACGAGGGCAAGTACCACCTGGACGGCCACCGCAAGTGCAACCAGCGGCTCAGCCCCGAGGAGACCAAGCGGCACGGAGGGCGCTGTCCGGTCTGCGGCGGTCCCATCACCGTGGGGGTCTTGAGCCGCGTGGAGGAGCTGGCCGACCGCCCGGCCGGCCAGGGGCCAGCGCACCGGCGGCCTTTTGAGTCCCTGGTGCCTCTGGCTGAGGTGCTGGGCGAGGTGATGCAGCGCGGGGCCGCCAGCTGGGGCCGGAGTTGTACATCCTGCGCCAGGCCCCCCTGGAGGAACTGGGGCGAGCGGGCGGACCCCTGTTGGCCGAGGCCATTGGCCGCATGCGCTCGGGCCGGGTCTGGCTGGAGGGAGGCTACGACGGCGAGTTCGGGGTGGTGCGGCTCTTCGACCCCAGCGAGCGCCGGGAGCTGACCGGCCAAAAAGCCCTGTGGCAGGCCGCGCCCGCGCCGGAGCCGCCGCCGCGCCGCGCGGCCAATGCGGCCTCCACGGCCCCGGCCGCGCCCCCGCCGGACTCGCCCCTCTTGACCAGCCGGCCCCAGGCCGCGACGCCTGGCCTCGGGGAACTGAATGACGAGCAGCGCCAGGGCGTGGACTATCGCGGCGGTCACCTCATTGTGCGGGCCGGGCCGGGCACCGGCAAGACCCGCCTGCTGGTGGCCCGCGCCGCCGGCCTGCTGGCCGAGGGCCTGGCTCCGGAGCGCCTGCATCTGCTGACCTTTACCCGCAAGGCCGCCGCCGAGCTGGGCCTGCGCCTGGGCGCCGCCGCGCCGGCGGCTTCCGCGCTGGGCGTGGGCACCTTCCACTCCCTGGGCAGCCAGGTGCTGAGCCAAGTCTTTGACCGCCCCCTGCAAGTGTTGGACGAGGAGGCCCGCCTGACCCTTGTGACGCAGTTGGCCAAGAAGGCCGGCCTCCGGGCCGGCGACCTGGCCTCGGCCCTGAGCTTGGCCAAGCAGCGCCTGGAAGACCCCGGCGAACCCACGCTGCGCCCCTGGTTCCGGGCCTATCAGGAGGCCCTGGAGCGCGAGGGCGTACTTGACCTGGACGACCTGGTGCGCCGGGCGGCCCAGGCCCTGCTGACCCAGCCTGACCTGGCCCGGTCCTGGCGGGAGCGTCTGGATCATCTGCTGGTGGATGAGTACCAGGACGTCAACCCGGCCCAGGTGGCCTTGCTCCAGGCCCTGTGCGGCCCGGGCACCCAGGTGGCGGCCATCGGCGACCCGGACCAGGCCATCTATGGCTTCCGGGGCGCGGACAGCCGCCTGTTCGCGCGCTTTGCCCAGGACCTCGCCGGGGCGCGCGGCCTGGCCCTGACCCGCAACTACCGCAGCGCTCCGTCCATCCTGGCAACGGCTCAGGCTCTCATCAGCGCCCAGCCCGATCCCGCCAGGCCATTCCTGCAAGCCCAGGCCGCGGCAGGCCCCTTGCCTCTTTATGCCCATTTGCCTAGCCCCGAGGCCGAGGCCCATTGGGTGGCCGCCAAGGTGGTGGAGCTGTTGGGCGGCCTGGACTCGCGCCAGGTGGAGGCCGGCGGCGGCGGGGCAGGGGGGGGCTACGCCGCCGGCGAGGTGGCGGTGCTCTACCGCCTGCACGCCCAGGCGCCCGTCATCGCCGAGGCCCTGGAGCGGGCCGGGGTGCCGGTGCAGGTGGCCGCTCAGGAACCCCTGGCCGAGACCGATCCCCTGGATTTCCAGGCCCAGCGCGTGAGCCTCTTGTCCATGCACGCGGCCAAGGGCCTGGAGTTTCCGGTGGTCTTCGTGACGGGCCTGGAGGAGGGGCTGTTGCCCTACCAGCCGCCCGAGCGCCCGGCCTCGCCCCTGGACGAGGAGCGCCGCCTGCTCTACGTGGCCCTGACCCGCGCTCGCCAGCGCCTGTATTTGAGCCGCGCCGCGCAACGCAGCCTCTTCGGCCGCCAGCGCCAACCCGGACCCACCCCTTACCTGAGCGAGATACCATCCGCCCTGATGGAGATTGAGCAGGCCGGTCGTCGTCCCCGCAAGCCCAGGCAGATGGGCCTGTTCTGAGGCAGCCATGCAAGAGTCGCCAGCCATCACCCTGATCGTCAACCCGGCCAGCGGCCGGGGACGGGGCCGCCGCATGGGCGAGGAAATGCTGGCCGCCCTGACCGGGCAAGGCCTGCTCCCCAAGGTGATGCACACCCAGGGGCGCGGCCACGCCCAGAAGCTGGCCGCCCAGGCCGTGGCCGAGGGCGCGGGCCTGCTGCTGACCTGCGGGGGCGACGGCACCGTGCAGGAGGTGGCCCAGGCCCTGGCCGGCCAGGAGACGGGCCTGGCCATCCTGCCCACGGGGCGCTGCAACGACTTTGCCCGCGCCCTGGGGCCGCTGCCCACGCCCGCCGGACTGGCCCGCGCCCTGACCGCCCCCCGCTGGCGCCGCGTGGACCTGGCGCGCGCGGACGGGCGCTTGTACTGCACCGTGGGCGCTCTGGGCTTTGATGCCCTGGTCAGCCGCTACGTGGACCAGGCGCGGCTGCCCTTCCACGGACAGCCAGCCTACCTGTGGGGCGTCGTGCGGGTGCTGATGGGCTTTCGGCCGCGCAACGCCCGCCTGACCTGGGACAGCGGCTCCTACCAAGGGCCGCTGTTCCTGGCGGCCATCGCCAACACCCCCACCTACGGCAACCAGATACCCATCGTGCCCCCGGCCCGGCCCGACGACGGCCTGCTGGACGTGTGCCTGGTCAAGCCGCTCAGCTTCTTCCGAGTGCTGCGGCTCTTGCCCACCCTGCTGGCCGGGCGTCACGCCGGCCTGCCCGAGGTCAGCTTTTTGCGCACCCGCAGCCTCCAGGTGGAAAGCGACGGCCTTTTGGAGTTGTGGGCCGACGGCGAGCCCGTGGGCCAGGCGCCGCTGTTAATCGAGGTCCTGCCGGCGGCGCTCAAGGTCTTGGACCTATCCCCAACCGCCTGACCTCAAGCAAGGAGACGAGCATGACTGACCGTGATTTTCTGGCCGCCCTGGAGCAGGGCAGGATGATCGCGTCCACGGACACCCGTCTGCTGGCCGAGCTGCCCTGGAACCCCCACCCGGTATTCGCGGGCGTGTTTCTAAAACACCTGCTGAAAGGCGCCGACACGGGAGGGCTCTTCTCCTGCCATCTGGTGCGCGTGGACCCGGGGCACGAGATCGGCGATCACCTGCACGAGGGCAAGTACGAGCTGCACGAGGTGGTGGCGGGCAAAGGCGTGTGCCTGACCATGGGCCAGGAATTGGAGTATGTGCCCGGCGTCTCGGCCCTGATGCCGCCTGACATCAAGCACCGCATCATCGCCAGCGAGGAAGGCGTGTGGCTGTTGGCCAAGTTCATGCCGGCGTTGGTGTGATGAATGGTGGAGCGGGGGATGACTCAGCTAGGTCCGATCACGTTGCAGAGATTTCAAGGCGACGAATCATTTCATGAAAAGGGTCGCCCGCTGAGCTACGATTTAATGAGCTTCTGGCAATGGAGCTCATCAGACCTTCTAAGCAATATAACCAGGGGAATAATGGCGGAATACCTGGTGGCCAATGCCATTGGGATAGCAGATGGCGTGCGCGAGGAGTGGGCCGCTTATGATTTGCAGACTGCCGAGGGCCTCAAAATAGAGGTCAAATCGGCCTCCTACGTTCAACGATGGCAGCAGGCTAAACTATCGCAAGTATCCTTTCGAGTGCCAAAGACTCGCAGTTGGGACAGCGACACAGGCCAGCTATCATCCCTGCCTCGGCGGCAAGCTGATGTATATGTCTTCGCCTTACTGGCCCATACTGAACAATCCAGTCTCGATCCTCTCGATGTGTCCCAGTGGCAGTTCTATGTCTTGCCGACATCTGTCCTGGACAACCGCAAACGGAGTCAGCACTCGATTACGCTGCCTTCATTGCTCAAGCTAACGGGTGGATACGTGGGCTACTCAGATTTGAAGCTAGCCATTGAGCGCGTAGGGCGGGTTAGCGGAGCGTAACCCGCCTTCCGAGACTCTGCTTGACGCTGGATGATTCCCCTGCGGGTGGCCCGGAGTAAGTTTGTTGTCCGGGTGCCGAAGGCACAAGAGGTCATCCATCGCCCCGGACATATGGCGGCGTCCCCGCCTGCCCCCACCCGTTCCCTGATACCTCTTGTCGCTACGCGGCCTGGACAACAAACTTACTCCAGGCCACCCAAGACAAACGCCAACCCCCGTCCCTTTTCCTTGATATTCCCTCCCTTGCCCAGTCCCCGCAACAGGTGCTATCATTAGGACCATGGACAGCACCACTACATAGAGGCCCAGCCATGCCCACCAAGTTCTCTGAAGACATAGTCCCCCTGAGCGACCTGAAGGTCAACCCGGGTGGCATCGTCAAGCAGGTCAGGCAGACGCGGCGGCCGGTGCTGTTGACCAGCCGAGGGCGCGGGGTGGCCGTGGTGCAGGCCCTGGCCGACTACGAGGGTGAGGCCGAGGAGCGGGCCTTTCTGCGCGGCGTGGTGCGGGGGCTCATGGACCTGGAACAGGGCCGCGAACTGGACCTGTCCCAGGTCAAGGACCGCCTGGGCCTGAGCTGACATGCCGCGCCGGCACCGGATCAGCTTCGCCGAATCGGCCGTGGCCGAGCTGGAGGAGATGCGCCGCTGGTACGACGATCAGGGAGTGCCGGAGGTGGGGGAGCGCCTGTTGCGCGAAGTGATCGCCAAGGTCGAGAGGCTGGCCCGCTTCCCCCAAAGCGGCCGCATGGTGCCCGAGTTCGGCTTGCCGCAGCTTAGAGAGATCATCCACCCGCCCCTGCGCATCGTCTATCGCCTGGACCAGGAGCGCGCGCGCGTGGTCAGGGTGTGGCGCAGCGAACGGCTATTGCAGGTGCCGTAGCGGCCGTCCCATGAGGTCCCGCAGGGTGGCCCGGACAACTAGTTGTCCGGGTGCCGAAGGCACAAGAGGTTCTTTCTTACGCTTGCCATATCCTGGCGCCCCGCTGCCCCTACCGTTCCCTGATACCTCTTGTCGCTGCGCGACCTGGACAACAATTTGTCCAGGCCACCCAAGACAAAAAGAGCGTTCCGGCCTTCTGGGCTTACTCCCTGCACTCGGCCTACTCCGCCGGGGGCAGGCCGTATTCCTTGATCTTGTTCTGTAGCGTCTTGCGGGTAATGCCCAAAAGCTCGGCGGCCTGGGTGCGGTTGCCGCCCGTGGCCTCCAGGGTCTTGACGATCAGTGTGCGCTCGGCCTGGCTCAGGCTCATGCCGGCGCGCAGGTGCGCTTCTTCCTGGTGGTCGGGGGCCTCTTGCAAGGCCAGGGGCAGGTCGGTGGGCTCGATCAGGGGGCCGGGGGCCATGATGACCGCGCGCTCCACGGCGTTGATAAGCTCGCGCACGTTGCCCGGCCAGGCATAGGCCAAGAGCCGGGCGCGGGCCGCCGGGCTGAAGCCCTTGAGGTCGCGGCCGTTCTTGTGGTTGAAGCGCACCAAAAACTGCTCGGCCAGGGCCACCACGTCCTCGCCCCGGGCGCGCAGGGTGGGCATCTCCAGATTGACCACGTTGAGGCGGTAGTAGAGGTCCTCGCGGAAGGCCCCGTCCTTGACCGCCTGGGCCAGGTCGCGGTTGGTGGCCGCCAGCACGCGCACGTCGGCCTTGTAGGTGTGGTTGGAGCCCAGGGGGGTGTACTCGCCCTCTTGCAAGGCGCGCAACATCTTGGCCTGGGTGGCGGGGCTCATCTCGCCTATCTCGTCCAGAAACAGGGTGCCGTGGTCGGCGGCCTTGAGGCGGCCCTCGCGGCGGGCCACGGCGCCGGTGAAGGCGCCCTTCTCGTGGCCGAAAAGCTCGGCCTCCAGCAGGGTCTCGGGCAGGGCCGCGCAGTTGACCTTGACCAGCGGGCCGTCCTTGCGCCGCGAGTTCTGGTGGAGGATCTGGGCCACTACTTCCTTGCCGGTGCCGCTCTCGCCGGTGACGAGCACCGTGGCCTCGGAGGGGGCCACCACGGCCAGGGTCTCCTTGAGGCGCAGCATGGGCGGGCTCTGGCCCACCAGGGCCGAGAAATCGAAGCGCTCGGCCAGGCGCTCGGCCTGGTCGCGTACCCGGCGGGCCAGGCCGGCGGCCTTAAGGTGGCGCTGGACTTTTATCAGCACCTCCTCCACGTCCAGGGGCTTGGGCAGGTAGTCCTCGGCCCCGGCCTTCAAGGCGGCCACGGCGCTCTCGATGCTGCCGTAGGCGGTCATCATCAAGACCGGCGTCTCGGGCAAGAGGGCCTTGAGCCGGGGCAGGGTGCTGGTGCCGTCCTGGCGGGGCATGACCACGTCCATGAGCACCAGGTCCAGGGGCTCCTCGGCGGCCAGCTTGAGGGCCTGCTCGCCGTCGCCGGCCTCCAGGACCTTGAAGCCGGCGTCCTCCAGGTGGGCGCGCAGCATGAGGCGGTGGGCGCGCTGGTCGTCCACCACCAGGATGGTCTGGGCGGTCGGTTGGGCGGCTTTCATGCCTTGGCTCCATTCAGCGGCAGGGTCAGGGTGAAGACGGCGCCTCCCTGGGGGGCGTTGGCGGCCTTCAGGTCGCCGCCGTGGGCCTGGGCGATGCGCCGGGCGATGGCCAGGCCCAGGCCCGTGCCCCGCTCGCGGGTGCTGAAGAAGGGATCGAAGACCTGCTCAAAATCGCCGGGCGGCAGGCCGGGGCCGTTGTCGCTGACCTTGACCTCCACGCGGTCCTTCTTGGCCTGGGCCTGCACCAGCAGGCGGCCCCGGCCGTCCAGGGCCTCCAGGGCGTTGACCACCAGGTTGACCAGCACCTGGCGCAACTGGTCGGGGTCGGCCTGCACCGGGGGCAGGTCCGGGGGCGCCTCCAGGTCCATGGTCACGCCCTGGGCGCGGGGGTCGTCGGTCATGAGGTCCAGGGTGCCGCGCAGGGACTCGCCCAGGTCCAGGGGGAAGCGCCGGGGCGGGCGGGGGCGGGTGTACTCCAACAGGCCCGAGACCACCCGCTCCAGGCGGTCCACCTCGGAGACGGCCACGCTGGCGTATTCGGCCTCCTTGGAGCCGGGCGGGTGGCCCTTGGCAAGGTATTGCACCAGGCCCCGCAGGGCCGAGAGGGGATTGCGCGCCTCGTGGGCCACGGAGCCGGCCAGGCGGCCCACGGCGGCCAGGTGGGCGGCCTCGGCCACTTCCTTGCGCAGGCGCGCCAACTCGCGGTCGCGGCGGCGGGTGGCGGCCACCAACCCCAGGCCGGCCAACAGGGCCGCGGCGAAGATCAGGCCGGCCAGCAGCAGGGCCTGGCGCAGGTCCTTCTTGCGGTCCTCCTCGAAGGCCTTGGTGGACAGGCGCACCAGCACGTAGGCCTGGCCCAGGCGCAAGCGGCCCTGCATTATGCCCATGCCCGTGCCCATATCGCGGCCCATTATGCCGCCTCCGCGCGGCTCCGGGGGGGGCGGGGGCGGTTCCGGGTGGCAGGAGGGATCGGGAGGATCACCGGGCCCTGCCGGCGGCCCCGGGGGGGCGGGTCCTGATTCGGCCGGTTTGGCGTCCCCGCCCCCCGCCAGGGCCTCGGGGGCTTGGCGGGCATCCATGTGCCTCGACCAGGGCGGCCGCGAGTGCCCCATGCGCAGCAGACGGTGGAAGGGCTCGAAGCGGCGGCCCACCACCAGTTCACCCGGCAGGAAGTTGTTCAAGACCTGGCGTTCCTGTATCTGGCGGCGCAGGTCCGCCGGCAGGCCGGCCAGAGGGTCGTTGGTCATCTCCTGGTCCGGCGGCTCCAGGCTTTCGTTGTGGGCCGAGGCCATCAGGTTGCCCTGGGGACCCAGGATGGCGATGGCCAGCACATGGGGATGCTCCACCATTTCGTCCACCAGGACCTGGAGCATCATTGTCCGCCAGGATCCCTGGCGCATGGTGGCCCGGGTGGCGCCCTCCAGAGTCTGCACCATGAGGGTGCCGTGGTGGGTCAGGGACTGCACCATCAGCTCGCGGGCGCGCTGGATGCGGTCGTGGGTGGTGATGGCCAGGGCCGCCAGCAGCAGCACCAGCACCCCGCCCAGCCACAGGGCGTTCCAGCCGCCGCGTCTTTCCGGGTCTGGGGTGCTGGGCAGGGACAAGGGTCTTACCTCGTGGTGTTAAGAGACGATCAGGGCCCGAGGGCTCTCGCCCTGGGCCCTGATTCTAGCCTAAGGGAAGGGCCTAGCGCCAGCCGCCGCCCATGCCACCGCCCATGCCACCGCCGCCGCCCATGCCACCGCCCATGCCACCGCCGCCGCCCATGCCGCCGCCCATGCCACCGCCGCCACCCATGCCGCCGCCCATGCCGCAGCCGCCGCCCATGCCCATGCCGCGGCCCATGCCCGGACCAAAGGCGTTGGGGTACTTGGCCGTGAACTCATTGCGCTTCTTGGCCAACTGGGCGCCCAGGTCCACCAGCTCGTCGGCCACGGCCTTGATCTTGGCCTGGTCGGGGGTGGGCTGGGCGCGCAGGGTGACCAGCTCGGCCTTCTTGCTGGCCATCTTCTGGCGCAGGGCCAGGGTCTCGTTCATAAACTCGGCCCGGGCCTTGGTCACCTCGGCCTGCTGCTCGGGGGTGAGCTGGGACCAGCCGTGGTGGTAACCGGGGCCGTAGCCGGGGCCCATGCCGGGACCGCCGGGGGCGGCCAGGGCGGCGGTGCTGATGAGGGCGGCCAGACCCACGGCGGCCGTGAGAGCTGCGAACTTCTTCATGTCATGTCCTCCTTGCTTAATACCAATCTAAAATTGCCAAGTGGTTTGTGTTCTCACTTGCCAGGATACAAAGCAGAAGGCGTGCCAGGTTGACCAATCAGGGGATTGCAGCTAATTTATTAGTTAATTAAGCAAGATGTGCGCCACGATTCCCGCCGGTCCCCAGGGCGCTTGCGGCGGGCCGCAAAAAAACTACGCAAGCCCGAGGGGGCCTGCATAGTTTTTTTACACCAAATAAGTAGGCTACTTGAGCAGCAGGTTGAACTGTGCGCGGTCGCCCCGGCCCTGGTTGTTCACCTCCACGGTGATCACCCACCAGCCGGGCTGGGAGAAGACTAGGCCCTTGGCCCTATAGTAGCCATGGCCCAGGTTGGTGGCCTCCAGGGAAGCCGGGCTGAGCTTGTGGCCGTTCTGGGGGCTGGCCCCGCTCAGTCGCACCTTGGCGCCGGTGACTGGCTTGCCGGCCTTGTTCAGCACCTTGATTTTCCAAGCTGACCTTGAAGAGACTGTTTTGGCTGAGCCTGGCCTTGTCCAGGTTGAGGTCCTTGGGCGGCTTGCCCGCGGCGGTTTTGGTCTTCTCCGCGGCCTTGGCCGTCTTGGCCTTGCCCTGGTCGGGCGCGGGGGCGGGCGTGGCCTTGGTGGCGCGCGCCGCCGGGGCCGGCCTTTCGGCGGCCTGGGGGGCGGACACGGCCTTTTTAGACTGGGCCTCGGCCTTCTGGGCGGCCTTGCTGTTGACCGGACCCAGAGGCTTCTCGGTCATGGGGGTGCGCACCACGGGCGACTTGGTGTGCTCCAGCGGCGCGTTGGCCCCCACGGTGGGGGGGGGGGCGGGCGCTTCGTTGGCCGGGGTGGGCGCGGTGGCGGCACAGCCGGCGGCCAGCAGGGCCAGGGACAAGAGCAGGGCCTGGGCAGGCCTGATTAGGCGCATGGAGGTCTCCTTGGCTGACGAGAGATCAGACCCAGATTGTCGGGTTCAGGCAGAGGCTATCACGATTGGGGCACTGTCAGCAACTCCAGGGGATGGACCACCTGGCGGCCGGCGGGCAGACCGGCCCGCCATTGCAGGTGGCAGCCGCCGCAACTGGTGGCCAGCACGCCGGCCCCGCTGCGGGTGAAGTCTTGCACCCTGGGTCCCAGGATTTCTTGGCTGTAGCCCGGCTGGTTGACCGCGAACAACCCCCCCCCGCCGCAGCAGGCATCGGCCTGCGCCATCTCCACCAGGTCCAGGCCGGCCCGGCGCAGCATCTGGCGGGGCTCCTCATGGACCTTCAGGCTGATCTTGAGGTGGCAGGGGTCGTGCACGGCCACTGGCCTGCTTTCGCCGCCCAGGCCGGCCAGCAGGCGCGGGTGCTCCACCAGCACCTGGCTGATCTCCAGCACCGAGCCGGCCAGGGCGGCGGCCTGGGGGGTGTCCAGCAGGCGGGGCAGCTCCTTGGCCAGGGCATGGGCGCAGGAGCCGCAGGTGGTCACGATTTTGTCCACCCGGGCGCTGGCCCAGGTCCGCAGGTTGGCCGCCAGCCGGTCGCGGGCCACCGGGGTCAGGCCGGCGCCTACGGCGGCCAGGCCGCAGCAGCCCTGGGGCGGGATGACCACCGTGGCCACCCGGCTAAGCAGACGCACCGCCCGCCGGGCCAACTGCGGCCGCAGGTAGTTGGCCCGGCGGTGTCCAGGAAGGGCCTCTGGGACAGGGGCGGCAGGCAGGCCGAGGGCTCCAAGCCCCCCAGCTTGAGGCGCAGGCCGCTCAAGAGGGGCAGGGCCAGGCCGCCGGCCATGGCCAACAGGTTCAGGCGCCGGGGGCGGGGCAGGGCCTCCTCCAGCAAAAGGCGCAGCAGCAGGGGCGCGCCGGCCACGCTGGCCAACACCTCCCGGCCGGCCCGCAGGCCTTCCATGGCCGGCACCTGGTTGGGGCAGTGTTGGCTGCAACGGCCGCAGAGCAGGCAACGGCTCAGGACCTCGGCCAGGTGCCGGCTGGCCGGCAGCGGCCCCTGGGCCAGGCCCTGCATCAGCCTTAGCTTGCCCCGGGCCGACAGCTCCTCGCGTCGGCCCACGCGGTACACCGGGCAGACCTGCATGCAGGCCCCGCAGCCGATGCAGGCCCGCGCCGCCCCCAGGGCGGTCTTCCAGGCGGCCTGGTCCATGGGTCCTCCCAACAATATTAATAGCCCTTAGACCCCTGCGGCGGGCACGGGGGGCCTCGGCACTTGATGTAATAACAGAACCCGGGGCCAGGTTCCAAGGCCGGGGGCATTTTTTTGGGTTCATCAGGCAAATGGCCTAATGAAGCGCAATTCTGGCTCCCTCCTGGCCGGGCGGGAGGGTGTGGCGGGCAGGCCAGCGCTATTTCAGTTGATACCCATGGGGGTTTGGGCCATGGTGGGAGTTGACGATAGTTCTCTTGTAACCCAAAAAAATCTTGACAAGTGGAAATTAATTACCCATGGTTAATGTTAGCCAACGATGCGGCAGGCCACTGCCGTGGGCCGGGGCTCTAAGGGGCAAGCATGAACCTGGGATCCTTACTGCGCTGGCATCGCAAGCAGCACAAGCTCACCCTCAAGGCCGTGGCCGAAAAGGTCGGGGTCTCCGAGGGCTTCATGAGCCAGGTTGAGAACAACGTCAAGTCGCCCTCCCTGGACACCCTCATCAAGATCGGCGAGGCCATCGGCGTGGACGCCGGCCAGGTGCTCAACCAGCTCAAGGACAAGGAGCGGCGCTTCGTGATCCGGCAGAGCGAGTGGGAGGACCTGGACATCCCCCACACCGGCTTCGCCACCCGGCGCTTCTGCGCGCCCCAGGACCGCTCGCTGATTGACAGCGCCATCTTGGTCATTGAGCCTCAGAAATCCATCCCCGTGCGCAAAAACCTCAAGAACGGCCAGGAGGTGCTCTGCGTGCTCCAGGGCACCCTGGAGTTGGTGCAAGGCGACGAGGCGGTGAGGATGGAGGCCGGCGACGCCGTGCATTTTTGGTCCCAGCCCCAGAAGCAGCGCATCACCAACGTGGGCTCGGGCCTGGCCGTGGCCCTGTGGGTGGGCACCCTGTAGGGGCCATGGGCTTGGGCAATAGGACGCATCGCCAGGACCGCCGGGGGCGGTGGCCGTGGCAGGGCAAATGAAGCCAATAGCCTTGGATTATCAGTAACCGAGAGCCAGAGGAGGAATAGGGCATGATTACATTCGGCAAGGGGAACCTGCGCATACCTAAATGGTCCAAGCGCGTGTTCATGGTGGCCGGCGGCTGCACTCCCTTCCGCAAGTACTACCCCGAGTACAAGCTGGAAGAGCTGGTCATGATGGCCTACAAAATGATGCTGGAGGAGAACAACCTCAAGCTGTCGCCCCTGGAGATCAAGGACAGCATCAACTTCGCGGTCTACGGCGAGTTCGCCGACCACTTTCAGGACCAGCTTCTGTGCGAGGCCAAGATTCACGACTATCTGGGCCTGGACCCCCTGTACAACGTGGGCATCAAGACTGGCGGCGCCACCGGCGGCGCCTCGGTGCTCATGGGCGCCCAGGCCATCGCCTCGGGCTATGCCAACTGCTGCCTGGTGGCCGGCTGGGAGCGCATGGACGAGGTGGACACCCGCACCGGCAACTTCTACATCTCCACGGCGGCCTGCAAGGACTTCGAGACCCGCATGGGGCGCATCTACTCCTCGTATTACGCGCCCATGGCCAACCGCTTTGCCTGGGCCTACGACTTGAACGACTCGGTGCGGGCCAAGATCGCCATCAAGAACCGCCACTACGCCACCATGAACCCCAACGCCCAGCAACCCGGCGATCACACCGAGGAAGAGGTGCTCAAGAGCCGTATGAGCGCCTACCCCCTGCGCTTCCTGGAGTGCTGCGCCATGACCGCCGGCGCGGCCTCGGTGCTGTTGTGCGACGAGGAGATGGCCTACAAGCTCAGCGACCACCCGGTGGAGGTCTTCATCGCCGGCGGCACCCACACCCTGCGCGTGGCCGACCGGCGCCCCATGGACATCCCGCTCCTGCCCAACGAGAAGCCGGGCATGTACAAAGAGTTCCTCGCGAAGAACCCCCGCTGGCCGGGCTTCGAGTCCTTCCTGGCCGCCCGCTTCGCCGCCTACCTGACCTATCGCATGGCCGGCATCCAGGAGCCGATCGAAGAACTGGACCTGGTGGAGTTGCACGATGCCTTCACCATCAGCGACGTGCAGACCTACGGTGACATCGGCCTACGGCCCTACGGCCAGGAGGTGGACTACGTCACCTCCGGCGACGCCTACTTTGGCGGCAAGTGCCCGTCCAACCTGTCGGGCGGCCTGTTGGGCACCATGCACGCCGTGGGCGCCACCGGCATCTGGCAGTCCGCCGAGTGCCTGTGGCAGGTGCAGAACAAGTACGACCAGTTCCACGGCGATGCCAAGTGGTGGAAGCGGGCCGGCAAAAAGAAGCCCAAGAACTGGACCAGCCTGCAAGTCAAGGACGCCAAGCAGGCCCTGTGGGTCAGTCACGCCGGCGTGGGCTCCCACGTCACCGTCGGCATCCTGCGCAAGGCCTGGTAGGAAGGAGTCGGCATCATGGCGGAAAATTACGAAAAAGCCATTAAGACCAAGTACATCGGCAAGCCGCTCACCCTGCACGACGAAAAGCCGGCTTGGGTGGTGGACTCCCCCCGGGCCATGTCCCACATCCACACCTACGGCCTCTTGACGCCCTTCTTCCAGGGCTTGACCCAGGGCAAGCTCATGGCCACCAAGTGCACCAATCCCAAGTGCCCCCATCCCAGCGTGTGGCTGCCCCCCCGGGCCGATTGCCCCGACTGCTACGAGCGCATGAAGTGGGTCAAGGTGCCCAGCCAAGGCACCATCTACACCTTCACCCTGGTAGACTACGCCGGCATCGGCGTGGAGATGAAGACCCCCTACTGGCAGATTGACGTGGCCATCAAGGGCGTGGACACCATCTTCAAGGGCTACCTGGAGAGTGGCAAGCCCGAGATCGGCATGAAGGTCAAGGCCAAGTTCCGCACCGAGAACCCCACCCACACCATCCTGGATGTGTGCTGGGTGCCGGCCTAACCCGCTATTTGATAAACCCGGGGGCCTGGTTGTCCGCCAGGCCCCCGGAGCCCCGCAACCTAAGAATGCTCGGAGGCGGCGATGGACTTTGAGCTATCCATGGAGCAGGAGATCCTGCGCAAGACCGTGCGCGACTTCGCCGAGAAGGAGATCGCGCCCCTGGCCCGGGAGCTGGACGAGCAGGAGCGGTTCAGCCTGGAGACCATGGCCGCCATGGGCGATCTGGGCCTGTTTGGCATGGTGGTCAACGAGGAATACGGCGGCCAGGGCATGGACTATATCTCCTACATCATCGCCGTGGAGGAGATAGCCCGCGTGGACGGCTCCCACGCCGCCACGGTGGCGGCGGGCAACTCGCTCGGCATCGGCCCGCTGTACTACTACGGCAGCGAGGAGCAGAAGCACAAATACCTGCCCGACCTCTGCGCGGGCAAGGCCCTGTGGGGCTTCGGGCTCACCGAACCGGGCGCCGGCTCCGACGCCGGCGGCTCGGCCACCACGGCGGTGCTGGACGGCAACGAGTGGGTCATCAACGGCTCCAAGATTTTCATCACCAACGCCAGCACCCCCATCAGCCGGGGCGTCACCGTGATGTGCAAGACCGGCTCCCGCGACCAGAAGCGCCCGGAGCTCTCCTGCATCCTGGTGGAGAACGGCACCAAGGGCTTCGAGGCCCGCGAGATGCACGGCAAGATGATGTGGCGCTCCTCCAACACCAGCGAGCTGTACTTCGAGGACTGCCGGGTGCCCAAGGACAACATACTGGGCCTGCGCGGCAAGGGCTTCCACCAGATGCTGGAGACCCTGGACGCCGGCCGGCTCTCCATCGGGGCCATGGGCATAGGCGGCGCCCAGGGGGCCTTTGAATTGGCCCTTCGCTACGCCAAGGAGCGCCAGCAGTTCGGCCGGCCCATCTCCACTTTCCAGGTCAACGCCTTCAAGCTGGCCGACATGGCCATGGAGATCGAGGCCGCCCGCCTGTTGCTCTACCAGGCCTGCTGGCAGAAGGACCAGCACAAGTCCTTCAGCAAGGCAGCGGCCATGGGCAAGCTCTACGCCTCGGAGGTCATGGGACGGGTGGTCAACGAGGCCGTGCAACTGCACGGCGGCTACGGCCTGATGAAGGAATACAACGTGGAGCGCTTCTACCGCGACCAGAAGCTCCTGACCATCGGCGAGGGGACCAGCGAAATACAACGACTGGTTATCGCCAGGCTGATAGGAGCCATTTAATTCACAGGCACCCGTGAAAAATATATTGACTGGTTGGGATATTCCTCCTAGTCTATAAATTGCCGCCTGCCCCAGCGGATTGGTAGGGCTTTGCCTGCCCTCAACCATTGCCGTGGGGCGTTCAATGGCAGCGTTGCTCAAGCAGGCCAGGGTGGTGGTCGTGGATGACGAGCCCGCCGTGGCCGGTCTTTTTTCGCAATACCTGGCCGGCAGGTTCCGGGTGGACTGGTTCACCTCCTCGCCCCAGGCCCTCGATCATCTGCGCCAACACCGGGCCGATCTTCTGATCACCGACCTCATCATGCCCCAGCTAAACGGCCTGGACCTAACCGGCTTGGCCAAGAACCAGCACCCCACCCTGGGGGTGGTGATGGTCAGCGGGTTGAACCCCTGGTCCTGGTGCCAGGGCCGCCACCCCAACTTGGCCCTGCTGGACGCCTACCTGGCCAAGCCAGTGGCCCTGGATGACCTGGAGCGCTGCTGTGGCCGGGTGCTGCAAGGCCGCCAAGTCCGGCCAGACCTCCGCGATCCCTGGCTCTGCGTGGCCCCGGCCTACTGACCTGGCCCTCCTGCCTGTCCGCGGGCCTTTGGCGGGGCACTGTTGGCCTTTCCCTGATTTTTTCATGACAGCCCGCGCGTCAACGGTTGCCCAGGCCGGGCGCTTCTCATGTATCATGGGATGTCGAGGAGCCAGCCATGAAAGGACTTGCCAGCCATTGCTCCGCGCCCGCGCGCCAGCGCTCGCCCGGCCCGGGCGGCCGTGGCCTTATCGCGGGGCCGTGGTTGCTTTCCCTGCTGCTGGTTTTGTCGGCCCTGCCCCTGGGGACCTCCGGCCAGGCGCTGGCCAGCCATCTGCCGGCCTGGCCCTGCCTGTTCCAGGAGCTCAGCGGCTGGCCCTGCCCCCTGTGCGGCCTGACACGATCCTTCTTGTGCATGGGCCGTCTGGAGCTGGCCCAGGCCCTGGAGTTCAACCCCGCCGGGGCGGTGCTCTTCGCCTGGGTCTGCCTGCACGCCGCCCTGGGCTGGGCAGGCCTGGCCGGCAAGCCCAGTTGGCTGGGTTTCCCATGGTCCAAGGAGCAGGTTTCCTTGGTGTGCGCGGTGATCCTGAGCTCCTGGGCCTTGCGGCTCGGCGTCATGGCTGAAGCAGCGGACCGGGCTTGGTACTACGTCATCAACAATGCGCAAAACGGCCCCGTGGGCGCCCAGGAGATGGAGGCCCTGATAAGCTCGGGCAGGATCACCAGGGACACCCTGGTCTGGAGCGAGGGCATGGCCACCTGGCTGCCGGCCGGCCAGACGGAATTGGCCCCGCAGTTCGCCCAGGTCCCCCCGCCCATGGCCCGCCCGGCCCAGGCGAACAACGGGGCCGAGGGCCAGGCGGCCAGGATAGGGGCCTGCCTGAGCGAGGCCTTCGGCCTGATAAAGAAATACCCTGGTCCCTTCCTGCTGGGCAACATCGTGTTCATGATAATCAGCTCCTTCACCGGCGGCCTCTTGATAGGCAACTGGTACGCCGGCGTTATGCTGATGGTGCGCAAGGCCCGCGCCGGCGATCTCGTGGAGTTCGGCGACATCTTCAAGGGCTTTGACCGCTTCGGCCTGGTGCTGGGCGCTGGTTTGATCTTCAGCTTCGCCGTGGGCCTGGGCATGCTGTTCTTCATCATCCCCGGTCTGCTGGCCGGGGCCTACCTGCTGTATGTGGTACCCCTGGTGGCCCTGGAGGAGATGTCCATCGGCGAGGCCATCAAGGCCAGCGGCAAGATGGTGGAGGGCCACCTCTGGAACCATGCGCTGTTCCTGTTCGTGGTCTGCCTGGTGGGCATGTCGGGCGTCATACTGTGCTACGTGGGCGTGTTCGTGACCGCGCCGATTATTCCCATAGCCATTGGCCTGGCCTATGAAAACAACCGGCGGGCTGGCGGCATGGGCCAGCCATAACTTGGGCGAGCAGTTTGAATTGCGCCGTCTTGTCTTTCTGAAAATGAGCGGGCGGGGATAAACCCCGCCCCTACTCTGGATCAGGCCATAGCTTTGAGATGGGGCAAGCCACTGGGGATGAAGGATGTCCTTGTTTTTTGGGGGGCAACATGAAAAAAGAGTTAGTCATTGTCCTGCTGGCGGCGGTGATTGCCAGTATCGCTCCGGTTTCACCCTTGGAAGCCAAGAGCGATTTCCTACCGGCGCGGGTAATCTCACCTGCGGCCCCGCTCTTCGTGCCGGGGGTTTATCGCATTCTCGGAGATTGCCGCCCGGTTTTTTGCGCTACGACCTTTGAGATTGTCCTGCTTGAAGGCCAACTGGGAGTGCGGGTAGACCAAGCGCCGGTTGAGGCCGTGGTGGATGGCGAAAAAATAACGCTACCCACCCAGGGCATACGCCTGGAGGTCTATAAGGCGCCCTTCGGGTTGGGGGAGGCCCTTGTCATTTACGCGGATGAAGATTTTCCAAGAGGGCGTGGGCGGGGCCTATCTAAGGATTCCCCGCTGGGGCAACTTGGCTTAGATAAATAATCAGTAAAAATACCGAGGCGTTAAGCGTAAATATGGAGGCAAGGCCCGGTGCGGTGACCGGACCTTGCTTTTTTCGCGGCGGCGCTCAACGGCCCTGGCTGAAGATCACCGCCAGGATGCGGGCGGGCTCATCGCACACCGGGCGCAGCAAATGGGGCTCGGTGGAGTCGTAGTAGATGCTGTCACCGGGCCCCAGCACCTCGCGGGCGTCGCCCACCAGGGCCTCCATGCGGCCGTCCAGCACGAAGATGAACTCCTCGCCGTCGTGGTTGGAGGGCTCCACCTGGTCATCGGCCTTGTTGAGCGTCACCAGGAAGGGCTCCATGGAGCGGTTTTTTTTCTGGGGAGCCAGGGCCTGGTAGGAGTAGCCGTAGGCCGTGCCCTTCTGGGAGGCGAAGCGGCTCATGGCCGGCCGCTCGGCGGCGCGCACCACGGTGTAGGGCCGGTCCTCGCCCGAGGCGATGAGCGTGCCCAGCTTCATGCCCAGCGCCTTGCCCAGCTTGATGAGGGTGCCCAAGGGCGGGCTGGCGGCCTCGTCCTCGATCTCGCCCAGGGCCGCCTCGCTCAGGCCCGTGCGCTGGGCCAGGTCGGCCAGGCTCAGGCCCTTTTCCTCGCGCAAGGCCCGCACCCTCTGGCCCACCGGCGTGTCCAGGTCGGCCTGGGAAGGCCCGGCCAGGGCCGCCACCTTGGCCACCCCGCGCAGGTAGTCGTCCTGGCGGCTGGATTCCTGGTAGTCCTGCATGCTGTGCATCAGGTCGTGATGGCCGTTGTCCTCGTGGTGGCTCATGGGCGCGTCTCCTTGCCGTGGGGGATGGCGGAGGGGCTAATTTGAGGTCATTGCACGGGGCGTCCTGCCCCGTGCAATGTCGGCTTGGCAAAAGCGTCGTTTCGCCAAGCCTCCCAAATTGCTCGCCTTAAGAGGCTCGCAATTTGGCGGGCCATCCATGGCCCGCATCGGCCATTGCATGGTCCAATTGAGTTTTGCCATGCAATGGCCTAGCTTTGCTGGGCGAACTCGGCCCCCCGGGATAGGGCCGCCGAGTTGACCGGAATCATTTTATGATAGCGCGGATCCAGGGCCTCGGGCAGGCATTTGACCACCTGCTCCACCTGGACCAGGCCGCTGACCTGCACCAAGGCCCCCAGCATGACCATGTTGGCCAGGCGGGGGTTGCCCACCTCGCCCGCCAGTTCCAGCGAGGGGATGCGCAGGATGCGCTTGGTGCGCGCCTGCACGTATTTCTCGTCCACCAGGCTGGAGTTCACCAACAGCAGGCCGTTTTTTCTGACCAGGGGGCCGAACTTCTCGGCCGAGGGGTTGTTCATCACCACGGCGCTGACCGGCTCCTGCACGATGGGCGACCCCACCGGTTTATCGCTGATGACCACCGTGCAGTTGGCGGTGCCGCCGCGCATCTCCACGCCGTAGACCGGCATGTAGGTCACCTGGCGGCCGGCCTTCATGGCCGCGTAGGCCAGGAGGTTACCCATGAGCATCACGCCCTGGCCGCCGAAGCCGGCGATTATGGTGTCAAAGTACATGCTTTATCTGCTCCCGCTCACTCGGCGCGCCGGTCTTTGAAGGTGGCCAGGGGAAAGTAATCGGCCATTTCCTTGCCCACGCGGGCGTTGGCCGCCTCGGGGGTCAGCTTCCAGTTGGTGGGGCAGGAGGACAGAAACTCCACGAAGGCGAAGCCCCAGCCGTTGACCTGATACTCAAAGGCCCGCTTGAGGGCGGCCTTGGCCTTCTTGAGGTTCTTGATGTTGTCCACCGCCACCCGGGCCACGAAGGAGGCCCCCTCCAGGGTGGTGAGCATCTCGGCCATGCGGATGGGCGGGCCGGCGGTCTCGATGTCGCGGCCCCGGGGCGAGGTGGTGGTCACCTGGCCCACCAGGGTGGTGGGGGCCATCTGGCCGCCGGTCATGCCGAAGACCGCGTTGTTGACGAACACCACCAGGATTTTCTCGCCCCGGTTGGCGGCGTGCACGATCTCGGCGGTGCCGATGGCCGCCAGGTCGCCGTCGCCCTGGTAGGTGAAGACGAAGTTGTCGGGCTTGGCCCTTTTCACGCCCGTGGCCACGGCCGCCGCCCGGCCGTGGGGCGACTCCACCACGTCCACGTCGAAGTAGTCGTAGAGGAACACCGAGCAGCCCACGCTGGCCACGCCGATGGTCTTCTCGCGCAGGCCGAAGGCGTCCAACTGCTCGCCCACCAGCCGGTGGATCACGCCGTGGTGGCAGCCCGGGCAGAAGTGCCAGGGCACGTCCTTCAGGGACTTGGGCCGGTCGAAGACCTGGGTCATTTTGGGCGAGGCGGCCTTGGCCGGCTTGGCCGGCTTGGCTGCGGGGGCCTTCTTGCTTGTCTGGGCGCTCATTGGCGGCCTCCCTTGCGCCAGGCCTTCTCGATCTCGTGGGCCAGCTCGTCGGGGGTGGGTATGGAGCCGGGCGGACGGCCATAGAAGTCCACCTTGGCCTGGCAGTCGGCGGCCAGCCGCACGTCCTCCACCATCTGGCCGGTATTCAACTCCACGGCCATGAGGTGGCCGCACTGCTTGGCGGCATCAAGCACCGCTGCCTTGGGGAAGGGGAACAAGGTGATGGGGCGCAGCAGGCCGATCTTGCGCCCCTTGGCGCGCAGCTTGTCCACCGAGGTCTTCAATATGCGCGCCACCGAACCGAAGGCCACCACGATCATCTCGGCGTCCTCGGTCAGGTAGCTCTCCGAGCGCACCTCGCGCTCCATGGCTTGGTACTTCTTGAAGAGCTTCCAGTTCTGCACG
>JACQYR010000240.1 GCA_016208115.1 Desulfarculus sp.
AAAATGGCTACCGGGTGGCTGGGGGTTATTTGATTTTGTACGGCGGCGCCTCCGGCGGGAGCCGCCGGCCCTGGCTGGTACTACAGCCTCAACGACCCGTTTATGCCCGCCGCGGCTCGCGGCCCGGCCCGTTTATGCCCACCCGGGGGCACCCGGCAGGGGCATGAAGCAATAAGTAGGGTGGATTGCCGCGTCGCATCCCTACGGGGATGCTCCTCGCAATGACACTATTTTTTTGTATTCGCTAATGGCTGCGCTGATGAGTCCCTGTCGGGTTCGCCAGGGCGGCTGCCGTCCTGCCTGCTGGTCTTGCCAACGACCTCTCAACGGGAGCCGCCGGCGCTGGCCAAAGGAACAGCCCCAACCGACCCGTTTATGCCCACCCGGGCACCGGGTTAGGCGACGACCCAGACGCAGCAGTCGGTGGCGGTGTGTACCACGGTGCTGCTCACCGAGCCGAAGAGGAATTCCTCGGCCTTGCTCAGGCGGCGGCGCCCCACCACCACGGTGCCGTAGCCTCCTTCAGCCTGGTAGTCCATGATGACCTGCCCCACGGTGCGGCCGTCGGCCTCCACCAGCTCGGTGGAGAGGTTCTCGCGGGGCAGCCGCGCCTCCACCAGCATGTGATAGGCCTGGGCCAGGCGGGCCTCCAGGGCCAGGCGGCGCTCGGCGGCCAGGTCGGCGCGCAGGTGTTCGTCGGGGTGGCTGTCGGGGTCGGGGGCTATGTAGACGGCCAGCAGGCGCACCTTGCTGGTGTTGGAGCCGCCCAGCACGCCCGCCAGGTAGCGCAGGGCGCTCAGGCTGGGCTCGGAGTCGTCCAGGCCCACCAGGATGCGGTTCCACAGGATCATGGCGCTTCCTCCCTGGCCGGCTGGGGCAGCTTGGCTATGGCCGGCCGCAGGTCCTCGATCATCTCCTCCACCCGCTCGTAATAGATGGGGGCGGAGGCGGCGAAGTGCATCAGCACCCGGTTGAGTTCCTCGGGCAGGTAGGGGTAGAGCTTCTTGAGGTTGAAGACCCGGTTGGGGATCACCGGCGACAGATCGCCGGTGTCCAAGAGGTCCAGGGTTTGGGGGCTCTGCCGCTTGAGCTGGTGCAGGGTGGGGATGCCCCGGCCCACCACGTAGCACAACACGTTGCCCAGGCCGAAGAGGTCCAGGCCGAAGGGGCTCTGCTTGAAATCGAAGTTGTAGTCGAAGTCTATCCACACCCAGCGCTGGTCCCGGCTGTGCACGAAGAGGTGGTCGCGGCGGATGTCGCCGTGGCGCTCGCCCTGGCCGTGCAAAAAGGCGATGGCCTCCAGGGAGCCCAGGAACCTTTCCAGCATGGGGCGCAGCAGGCTGTCGAACCAGGCCCGGTGGTCCAGCCTGAGGGCGTCCAGGTGCTTGTCCAGGGACTGGCCGGGCACGCGGTCCAGCACCCGCACCTGATTGCCGGAGCGGTCCAGGTGGGTGATGCCCTGCATGAACTGGGGCCGGCCGCGCACCAGCTCCAGGATGCGGGACTCCTTGGCCGGCGAGCGAAAGCAGCGCACCTTGAGCTGGCCGATGGGCAGATCGAATTCCTCGAAGAAGACCAGCTTGATGAGCTTCTGGGAGCCGTCGGCGAAGTCCAGGGCGCGCTTGACCCAGTGCTTGGGCTCCTCGTCCAGGCCGAAGCGCCCCTCGTAGGCCACGCCGGTGATGAGATAGCGCCGGCCGTCCAGGCCCAGGACGTCGCCGCGCTCCAGCTCCATGAACTGAGTGGTGTCATGGACCAGGCGCACGCGGTCCAGCTTGTTGCCCAGCAGTTGTTCGGCCTGGCTTTTTAGGTCCATGCCCGATGATGGCATGTTTGGCGAATTAATGCCAGGCTGGGGATGGCGCCTGGGGTGGTGGGAAGTGGACGCGCCGGCCTGCCGCCGGCCCCCGGCTCAGACGTGGAACACGGGCACGCTGGGGAAACGGGTGTGGTCGGTGTGGGGTATGAAGCGCGCGGCCGAGAAGCGGTTCATCAGGGCCTGGTTGACGTTCAGCTCCAGGTAGGTCAGCCGCTCCACCACGGCCTCCACGTCGGGCCGGCTGGCCGGCTCCAGCAAGAGGCGCTGGCAGCCCTTCAAGGACGAGTTGCCGAGCGGCACGAAGCGCTCGCGGGGCAGGTCGGGCAGCATGCCCAGGGTGATGGCCGTGTCCGGGTCTATGACGTTGCCAAAGGCACCGGCCACGAAGAAGGCCGACAGGTCCTCGAACTCCAGGCCCACCTCCAAGAGCACCGTGCGCAGGATGGTGTACATGGCCGCCTTGGAGCGCAAGAGGATGTCTATCTCCACCTCGGTGATGAGGATGTCGTGGCCGGTGCCGCTGTCGGCCGCCGGCACCACCACGAAGGCCTGGCCCTCGTACTCGGTGGGCACGATGCGTTCGTCCTCGGCCACCAGCTTGCCGCGCATGTCCATGATGCGCGTCAGGTAGAGCTGGGCCAAAAGCTGCAACAACCCCGAGCCGCACAGGCCCTTGGGCTTGGGGGTGTTGCCCTGGGCGTCGGGGATGATCTTGAGCGACATGCGGCGGGTGGCCGGGTCAATGGCCACGCCCTCCACGGCCCCGGGCTGGGCTAGCATGCCCATCTTGGCCACGCCGCTTTCCAGGGCCGGGCCGGCGGCGCCGGCGCAGGCCACCAGCCAGTCGCGGTTGCCCAGCACCACCTCGGCGTTGGTGCCCACGTCCACCAGGATGGCCACTTGCTCCCGGCGGTGCAAATCGGCGGCCACGATGCCAGCCACCAGGTCGCCGCCGAAGTAGGAGCCCACGTTGGGCAGCAGCCAGGCCACCGCCCTGGGCGCCAGGTCCAGGCCCAGGCCGGCGGCGAAGAAGGGCGCCGGCCGGTTGACCACCGGGATGTAGGGCTCGCGGCAGATGGACTGGGCGTCCAGGCCCAAAAAGAAATGGGTCATGGTGGTGTTGCCGGCCCCCACCAGGCCCATTACCTCGCGGGGCGAGCGGCCAGCGGTGGCGCACATCTGGGCCACCAGCTCGCCGGTGGCGGTGAGCAGCATGCCCTGCATGCGGGCCAGGCCTGGCGGGGTGGCGGCGGCCAGGATGCGGGTCAGGACGTCGGCGCCCACCTGGGTCTGTGGGTTCAAGCGGGTGCCCTTGGCCAGCTCGCGGCCACCCTTCAGGTCGTGCAGGGTGGCCTGCAAATGGGTGGAGCCGATGTCCAGGGCCACGCCCAGACCCTCCTGCCCCCACAATTGGGACGGCACCTCGGCGACGCGGGCCAGCACCTCGGCGGGGATGGCCTGGCCGGTGGTGTCGCCGGGCTCCACCTCCACCAGCACCGGCCCGGCCGGGCCGGGGGCCACGCTGGCCGTGACTTGGTGGCCGGCGGCCCGCGCCACCTGGGCAAAGGGCCACAGCCGCTTGACCGGCGTCTGGGGCCAGGCGCCAGTGAGCCGGCGCCGGGCCCTGGCCAGGCGGTCCACGGTGGCGGTGTTGTCCTTGAGGCTGGGCGGGGTCAATCGCAGAAAGTGCTTGCCAGCTTCCATGAGGCGCCCCCAGGGATGGGATGGTGGCTTGGATGATGGCAGCCGGCGCGCCAAAAGTCAAACCACGGGCCGCCGAGCTTGTGTTACCATATTTTACTCAAACCCAATCCGGCCCGCGCCAGCACCTTGACCAACGCGGAGGCAACCCATGAGGAAACCGCAACCAGTACACCGCGTCCCCGCCCTGGCCCTGCTGTTGGCCCTGGCCCTCATGGCCCTGGCCGGCTGCGTGGCCGATACGTATGACTCCTCCGACGCCCCGGGCCTGGCCCCCTATGGCGACTCGCCCTACGGCGCCTACCAGAGCTGTCCGCCGGGCATGTACTACGAGCCCGCCTCGGGCAACTGTCTGCGCCCCGGCCCCACGGCCTGCCCGCCGGGCTACCGCTGGGACGGCTTCCGCAACACCTGCGTGTTCCACGCGCCGCCTTCCTGCCCGCCCCATCACCACTGGGACCACCGCCACCGGCGCTGCGTGCACAACCGTTCCGACTGCCCGCCCCGCCACCACTGGGACGGCCACCGCTGCGTGGAGAACCGCCGCGACTGTCCGCCCCACCATCATTGGGACGGCCACCGTTGCGTGGAGAAGCGCCGCGACTGCCCGCCCAATCACCACTGGGATGGCAACCGCTGCGTGGAGAAGCGCCGCGACTGCCCGCCCAATCATCGCTGGGACGGCAACCGCTGCGTGGAGAACCAGCGCGACTGCCCCCGGGGGCAGCGCTGGGAGGGAGGCCGCTGCGTGGACGCCCGCACCAACTGCCCGCCGGGCCAGCACTGGGACCACGGCCAGCGCCGCTGCCTGCCCAACCCGCGGTAAAGGGCGAACAGCCCATCCCTGACGCCCACCAGGGGCGGGGCCAGGCCCCGCCCCTTGCGCTTATGGTCACTTGCCTGCAAGATAAAAAAGAGGCTTAGTCTGGGTCTGACTCCGTCACCGGCGGAGTGGGAGGATATGGCCATGACCATCAAGCGTACCGTGGCGATCCTGGCGCTGGCCCTGTTTTTGGCGGGCTGCGCCAACACCTACCGCGTGACCACCTACGAGGGCAAGGTCTACGAAACCAAGGGCAAGCCCCAATTCGACGAGGAAACCAAGACCTACCGCTTCAAGCCGCGCGAGGAGGGGCGGGTGATCGTCCCCCAGAAGGACGTCAAGGAGATCAAGGAGCTGGTGGACTAAGGCCGCGGCTGGCGGCCCTGGCCAACTGCCAGGGTGGCTAGTGGGCTCAGGAGAAGCCGCCGGAGCCGCACTTGTGGCCGCCGCCAGGGGCCGAGGCCATCCCCAGGCCGCTGGCCCCGCCCTGGCCGGCGCCGGTGGCGAAGCAGGACATGAGCCGGCTGATGTCGCCGGCCTGGCAGTGGGGGCACTAGATGTCGGAGCCGTCGCCGCCCATTTGCAGGTACTCGAAGTTCTTGCCGCACTTGTTGCACAGATATTCGTAGATGGGCATGGCCGCCTCCGTTCGCTATCGGGATTACCACTAAATCTAGGCCGTGACGCCGGGTTGTCAAGACCCCGGCGGGCGGACGCCCGCCCCTTGGCTACTCCGGGGGTTCCCACCAACGGGGCTCTAGCGGCCAGCGGCCGGCCTGGCGGGCGTAGCGCTCGGCGGGAAAGCCCAGGGCGATGACCGCGTGCACCGTCTCCTGGGGCGGCAGACCCAGATGGGGTTTCAAGTCTGGCCGGCGTTTGAGGGCCTCCACGGCGAAACCCACCAGGCAGGTGCCCAGGCCCAGGGCGTGGGCGGCCAAGAGGATGTTCTGGCTGGCCAAGAGGGCGTCCTCGGCCGGGCAGGAGCCCCCGGGCCGGGAGCCCACCAGGATGGCCGCCGGCGCCCCGTGGAACAGACGCTCGCGACCCGTGGTCCGCCATTCCTCCATGGCCTGGCTCACCGACTGGTAGTGATCGCGGTAGTAGTTGTCCAGTTGGGGGCGGCCCAGCAGCCTGAGCCCCTGGCGCAGCCAGGCCTTGGCCGCCAGGCGGTTTAGCTCGGCGAAGAAGTCGCCGACGCGCCGGCCCAGGGCCAGCACGGCCTGGCGATGGGGCAGGATGGTGAAGGTCCAGTGCTGGCTGTTGGTGCCGCTGGGCGCGGCCTGGCCGGCGCGCACCAGGTCTTCCAGAAGCTCGCGGGGCACGCGCCGCTCCTGAAAGTTGCGGCAGGAGCGGCGGCTCAGCATCAGGCGCACCAGTTGGGCCGGGTCGCCCTGGCCGGGGGGCAGCCAGGCGCGGTCGGGGGTGAAGCTGTGGAAGGAGAGCTCCTCCAGGCCCTCCACGCGCGCCGCCCCGGTGGGGCAGACGGCCTGGCAGTGGCCGCAACCCAGGGAGCGCTCCCCCGTGACCCGGGCCTTGCCCTCCACCAGGCTGAGGGTGCCCGAGGGGCAGACCGCCAGGCACAGGCCGCAGCCCGTGCACAGGTCCGGGTCTATGACCGTGGCAACGGCGCGTTTCACGGCTGCAGGGTCAGCTTCTGGGGGCGCTTGACCACGAAGAGCAGCATCTTGAAGCGCTCGTGGGCCTGCAAGGCGTGGGGCACGCCCTCGGGCATGGCCACGGCCTGGCCGGCAACAGCCTGCACCTCCTGGCCACCGATGGTGATGTGGGCGCGGCCGTCGAGTACCAGTACCAGGGCGTCGGCCAGCACCGAGTGGGCGCTGATGCCCTCGCCCTGGTCAAAGGCAAAGAGCGTTAGGCTCAAAAAGGCGTTCTGGGCCAGGGTGCGGCTGACCACCTGCCCCGGCTGGTACCGCACCATCTCGGCCAGCACCTGGGGCTCGGCAAAGGGGATGTTCTTGAGCAGGGATTCCTTGTCCATGGCGGCCTCCGGGGCCGGCGCCCAAGGCCGGCCAGATGGGGGGTGCAAATTTTAGTTTAAGACATGGCGCGCCCCTTGGCCAGGCCCGGGGGCTGGACCCTGGCCGGCCGAAGGCCTATGATGGATTAAGGGCCGGCCGCGCCAAGGAGCCGGGCGCCCCATATTTGCCGACACCTCAAGCCGGACCAGCCATGTTCGATTATCCCATGCCCCTGGACCGCCTGCGCTACTTTCAGGACAAGGTGGGGCTCGCCGGCCAGGAACTGGCCCTGGTGGCCCGCCACCGCCAGGTCTTCGTGGCGCGCCACCAGGAATTCGGGGCCTTTTTTTACGACTACTTCATGCGGATACCCCGCACGCGTCTGATCCTGGAGCACGGCCACCCCCCGCGCAACCTGGAGCGGGTGCTGGGGCACTGGTTCGCCCGCCTGTTCAGCGAGGACTTTGGCCATGGCTTTCTGCAATACCTGTGGGACAGCGGGCTCAGGCACGTGGAGGTGAACCTGGACCAGCGTTACGTCAACCTGGGCTACACCATCGCCCGCCAATTCTGCCACCAGGTGGCGGCCAGCCAGGTGCCCCTGGAGGACCGCCAGCCCCTGTTGGCGGCCATAGACAAGATGCTGGATTTCTGCGTGCTGGTGGCCACCGACTCGCTGATCTCGGTCACCGCCCGCTGCGACCGCCAGGTCATCGAGGGCATCGCCCATCAGGTGCGCAACCCGGTGACGGTCATCGGCGGCAACATCAAGCGCCTGCAAAACCAGGTGGACCGCTCCAGCCCCGCCTACAAGGCCTACCAGATGGTCTTGCAGGAAAACATGCGCCTGGAACGCATGGTGCGGGACATCGGCGTGTACAACGAGCTGTTCCGCGGCGAGCCCCAGCCCCAGGCCGTGGATTTGTCCCTGGCCCTGGGGGCGGCCCTGGAGCGCCTGGGGCCCGCCTGGGACCTGGGGCGCTTCCATCTGCGTCTGGCCCTGGACCCCGGGCTGACCCTGGTGCAGTGCGACGCCCGCGACCTGGAGACCATGCTGCACTATCTCTTGGAGAACTGCCTGGAGGCCGCCGACCCTGAAGACCCCCGGGTGGAGATCACCACCCGCCTGGCCGGCCGGGACGACTTTGTGGAGCTGGAGTTGTTCAACACCGGACGCCCCCCCCACGAGGAGGAACTGGCCGGCCTGTTCACGCCCTTCAGCTCCACCAAGCCCCAAGGTACCGGCTTCGGGCTGCCCATCGCCAGCCTGGCCGCCCGGCGCAACCTGGGTTCCTTAAGCCTGGCCGGCGGGCTCAACGGCGGCACGCTCAGCCTGGTGCGCCTGCCCCTGGCGCCGGCCCCGAGCCGTGACTGATACTTGGCGCGTTTTCGCGCCCGGCGGGCCAGCCGGTGTCCCCAAGCAAAGGCAGTTTGCTTGGGGTGGATCCACGCCCCGGCCCCGGAGGAGGGCATGACCCACCACCACGACCCCGAAATCTTGCGCGTCGAGCGCCGGGCCGCCCGCCACCGCGCCCTGGACCGCCTGTTGGGCCTGTTGCTGTGCGGCCTGGGGGTGCTCTGCCTGGCCCTGGTTATCCCCGTCTGGGGGGGCATACGCTACCTGGTCTACGTGGGCATGCAGAACTCTCCCGAGCTCCGGTTGCACATGGGGCTGTTCATGATCCTGGCCGGGGTGGTATTGCTGGGCCTGGCCTGGTATTTCTACTATCGGGCCCCCCGCCTGGAGGACCTGCGGGAGTCCTACGCCAAGGCCGAGGTCGCCCGCCGCCAGGCTAGGCAGCGCCCGCGGGCCAAGGTGCTGCGCCAGGGCGGCGGCAACAACGGCGGCCCGGCTACTTTCTAGCCCTCACACGAGGCAAGGACCACATGCACAGTGGATTCGTGGCCATCGTGGGCGCGCCCAACGCGGGCAAGTCCACCTTTCTCAACAAGGTGCTGGGCTTCAAGTTGGCCATCACCAGCGACAAGCCCCAGACCACCCGCCACCGCATCCTGGGGGTGTACAACCAGCCGGAATTGCAGGTGGTATTTTTGGACACCCCCGGACTGCACCAGCCCCGCCGGGCCTTGAACAAGCTCATGGTGGAGACGGCCCTGGCCACCCTGCAGGAGGTGGACGCGGTGCTGTTCGTGGTGGAGGCCGGGGCCAAGGGCCTGGAGGCCGGGGCCAAGGCCGCCGGAGTGCTCACCGCCGCCGACAAGCCGGTGGTGCTGGCGCTCAACAAGATTGACCTGTTGCCCGACAAGGCCGCCCTTCTGCCCATGCTGGAGGAGGTGGCCTCCTGGGGCGACTGGGCGGCCCTGGTGCCCATCAGCGCCCGCCAGGGCGACGGCACCCGCCAGGTCGTCACCGAGCTGGCGGGGCGCCTGCCCGAGGGCGGGCCGCTGTTTCCCGTGGACATGCTCACCGACCTGTCGGAGCGCTTTTTGGCCGCCGAGCTGATCCGCGAGAAGGTTTTCCGCCTGACCGAGCGCGAGGTGCCCTACTCGGTGGCCGTGACCGTGGACCAGTTCCTGGAGCCGGCCGAGGAGGGCCGCCCCACGGCCATCACCGCCACCATCCACGTGGAGCGCGGTGGCCAGAAGGCCATCGTCATCGGCAAGGGCGGGGCCATGCTCAAGAAGATCGGCACGGCGGCCCGCCTGGACATGGAGCGCCTTTTGGGCACGCCGGTCTTTCTGGATTTGTTCGTGCGGGTGGAGCCCAAGTGGTCCCACCAAGACCGGGGCCTGCGCAAGCTGGGGTATTAACACCCCAAGAAAGCTGGGCTTTCTTGGGGGCCCCGCAAGAGCACCCCAAAAAGGCTTTGCCTTTTTGGGGACCCCGCAAGAGCACCCCAAAAAGGCTTTGCATTTTTGGGGACCCCGCAAGCCACCCCAAAAAACCCGCGGTTTTTTGGGGACCCCGCAAGCCACCCCAAAAAACCCGCGGTTTTTTGGGGACCCCGGAAGAGCAGACAAGAAGATGAAGCTGACGTCACTCCGGCCTGAAAAGGCCAGGGGGCGGCCCGGTGCGGACCGCCCCCTGGCCTTGCGGAGTCTGCTGGAGGCCGCTAGCTGACCTTGAGCACCAGGGCCGCGGCGGTGTCGCCGGCGGCGCAGCCGGCGAACAGGCCGTAGCCGCCGCCGATCTTCACCAGCTCCTCGATCAATTCCACCACGCAGCGGGCGCCGGTGGGCCCCTGGGGATGGCCGAAGACCAGGGAGGAGCCGTAGTTGTTGAAGATGTGCTCGGGGATGCCCATCAGGCGGGCCATGATGATGTCGTTGACCGTAAACGGGTTGTGGGTCTTGACCGCCTTCAGGTCCTTCATGGTCACGCCGGCCTTTTCCATGGCCATGCGGGCCGAGGGGGTGACGGCGGCGGCCATGCGGGCCTTCTCGGCGCGGGCGTGGCCGTAGCTCAGACGCTGGATGGTCACGCTCTTGTCGGCGCTGAGCTCCTTGGCTTTCTCCTTGGTGGTGACGATGATGCCAGCGTTGCCGTCCGCCGGGTGGGTCTGGGCGCCGAAGGATACGCAGCCGCCGGGATACACCGGCTTCAGGGGGGCCAGGCTGGCGGCGTTGGTGGGGGTGATGCCCTCGTCGGTCTCCACGGTGACGGTCTTCTTCTTGGATATCTGGATGTCCACCGGGATCATGCAGCCCTTCTGGAAGGCCCGGTCATCGGCCATGGACATGTCGTACTTCTCGTAGAGCTTCACCGCCCAGGCGTCGGACTCCTCCTTGGTGACGCCGCCGTTGTCCACGGCCACGTTCTCGGCCGTTTTCAGCATGGCCTCGCCGGCATAGGGGTCCTTGTTGAAGTTGTCCATCATCCAGTTCTCGGCGATCACCTCGGCGCCGGGACCCGGGGGGTTGGGCCAGATGGTGTGGGGGCCGTTACTGCAGCGGTCGGTGGTGGCCGCCAGCACGTTGCCGTACACGCCGGTCTCCACGCCGCACATGGCGTTGTAGATGGTGGTGGCGCTGGTGGCGCAGGCCTGGCTGGTGGTGGGGCCGCTGATCTTGTCGTTGCCCATCAGCGCGCAGAACCAGGGGTTGGCGTAGAACCAGGAGGGCATGCCGATGGTCATGCCGAAGGCGCAGCCGTCGAACATGGCCGGGTTGTAGCCGCGCAGGGCGAAGAACTTCTGCGCGGTGCTCGCGGCCAGCTTGATGGGGTGCTGGTTCTGGAAGGACATCTGCCAGCGCGAAAACGGCGAGGACCAGTAACCTTTGTGGGGGACGTAGGCCTTGTCGAACATGGTCGGCTCCTTGGCTTTGGCTTGAGGGAGGGCTTGTCAGCCCCAAAACACCCTGCCTGATTTATAATTATTCTAGCCCTTTTGCTGGGACCAGTGACCGTAGCGCTCCCGCAGCACCCGGTGCAGAATCTTGCCGGTGCCGGTGCGGGGCATGTCGTTCTCGGCGATGAACTCCAGCACCTTGGGGCGCTTGAAGCCGGCGATCTTGCCCTTGGTGAACTCCTTGATCTCCTCGGCCAGGGCCGGGCTGGGCTCCATGCCCTGGTGCAGGATCACCACGGCGGTGACGCACTCGCCCCACTTGGCGTCGGGCACCCCGATGACCGCCACGTCCTTGACCGCGTTGTGGGCGCCGATGCAGTTCTCCACCTCCGAGGGGTAGACGTTCTCGCCCCCGGTGATAATCATGTTCTTCTTGCGGTCCACCAGGTAGTAGTAGCCCTGCTCGTCGCGGTAGGCCATGTCCCCGGCGCTGAAGTGCTGGCCCACGAAGGCGTCCTTGGTCTGCTGGGGGTTCTTCCAGTACTCGTTGAAGACCATGGGGGTGCGCGAGTACAGCTCGCCCACCTGGTTGACGCCCACCTCGTTGCCGTCCTCGTCCAAGAGCTTGATGAGGTCGGTGCCGCGTATCTCGCGGCCGATGGAGCCCAGCTTGTCGAACTGCTCGTGGGGCAGAAGCAGGGTGACCAGGCCGGCCTCGGTGGAGCCGTAGGCCTCGTAGAGCTGGCTGTTCTTGAAGTAGCCCATGATGTCCAGCTTGGTGTCGCGGCGGGCCGGGGCCGAGCTAATCATCAGCTTCTTGACGCAGTCCACGTTGTACTTGGACTTAACCTCCTCGGGCAGGGAGAGCATCATGATGTAGTGGGTGGGCACCAAGGAGGTGAAGCTGATCTGCTTCTCGGCCAGGGTCTTTATCATGTGCTCGGGGTCGAAGGAGACGCTGTTGTAGACCACCGCCGTGGCGCCCACGTAGGTGAAGACAAAGGAATAGAACACGCTGTTTATGTGGCACATGGGCATGACCAAGAGGCCGCGGTCGCCCTGGTTGTAGCCCAGGGCCACTAGATTGGTGAGGTAATGGGCCACGATGGATTCGTGGGAACGCACCACGCCCTTGGGCCGGCCGGTGGTGCCGGAGGTGTACATGATGATCCAGGTGTCCTGATGGTCAACGGTCACCGGCGGCTCCTGGGGCGAGCCCGTGGCGAAGACCTCCTCCAGATGGGTGTAGCCGGCCGGGGCTGTCTGGTCGCCAAAGAAGAAGTAGCGGCCGGCGGGCACGTCCAGGTCTTCCTTGGCCTCGTCCAGGTCCTTGGTGAAGGGCTTCTCGGCGATGAAGGCCGCGCACTCGGCGTTGTTGACGATGAAGGTGTATTCGCTGGGGGTCAGCCGGAACCGATGCGGTCGCCCTTTTTGAGCCCCCGGTCCAGAAGCCCGTTGGCCAGACGGTTGCAGCGCTCGTTCCACTGCTTGAAGGTCAGGGAACGGTAGAGATCGGCCACGCCCTCCTTGTCGGGATATAGCGTGGCGTTGACCCGCAGTACGTCACCGATGTGCAACCAACGACTCATGTCCATGGTCCTCCCTAGCCGGTTAACTTGAAGGCCAAGGCCGCCCTAGGCCCCGGCCTGACGGTTGTCTTGCGCCAAGCTTTTCAGCGCCAGCCAGGCCGCGCCCTCGGCGCCGGTGAGCTGGGGCCGGGGGGGCACCAGCACCGGTTGCCCCAGGGACTCCTGCATCATCTCTAGCAAGTAGGGGTTGTGGGCCACCACCCCGCCGGTCATGACCACCTGGCCCTCCATGAGGTCCATCTCCAGGACCCGCTTGACCACCGAGCGGAACAGCCCCTTGATGAGCGCCTCCACGGCCACGCCCTCGCGGATCTTGCTAAGCACCTCGCTGGCGGTGAAGACCGTGCAGTAGGAGCCCAGGATGGCCTCGTCCTCGGCCCGGCGGGCCAGGGAGTCGAAGTGCCTGAGGTCCAGGTCCAGGCGCAGGGCCATCTCCTCCAGAAAGGCGCCGGTGCCGGCGGCGCACTTGCGGTTCATCTTGAAGGAGGTGCGCCGGCCATCGGCGTCAACCTTGATGATCTTGTTGTCCTGGCCGCCGATGTCTATCACTGTCAGCGCCCGGGGAAAGTGGCGGTAGGCCCCGGTGGCGTGGGCGGCGATCTCGGTGCGGGTCTGGTGGGCAAAGGGCACGTTGTTGCGGCCATAGCCGCAGGTGAAGATGACCCGCACCTGGTGGGGCTCCAGCCCGGCCTCCTTCAGCGCCTGATCCAGGCCCCGCGAGGCGCTCAAGGCGAAGTCCACGCCCGAGCGCAATACCGCGCTGCCCAACAGGTCGCCCCGCTCGTTGAGCAAGGCCACCTTGGTGGCCGAGGCCCCGATGTCTATGCCGCCGGCTACGGTCACGCGGCCTTTTCCTCCAACTGCTCCACAAAGGCCTCGATGTTGGTCTTGGCCTGCTCGTCGCTGAAGCAGCGCAGGTCGTTCAAATCGCCGTTGATGGTCAGGGTGGCGATGCCCAGCTTCTTGGCCAGGCGCTGGGGCATGGCGTAGCGGTTGTTGGAGTTGTTGGGGCAGGTCTTGGCGTCGTGGAAGATGATGCCCTCGATGCCGAAGCGCTTCGCCCAATCGCTGATGTAGCGCTCCTTGTAGTCGTCGTCGCGCACGATGAAGAGCTCCAGGTAGGCGCGCGCCATGGACTCGAAGGGCTGGGCCGGATCAAAGGCGTCGAAGATCCAGGAGTTGCAGTAGGTGCTGGCCACCACGGCGGCGCCCAGGCCGCCCAGGCTCTCGCTGAGCATGCGCAGCCGGCCCCATACGGGCATGCCCTCCCAGTACAGGCGGTGGCGTTCGCCGGGCACGGCGGCCACGCCGCCGGCCACCCGCTCCCGCAATTCGGCTAGGAGCAGGTCGTAGTAGTCCACGGCCTCCTGCTTGCCTCGCAGAACCACCGCCGGGGCCATGTGGATGGTGTGGTCGAAGAAACTCATGGGCGTGGGCCGCTGGGCGGCGAACTCCAGCACTTGGCGCCAGCGGGTGGTGCACTCCTTGCTCAGGCGCACCGTCTCGCGCAGGCGGTCAATGTCGAACTTGACCACGCCGACCCGCTCCAGGGTGGGGATCATGTCCTTGAACTGGGAGACCACGTCGGCGATGTAGTGGGGCTTGACCTCGCCCACGCCACGGTGGGTGCGCACCCCCAGCAGAGGGATGTTCCAGTGGCGGGCGTAGAAGGCGAACCAGTCCTCCACGTCGCGGCACTGGTTGGTGTTGAAGACCAGCACGTCGGCCTTGGGCACGCTCTCAATGCCATAGGCCTGGGTCAGCGGGGTGACGCCTTTGAGGAAGGCCCCGATATCGGCGGTGAGGTAGGAGCAGATGTCGGGGGAGTAGCCGGCGGCGTTGGCCATGGGTATCATCTCGGTGGCCAGGCGGGTGGCCCCCAAGAGCGCGCCGTGGTTTTCGGGGTAATATACGTCGAAGCCCATGGCGTGCAAAAGCTCGGCCGGCCCCACCGAGGTGCACCAGGCCACCTTGGGCTGGCCCTCCCGGCTGGCACGGTCCAGGCCCAGGAAGTGGTCGGCCATCAGCTTCTTCATCTGTTTGGTGGCTTGGATGGGGGGTGGGCTGGGGGGCATGGGGGCCTCCTTGGGCAGGCGTTGTCCGCCCCCGCTCCGGCGCGGCGGCAAGCGGGCCTAAAATGCCGCGACGGGACGAAAAATCAGGGTGGACAAAATGGTTACATATTAGCTACAATCTAGCTAATCGGACTATAGACGCGGCCCCATGGCCTGTCAAGCCCAAAACCAATGCCCACCCCTAGCGGGCCAGACTTGCACAAGCGAGGGCCGCGCCGGGTGGGCGGCTGCCTGGAGGAGATAATCTTCTTGAGCGCCCTTGATACACCCGTACTCATCATCGGCGGCGGGGTGGCCGGCCTGGCCGCGGCCCTGGAGTTGGACCGCCGGGGACTGCCTAGCCTCTTGGTGGAGAAAGGCCCCCGCCTGGGCGGCCAGGCCCGGGGGTTCTGCTGCAAGGCCCTGGAAGCCTGCGCCCGCTGCGGGGCCTGCCGGGTGGGCGATCTGTTGCAGCAGGCCGCCCAGCGGCCGGCCCTGGGCGCCCTGACCCAGGCCCTGGCCGTGAACGCCCAGCGCCAGGGCGCGGGTTGGGAGGTGACCCTCATCCCCCAGGAGAGCCGCCAGCCCGACACCCCGGCCCTGGCCCTGGAGCGCCCCCTGCGGGAGCGCCTGCTGGCGCGGACCGGGGCGGTGATCCTGGCCGTGGGGCACCAGGTCTTCGAGGCCCGCAAGAAAAGCCGCCTGGGTTACGGCCGGGTGCCCGGGGTGATGACCGCCGGCGAGCTGGAAGAGGCCCTGGCCAAGGGAGGCCTGCCGGGGCAGGCCCGGCGCCTGGCCTTCATTCAGTGCGTGGGCTCCCGCGACCAGGCCCTGGGCCGCCTGTACTGCTCGCGGGTGTGCTGCGGCTTTGCCCTGCGCCTGGCCCGCCTGGCCCGCCATTTGGAGCCCGCCAGCCAGGTGACCTTCTTCCACATGGACGTGCAGGACTACGGCCAGGCCTGGCGCGCCGATTTAAGCGAGATGCGCGCCGACCTGCGCTTTATCCGGGCCATACCCGGCGAGGTGCGCCCCGGCGTGGGCGGGCCGCTGGCGGTCTTCGCCGGGCCGGACGGCCAGCCCCAGGAGGAGGAATTCGATCTGGTGGTGCTGGCCACGGGGCTGGAGCCGCCGGTGGCGGCCCCGGCCCTGTGCGAGATGTTCGGCCTGGCGCCCGGCCCCCACGGCTTCCTGGCCGGGGGCGGCGGGGTGCTGGTGGCCGGCACTGCCGGCGGCCCGCGCTCCATCACTGAATCCATCGAGCACGCCGCCCAGGCCGCTGCCCAGGCCGCCGAATATTTGCTGGCCGCCCCCGCATCTCCCGCCGGGGAGGTGGCCCATGCCTAAACCGGTGCTCTGCTGGACGCCGGCCCCCGGCCTGGAGGGCCTGGAGCCCTTGGCCCTGGCCCGGGCCGTGGGCCTGGAATTGGACCAGGGCGGGGCCTTGGAGGCGGCGGTGGTCACGGTGCCCGAGGCTTTAGCCCCGGACAGGCTGCGCGCGCGGCTCTTGGGCCGGCCGGTGCAGTGGCTGGACCTGGCCGCCGAACTGGGCGGCGGCGGCGACGGCCATCGCCACAAAAGGGCCGCGGCGGCCCTGTCCAGGGCCGCCGGCCGCGCCAGCCTGGGAACGTTGCCAGCGGTGTACGCGCCGCAGCCCAACCAGCGGGTGCTGGTGGCCGGCCAGGGCTTGTCAGCCCTGGCCGCGGCCCGCCAGGCGGCGCTCTTGGGTCACCCGGTGCTTTTGGCCCTCCGCGGCGACGATCCGGCCGCCGCCGGGGCGGGCGAGGACACCTCCCAGGTGGCGGAGTTGGCCGCCGGCCTGCCCGAGGGCATCGAGCTGGCCCCCCCCACCGAGCTCACCAACCTCACCGGCGCCGGCGGGTCCTTTTCGGCCTGGCTCAAGGGCCCCCAGGGCGCGTTGCGCCAGCGCTTCGGGGCGGTGGTGCTGGCCCCGGGCGGGGCCTGGGAGATGGAGCCCGCGCCGGCTGGCCTGGCCCCGGACCTGGCGCGGCCCCTGTCGGCCTGCGATCCCGCCAGCCTGGCCACGGCCCAGGGCTGGCGGCAGGTGGCCATCCTGGCGGGCGTCGGCCAGCCGGCCACGGCCCAGGGCTTTGCCCGTGCCCTAACCACTGCCTTGGCCCTGCAAGACCGGCCCGGGGTGCAGGTCACGCTTTTGTTCCGCGAGGCCCTGGTGGCCACCCCGGAGGGCGAGCGTCTGTACCGCCAGGCCCGCCAGGCCGGGGTGCTCATGGCCCGCCTGGCTGACGGCGAGCCTAGGGTGGCCGATGATGGCCGCACCCTCGCCTGGCAGGACCAGGTGCTGGCCGAGGACCTGGAGCTTGCGCCGGACGCGCTCTTTTTGGCCGAGGAGATCACCGCCCCCTGGCCGGGGTTCCTGCAGAACAACCTGCTGTGGCCGCCCCTGGCCCGGCTGTTGCCCGAGCACGCCCGCCTGGACGGCGGCCGCACCGCCCGCGCCGGCTTTTACGTCCTGGGGGCCTTGCGCGGCACGCCAGCCGGCGACGACCGCCTGGCCGAGGCAGCCGGCGCGGTCCACGATCTGCACGACCTCCTGGGCGGCGGGGCCACGCCCCTGCCGGCGGTCCGCCATCTCACCTGCGCCCGCTGCCTTACCTGCGTGCGCGTCTGCCCCCACGGCGTGCCCGAGCACCTGGAGGACCACATCCAGCCCGCGCCGGCGGCCTGCCTGGCCTGCGGCATCTGCGCCGCCGAGTGCCCGGCCCACGCCATCGCCCCGCCGGGCTGGTCCACGGCCGAGCTGGTGGAGGGCCTGGCGCGCGGCCTCAAGGCGGCGCCCTCGCCGGCCATGGTGCTGATGGCCTGCGGCCAGTCGGCCATGCCGGCCTTTGCCCAACTCAGCCGTCAGGGTCATGTCTGGCCGGCGGGGCTCTTGGCTCTGCCCTTGAACTGCGCCGGCCGGGTGGGCCTGGAGTTGATTTTGCGCGTCTTAAGCCTGGGGGCCGAGGGCGTGCTGGTGGCCGGCTGCCACGACGGCATGTGCCGCTCAATCACCGGCAACCTGCGCGCCCGCCTGGCCGTGGGTCAGGCCGCCCAGACCCTCAAGGACCTGGGCCTCAGACCAGAGGCGGTGAGCTTTTTGCATATGGCCAACAACCAGCCCCAGGCCCTGGCCAAGGCCGTGGAGGCCATGTATGCCCGCCTGGGCGCGCCGGAGTAGGGATATGCGTCTCAACGACTGCGACCCCGGCTTCAAGCAGGAGATCGCCCGCCAGCCGGGCGGCGAGGGCATCAAGACCTGCTTCGCCTGCGCCGCCTGCACCGCCCGCTGCCCGGTGGGCTCCCTCAAGCCCGAGTACGACCCCCGGCGGCTCATCCGCCTGGCCCTGCTGGGCCGGCGCCAGGAGGTGCTCTCCTCGCCCTTGATCTGGCTGTGCTGCTCCTGCCAGAACTGCTCCGAGGTCTGCCCCCAGGACGTGCGCTGCGCCGAGGTGCTCACGGCCATCAAGAACCTGGCGGCCAAAGCCGGCCATGCCCCGCCCTCGGGCTCGGCCATGGCCCGCCAGTTGGCCAGCCATGGCCGGCTCCTGGAGGTGGGCGAGTTCGAGAACGACAAGCGGGCCGAGCTGGGCCTGCCGCCGGTGAGCGAGGAGCCGGGCGATTACCAGGCCCTCCTGGGCCTCCAGCCCGAGGCGCCGCGGCCGGCGGGGGAGGAGGCCTGATGGAGGCGCTGTTGTTCCTGGGCTGCACGGTGCCGGTGCGCAACCTCAACTACGAGCTGAGCGCCCGCCGGGTGGCCGCCCATCTGGGCGTGGACCTGAGGGACATGGCCGAGCTGGGCTGCTGCGGCTATCCCCTCAAGGCCTTTGACCAGGAGACGGCCCTCTTGCTGGCGGCCCGCGCCCTGGCCCAGGCGGGCAAGAGCGGGCTGACCGTGGTGCCCCTGTGCTCCAGTTGCGCCGGCACCCTGGGCGAGGCCGCCCACCACCTGGACCACGACGCCGAGACCCGCGCGCGGGTGCAAGAGAAGCTTAAGCCCCTGGGCCTGGAGTACCGCTCCGGGGTGCGGGTGCGCCACCTGGCGCGCTATCTGCTGGAGGAAGTGGGCCTGGAGGCCATTGCCAAGAAGATCACGCGCCCCTTAGGCGAGTTCACCTTCGCGCCCCACTACGGCTGCCACTTGCTCAAGCCCAGCCGGGTCATGGAGGGCTTCGACGACCCCGAGGCCCCCACCAGCCTGGCCAGGCTGATCGAGGTGACCGGGGCCAAGGCCCTGGACTACCGCTACCTCAAGGAGTGCTGCGGCGGCGGGGTGCTGGGCGCCGACGAGGACCTGGCCGGGCGCATGGCCGGCCGCAAGCTCCAGGAGTTGACCCAGGCGGCGGTGACGGCCATGGTGGTGATCTGCCCTTTTTGCAACGTGATGTACGAGGGGCAGCAGAAGACCATCGCCAAGCGGCTGGGCGCGGAGATCAAGGTGCCGGTGGTCTACCTCACCCAGATACTGGGCCTGGCCATGGGGCTAGGCCCCGACGAGCTGGGCTTCAAGCTCAACCGGGTCAAGGCCAAGGAACTGCTAGCGGCCTTCAAGTAGGGAGGGCGGGGTGGCAACCCTGGACACCGTGTGGATGGCCGGCCTTGGGTGGTGCTGTCTTCTGTC
>JACQYR010000241.1 GCA_016208115.1 Desulfarculus sp.
CTCAACCCTCCCCTGTCGGTATCGGCCTACACCCTGGAGGGCGAGGTCATGGGCATCCGCGCGGCGGAGCTTAAATTGGAGGGGGTGCAGTTCCACCCCGAGTCCATCGCCACGCCGCAGGGGGCGATCATTTTCAACAATTTCCTCGACCTATATGTGCGGGCCGCCTGACAACGGCGGCGCCCATGATGGATTTCGGAACGATGTTTCAAAAAAATCAAGTGCATAAGGCACTAGCGCGGGAGGCGCGGATATGGTAATCGCCATGCGAGACGGTTGTCAGAAGGGGGAGGTGGCCCAGGTCATCGCGGCCCTACGGGGCTATGGCCTGCAAGCCCGCGTGGTTTCCCCCGGCTCCCGGGTGGTCCTGGGGGTGGTGGAGGAGATCAGCCGGCCCCTGGCCGAGGAGATCATGGCAAAGGTGGCGGTCATGGAGGGCGTGGAGGAGATCGAGAGCTTCGAGAAGTCCTGGAAGCTGGTCTCCCGGGACTTCCGGCAGGAGCCCACGTCCTTCAAGCTGGGGCAACTTACCATCGGCAACGGCCAACTGGTGGTCATGGCCGGTCCCTGCGCCGTGGAGTCGCGCGAAGGCTACCTGGAGGTGGCCCGGGCCCTGGCGCCCCTGGGGGCCGGTGTTTTGCGCGGCGGGGCCTTCAAGCCGCGCACCTCGCCCTACAGCTTCCGGGGCCTGGGCGAGGAAGGGCTCAAGATCATGGCCGAGGCCCGGGAGATCACCGGCCTGCCGGTGGTCACCGAGGTCCTTAGGGCCTCGGACGTGCCCCTGGTGGCCAAGTACGCCGACGTCTTGCAGATCGGCGCCCGCAACATGCAGAACTTCGCGCTCTTGGAGGCCGTGGGCGACGTGGACCGGCCGGTGCTCCTAAAGCGCGGCATGATGGCCACCATCAAGGAGCTATTGCTCTCGGCCGAGTACATCCTGGCCCGGGGCAACTGGCAGGTCATCCTCTGCGAGCGTGGCATCCGCACCTTCGAGACCGAGACCCGCAACACCCTGGACATCTCGGCGGTGCCGGTGCTCAAACAGCACACCCACCTGCCGGTGGTGGTGGACCCCAGCCACGCCGCCGGCAAGCGCGAGCTGGTGCCGGCCCTGGCCTTGGCCGCCGTGGCCGCCGGGGCCGACGGGGTCATCGTGGAGGTGCACCCCGAGCCCGACAAGGCGCTCTCCGACGGCCGCCAGTCGCTGACCCTGCCGGCCTTCCAGCAGCTCATGAGCGACCTGGAGAAAGTGGCTTTAGCCGTGGGACGTCAGGTGGTGCGGCCATGAGGCTTAAAGGTTCCTTCGCCCCGCCGGGCGACAAGTCCATCTCCCACCGCGCGGGCCTGTTCTCGCTTTTGGGGCACGGACGGATGCGGGTCAGCAACTACTCGCCCTGCCAGGACTGCTCCTCCACCCTGGGGGCGGTGAAGCTCTTGGGCGGCGAGGTGCGCTTCAGCGAGGACGGCGTGTTGCTCACCGGCGCCCAGGGCCGCCTGCGTGGCGGCGTGAACGTGGACTGCGGCAACTCCGGCACCACCCTGCGCCTCCTGATGGGCCTGTTGGCCGGGGTGCCGGGTAGTTTCGTGCTGGACGGCGACGAGTCCCTGCGCCGCCGGCCCATGGAGCGGGTGGCCACGCCGCTACGGCTCATGGGCGCCCAGGTGGAGTGCCTCGGGGGCCGTCCGCCGGTGAATATCAGCGGTGGGGGGCTCAAGGGCATTGACTACACCCTGCCCGTGGCCAGCGCCCAGCTCAAGAGCGCCATCCTGCTGGCCGGCGTGCAGGCCGGCGGCACCACCTTCGTGGGCGAGCCGGTGGTCAGCCGCGACCACTCCGAGCGCCTGCTGGCCCTGTGCGGGGCCAATATCCGCCAGGAGCCCGGCGGCTGGCGCATCGAGCGCTCGGAGCTTACCCTGCCCGAGGAACTGCGGGTGCCCGGCGACGCCTCCTCGGCGGCCTTCTTCCTGTGCGCGGCGGCCATCATCCCCGGCAGCCAGGTGATAAGCCAGGGCACCCTGCTCAACCCCACGCGGGTGGGCTTCCTCAGGGTGCTGGAGCGCATGGGCGCCGCCCTGGCCATCGAGGAGCAGGGGCGGGTGCCCGAGGAGTGGGGCCGGGTCAGCGCCGCCTACTCGCCGGAGCTGAAGGCCTGCACGGTGCGGGCCGAGGAGATACCGCTCCTGGTGGACGAGGTGCCCATCCTGGCCCTGGTGGCCACCCAGGCCCAAGGGACCACGGTGATGAAGGAGGTGGGCGAGCTGCGCGTCAAGGAATCGGACCGCCTGGCCGCCGTGGCCTCCCAGTTGGGGGCCATGGGCGCCGACATCAGCATCCAGGGCGAGGACCTGGTGATAAACGGCCCCACGCCCTTGAAGGCCCCGGCCGGGGAGCTGGACTCCTTCGGCGACCACCGCATCGCCATGACGCTCAGCTTGGCCGGGGTGCTCTGCGGCCAGGAGGTGGCCATCAAGGACGCCGGCTGCGCGGCGGTCTCCTACCCCGGCTTTGGCCACGACCTGGGGATGCTGCTCAAATGATGCTGCTGGCCGTGCTGGGCGATGAGCGGGTGGCCCGCTCGCTGTCGCCGGTGATGCACAACGCGGCGCTTAAGGCCCACGGTCTGGAAGGCCAATATCTGGCCCTCAAGGTCCATCCCGCCGAGGTGGGCGAGGCCGTGCGCGGCCTCAAGGCCCTGGGCTTTGCCGGGGCCAACGTCACGGTGCCCCACAAAGAGGCCGTGCTGCCCTATCTCTCCACCCTATCGGACCTGGCCCGCGAGCTGCTGGCCGTCAACACCATCGTGGTCAAGGACGGCCTGTTGGAGGGCCACAACACCGACGTGGGCGGTTTCCTGGCGGCCCTGGAAGGGACTGGCCAGCCGCCCAAGGGACGCGCGGCCCTGGTGGTGGGGGCCGGCGGGGCGGCCCGGGCGGTGGTGCTGGGCCTGCGCCTGGCCGGCGCCGCGCGGGTAACGGTGGCCAGCCGCCGCCTGGAACAGGCCCGGGAACTGTGCGGGCAACTGGGCGGCCAGGCCATCATTATGGACGATCTGCCCCAAGCCGCCGGCCAGGCTGAGATCATCGTCAACGCCAGCGCCGTCTCCACGCCCAGCGAGTCACCGGAGATGGCCGCCATGGTGGCGGGCCTCAAGCTGGGCGCCGGCTGCCGCCTGGTCATGGACCTCAACTACGGCCGGCGCGGCAACTTCTGGCGGGCCTTGGCTGGGCGCTCCAGCGCGGCCTTCCTGGACGGCCTGTCCATGCTGGCGGCCCAGGCGGCCCTTAGCTTTAACCTGTGGACCGGCCTGGCGGCCACGGCCCAGGAGTTTTACGCGGCCCTGCCCGTGGAAAGGCCATGAACCAAAACCTCTACCTCACCGGCTTCATGGGCGCCGGCAAGTCCAGCGCGGGCCAGGGCCTGGCCCGGCTGCTCAAGCGGCGCTTCGTGGATTTGGACGACCTGGTGGCCCGGCGCCTGGGCATGGATATCCCCCAGGCCTTCGCCAGCCTGGGCGAGCCCGCCTTTCGCGCCGCCGAGTCCGCGGAGCTAAGAAAAGTCAGCCAGCGCCAGCGCCTGGTGGTGGCCACGGGAGGGGGCCTGCCCGTGGACCCGGCCAACCGCCGGCTCATGCGCGGCACGGGGCGCGTCATCTGTCTGGACTCCAGCCTGCTGGGTTGCCGGGCGCGCCTGGGCAGCGAGGGCACGGCCGGCCGGCCCCTGTGGCAGGACCCCGCCGCCCTGGAGGCCCTCTACGCCAGCCGGCGGCAGGCCTACGCCGACTGCCACGCGGCCCTGGCCGTGGACGGCCTGGACCCGGCCCAGGTAGTGGAGGCCCTGGCCGCGGCGGTGCTGGGCCGGGAGCGCTTTTCGGCCAGCCTGGGCGGCCAGGAGTGCCCCATCGAGGCCACCTGCCACGCCCCCCAGGCCTTGGCCCCCCTGGCCGCCGGCCGGCGGGTGGCTCTCATCACCGACCGCAACTTGGCCCGCCTGCACCTGGACCGCTACCTGGCGGCCCTGGGCCAACCCCTGGTCATCGAGATCTTGCCGGGGGAGGGCAGCAAGACCCTGCGCCAGGCCCAGCGCCTCTACCAGGCCCTACTGGCGGGGCGCATCGAGCGAGGCGATTTGCTGCTGGCCTTGGGCGGCGGGGTGGTCTCCGACCTGGCGGCCTTCGTGGCCAGCACCTACAAGCGCGGCATGGAGTTCGCCATCGCCAGCACCTCCCTGGTGGGGGCGGTGGACGCGGCCATCGGCGGCAAGACTGGCGTGAACCTGCCGGCGGGCAAGAACGTGGTGGGCACCTTTGCCCAGCCGGCCCTGGTGGCGCTGGACCTGCTGGCGCTGGCCACCCTGCCCAGGGCCCAGATCGCCGAGGGCCTGGTGGAGGCCTACAAGACCGGCCTGGTGTCCTCGCCGGAGCTATACGAGCTGGTGCGCGGCAACCTGCCAGCGCTCCTGGCCGGCGACCTGCCGCTCTTGGCCCGGACGGCCAGCCTCTCGGGCCGGGCCAAGGCCAAGGTGGTCAGCGCCGATTACCGCGAAAAAGGCCTGCGCCGCATCCTCAATCTGGGGCATACTTACGGCCACGCCCTGGAGAGCTTCCACCGCTACCGCCTGAGCCACGGCCGCGCCGTGGCCGTGGGCCTGCTGGTGGCGGCGGCGCTCTCGGCCGGGCGGGGGCTGATCCCCGGCGAGCTGGCCCGGGAGGTGGCCGGCGACATGGCCCGGCTGCTGCCGCGCATGCCCGCCTGGCCCGAGGCCCAGGTGGCCTGGGAGATCATGCAAAACGACAAGAAGAACCAGGGGGGCCGGGTGCTGTTCGTCTTGCTGGAGGGGGTGGGCAATCCCGTGTGCGTGGAGGACGTCACCCCCGCCGAGCTGGCCACGGCCCTGCAAATGGCTCGGGATTATCTGCATGGGTAGCATCTTCGGCCGATATCTGCGCGCCGCCACCTTCGGCGAGTCCCACGGCCCGGCCGTGGGGGTGGTGGTGGAGGGCCTGCCCGCCGGATTGCCGGTCAGCGCCGAGCTGATCCAGCGCGACCTGGACCGCCGCCGCCCCGGCCAGAGCGCCTTCACCTCGGCCCGCCGCGAGGCCGACCAGGTGGAGATTCTCTCCGGGGTGGGGGCCGACGGCCTTAGCCTGGGCACGCCCGTGGCCCTGTTGGTGCGCAACCAGGACGCCCGCTCCAAGGACTACGGCGACATCCGCCGCCTGTTCCGCCCCGGCCACGCCGACTACACCTACTACTACAAGTACGGCACCCCCCCCCAGCCCGGCGGCGGGCGCGCCTCGGGGCGCGAGACCGTGGGCCGGGTGGCCGCCGGGGCCTTGGCCCGGGCCTTGCTCGCTCCCCTGGGGGTGGGCATCCAGGCCTGCACCGCGCGGGTGGGGGGCGTGCTGGCTCTGGCCCGCGACTGGGCCTTCGCCCAGGCCGACCCCCTGCGCTGCCCCGACCCGGAGGTGGCCCAGGCCATGGCCGAGGCGGTGCGCCAGGCTTTAGCCGAGGGCGACAGCCTGGGCGGGGTGGTGGAAGTCCTGGCCAGCGGGGTGCCCGTGGGCCTGGGCGACCCGGTGGCCGACAAGCTGGACGCCCTCCTGGCCGGGGCCATGCTGGGTATCGGCGGGGTCAAGGGCCTGGAGGTGGGTGACGGTTTCGCCGTGGCCAGCCGCCGGGGCTCGGCCAACAACGACCAGATTAGCCCCCAGGGTTTTTTGAGCAACCACGCCGGCGGCATCCTGGGCGGCATCTCCACCGGCCAGGACATCGTGCTGCGCCTAGCGGTCAAGCCCACGCCCTCCATCGCCCGGCCCCAGGCCACCATTGACTTGGACGGCCAGGCCCGTACCATGGAGATCAAGGGCCGGCACGACCCCTGCCTGTGCCCGCGCATCGCCCCCGTGGCCGAGGCCATGGCCGCCCTGGTGCTGGCCGACGCCTGGCTGGCCCAGCGGGCCGCGCGCCAGGCCTGATAAAGTAAGGAGCCGAACAAATGCGCATCATGGTCATCAACGGCCCCAATCTTAACCTGCTAGGCCGGCGCGAGCCCGGCCTCTACGGCGACAAGACCCTGTCCTGGATCGAAGGCGAGCTTCGGGACCTGGGCTCGGAGTTGGGCATGGTGGTGGAGTGCCTGCAATCCAACCACGAGGGCGAGCTGGTGGACATCATCCAGCGGGCTGGCCGCGACAGCCAGGGGGTGATACTCAACGCCGGGGCCTACACCCATACCAGCGTGGCCCTGCGCGACGCGGTGCTCTCCTGCGGGGTGCCGGTGGTGGAGGTGCACCTGACCAACCCCCAGGCCCGCGAGGAGTTCCGCCGGGTGTCCTTGTTGGCCGACGTCTGCGCCGGCTCCATCGCCGGCTTCGGGTGGCACTCCTATGTGCTGGCCTTGTTGTGGTTCCACCATCGCCAGCGGGGCTAGCCGGGCAAGCAGGCCCCTATGGCTGCATAATAGCTGGTAAAAATAGCGCGGCCCCCATTTTAGCTGTTGACAGGGTGATTAAAGCGGTGTTTAGTTAGTCCCAGATTTTTGGCTGCAAGGAAAGACACGCATGGGCAGCGGCAGGCTAAATAGAATCATGGGCACCGGCAACCAGCCGGGGGTGGCCTATTTCTATTTTAGCTTTTATTACTTTACCGCCGTCTGCCCGGTGCCAGGGGAGGTCTAGAGCAGCCAAGCTAAGCTAAACCAAACCAAAGGCCATGGGCAGACGGCGAAAGCCACCCGCCCAGGGCCTTCAAGTTTTAGGAGCCCTGGGCAGCCAACCCAGGGCTCCTTGCATTTTGTGGGTCGAGGCCATTGCATGGTGAAACAGAAATGTTGAGCGTAAAAAGAGCGATTAACCCCTTGACACTCAAATAGGCCACACAATGGCCGAAGCGGGCCATGGATGGCCCGCGAAATTGCGAGCCTTCTCAGGCGAGCAATTTGGGAGGCTTGGCAAAACCGCGCTTTTGCCAAGCCGACATTGCGCGGGGCAGGACGCCCCGTGCAATGGTCTCAGGTCAGGAGACGGTCAACCTACGGGAGGGAGGTCCCAGATGATAGCGGCCAGCGTGGAGAGGATGGAGATATCGCAGGCAATGATGGCGGCCGGGGCGGCGCCCCAGGCCTGCGTCAGGTCCAAACCCAAGTGCAACCTGGTCAGCCGCGAGAGCCAGGCCCAGGACACCGTGGTGAGGGTGGGGCCGGTGACCATAGGCGGGCCGCGTTTCGCGGTCATCGCCGGCCCCTGCTCGGAGGAGAGCGCCGAGCAGATGGTGGCCACGGCCACGGCGGTCAAGGCCGCCGGCGCCTCGCTTTTGCGTGGCGGGGCCTTCAAGCCGCGCACCTCGCCCTACAGCTTCCAGGGCATGGGCGAGGAGGGGCTCAAGCTGCTGGCCATCGCCCGCGAGGCCACGGGCCTGCCGGTGGTCACCGAGGTCATGGACTCCGGCGACATCCCCCTGGTGGAGGAATACGCCGACATGATCCAGGTGGGCGCGCGCAACGTGCAGAACTTTTCGCTGCTCAAGAAGCTGGGTCGGGTCAAGAGGCCCATCCTGCTCAAGCGCGGGCTCATGACCACCCTGGATGAGCTCTTGATGAGCGCCGAGTACATCCTGGCCTCGGGCAACTCCCAGGTGGTCCTGTGCGAGCGCGGCATCCGCACCTTCGAGACCGCCACGCGCAACACGCTCGACCTCTCCGCCATCTGCGTGCTCAAGGAGCGCACCCACCTGCCGGTGATCGTGGACCCCAGCCACGCCGTGGGGCGGCGGTGCTTCGTGGCCCCCATGGCGCGCGGGGCCCTGGCCGTGGGCGCCGACGGGGTGATGGTGGAGGTGCACTGCTCGCCCGAGACGGCCCTGTGCGACGGCGAGCAATCGCTGACCCCGGCCCAGCTGATGGCCCTGCGCCAGCAGATAGACCAGATAGACCGCGAGATACTGGCCCTTCTCAATCAGCGGGCCATGCACGCCCTGGCCATAGCCCGCTGCAAGGAGAACGGCGGCCTGCCCGAGTTCGCCCCCGAGCGCGAGACGGGCATCATCAAGGCCCTGGTGGAGCAGAACCGCGGGCCTCTGCCCAACTCCGCCGTCAAGCCCATCTTCGGCGAGATCATCAGCGCCTGCCGGGCCGTGCAGCGGCCCCTCAAGGTGGCCTTCCTCGGGCCGGAGGCCACCTTCACCCACCAGGCCGCCCTGCGCCACTTCGGCTCCTCCTGCGAGTTCGCGCCCCAGGCCTCCATCATTGACGTCTTCGACGAGGTGGCCCGGGGGCACTCCCAGGTGGGGGTGGTGCCGGTGGAGAATTCCAGCGAGGGCGGGGTCAGCGTCACCCTGGACCAGTTCATGAACGCCGACCTAAGCGTCTGCGGCGAGGTCTTCTGGCCGGTGCGCCACGTGCTAATGGCCAGTGGCGGCGGCCTGGAGGACGTGGAGAAGGTCTACAGCCACCCCCAGGCCCTGAACCAATGCCGCGACTGGCTCAGGCGCAACCTGCCCCAGGCCGTATTGGTGGAGACCAGCAGCACGGCCGCCGCCGCCCGCCAGGCCGGCGTGACCCCCGGGGCCGCCGCCGTGGGCAGCGAGCTGACCGCCCAGCACTACGAGCTGGAGATCCTGGCCAAGGACATCCAGGACAACCCCCACAACATGACCCGCTTCTTCGTGCTGGGCAAGCAGAGCTGCCCGCCTACCGGCCATGACAAGACCTCGGTGCTCTACCTGGCCGCCCACCAGCCGGGCTCGCTGTACAAGTCGCTGTCGCACTTCGCGGCGCGGGGCATCAACATGACCCGCATCGAATCGCGGCCGGCCAAGAACCGCCCCTGGGAATACGCCTTCTTCCTGGACTTCGAGGGGCACCAGGACGACCCCAAGGTGCGCGAGGCCCTGGCGGCGCTCCAGGAGAACGTGGATTTCCTCAAGGTACTGGGCTCCTACCCCATGGGCGAGCCCAACCCCGCGCGCTGATACCCAACACCCCGGCCGGCGAGGAACGACAGCATGGAGGACCCACCGTTTAGCGACGACGCGCCGTTTGGCAAGCCCCTGGTGGGCGTCATCGGCGGCCAGGGGCGCATGGGGCGCTGGCTTAAGGCCAGGCTGGAGGAGGACGGCCACGAGGTGCGCACGGCCGACCTCAACCACGGGCCACCTCTGTGCGAGCTGGCGGCGGCCTGCCCGGTGCTGATCCTGGCCGTGCCCGTGCCGGCGGTTGGCGAGGTGATGGCCCAGATCGGCCCCTTTACGCGGCCCGACGGCCTGGTGCTGGACATCGCCTCGCTCAAGGCCGCGCCGCTCACCGCCATGCTGCGACACGCCCGGGGCGAGGTGATCGGCGGCCACCCCCTGTGCGGTCCCACGGCGCCCTCCCTGGCTGGCCAGCTTTTCTTTGTGTGCCCGGGCCGGGGCGAGCGCTGGCGGGCCTGGCTTCAGGGCTGGCTGGAGCGGGCGGGGGCGCGAATGGTGGAGATGGAGGCGGCGGCCCACGACCGGCTCATGGCCCAGGTGCAGTCCTTGCGGCACATGCTGCTCCTGGGCCTGGGGAGCGCCCTCATGGAGGCGGGCTTCGACCCCGCCCGCGACCTGCCCCTGGCCGGCCCCTGGTTCGGCTCCCTGCTGGGGCTGCTGGAACACCAGGGCCAGCAGCCGGCCGGGCTCTACGCCGACCTGGCCCTTAACAACCCCGCCGCGCCGCCGCTCTTGGCCGCCCTGGCCCAAAACCTGGCGCGCATCGCCCAGATGACCGCCGCCGGCGACCGCCAGGGGCTGGTGGAGATGATGGACCAGGTGCGGGACTACCTGGCCGCCGGCCGGGCCGGCCCCTGATTGTTTTGTGGCCCGCGACGCGGTCAAAAGCCCTTGACAGGCCCCGGCGGCGGGTATACTGTATACAAAATTTCGAAGGGACGAATTGCATGCTTTTCTCCACCTCCTGGCGGTATTGGCGCTGGCAGACGACCCCAGGTCGTCCGCTGCCCCTGGAGGTTTGAGAGACAGACCTTCAGCCAATAGGCGAAACGGGCCGTGGACCTCGACCAGAGCGGGTTCACGGCCCTTGCTTTTTGTGCTTTGGAAACCAGCGGTAAAGGGGAGGCCCCAGATGATCCAGGAGGCGATCGCCAAGGCGGTGGGCGGGGCCCATTTGGGCGAGGATGAGATGGCGGCGGTGATGGACCAGGTCATGGAGGGCCAGGCCACGCCCGCCCAGATCGGGGCGCTTCTGATCGCCCTGCGCATGAAGGGCGAGACCGTGGAGGAGATCGCCGGCGCCGCCCGGGTCATGCGCCAGAAGTGCCGGCCCGTGCCCTGCCGCTGCGGCCAATCGGAGGTGCTGGTGGACACCTGCGCCACCGGCGGCGACGGTGCGCACACCTTCAACGTCTCCACCACGGCGGCCTTCGTGGTGGCCGGGGCCGGGGCGCGGGTGGCCAAGCACGGCAACCGCTCGGTATCTAGCCGCTGCGGCAGCGCCGACCTCATGGAGGCCCTGGGCATCCCCCTGGACCTGACTCCGGAGCAGGTGGGGGCCTGCATTGACCAGGTGGGCATTGGCTTTCTGTTCGCGCCGCTCTTGCACCAGGCCATGCGTCACGCCATCGGCCCCCGCCGGGAGATCGGCCTGCGCACCATCTTCAACCTGCTGGGGCCGCTCACCAACCCCGCCGGGGCCACGGCCCAGGTGCTGGGGGTCTATGACCCCGCCCTGGTGGAGCCCCTGGCCCGGGTGCTGGGCCGCCTGGGTTGTGGGCAGGCTCTGGTGGTGCACGGCCCCGGCGGCCTGGACGAGTTGAGCTCCACCGGCCCCAACCAGGCCGCCCACTTGAAGGACGGCCAGGTGACCACCCTGACCATCACCCCCGAGGAATTGGGTCTTACCCGCGCCCGTCCCCAGGATCTGACCGGCGGCGACGCGTCCCAGAACGCCGGCATCGCCCTGGCGGTGCTGGGCGGTGCGTCCGGGGCCTGCCGCGACACGGTGCTGATGAACGCCGGCGCGGCCCTGATGGTGGCCGGCCGGGCCGCCAGCCTGGCCGAGGGCCTCGAGCAGGCCGCGGCGGCCGTTGACTCGGGCGCGGCCCTGGCTAAGTTCGAGGCCCTGCGCCAGGCCGCCCGCCTGGCCGCCGGCCAAGAGGGCAGGGCCTAGGCCGTGGCGGCCCAGATGCCCTCGGTGCTGGCGCGTATCCTGGCCAGCAAGCGCCAGGAGGTGGCCGCGCTCAAGGCGGCCAGGCCCCTGGCGGACCTGCGCCGCCAGGCCCTGGACGCCCCGCCGCCTCGGCCCTTCCTGGCCGCCCTGCTCAGAGCGCCAAGGGCGGCGCTCATTGCCGAGATCAAGCGCTCCTCGCCCTCGGCGGGCAGCCTGGCCGGCGCCATCTCGGTGGCGGACCAGGCCCTGGCCTATGCCCTGGGTGGGGCGGCGGCATGCTCGGTGCTCACCGACGCCCCTTTCTTCGGCGGCTCGTTGGCCGACCTGGCGGAAGCCCGCGCCGCCGTAAGCCTGCCCATCCTGCGCAAGGACTTCATCATTGACGAGATCCAGGTTTATGAGGCCCGCGCCGCTGGCGCCGACGCGGTGCTCCTGATCGTGGCCGCCCTGGAGACAGCGCGCCTGGCCGAGCTGTTCGGCCTTGCCGGCGAGCTGGGGCTCACCGCCCTGATCGAGGTGCGCGCCCAGGAAGAACTGGCCCCGGCCCTGGCCTTGCACCCGCCGCTGTTGGGCATCAACAACCGCGACCTCCATACCCTGGCCGTGAGCCTGGACACCTGCCTCAGGCTGCGCCCCCTGGTGCCGGCGGGCATCACCGTGGTGGCCGAGAGCGGCATCGAGACCCCGGCGGACGTGGCGCGCTTGCACGCCGGCGGACTGCGCGCCTTTTTGGTGGGCAGCGCCCTGATGCGCAGCCCCGATCCCCGGGGCATGGTGGCCGCCCTGGTGGAGGCGGTGCCGGCATGACCAGGGTGAAGATTTGCGGGCTCACCAACCTGGAGGACGCGCTGGCCGCCGTGGCCGCCGGCGCCGACGCCCTGGGCTTCGTGCTGGCCGCGAGCCCCCGGCGGGTCAGCCCCGATCAGGCGCGGGCCATCATCCGGCGCCTGCCGCCCCTGGTGGCCACGGTGGGGGTCTTCGTGGATGAGTCCGTGGAGGAGGTGGCGCGTCTCAAGTCCTGGTGCGGCCTGGACTGGGCGCAACTGCACGGCCGCGAGAGCCAGGCAGAGGTGGAGGCCCTGGCCCCCCGGGTCATCAAGGCCCTGGCCGTGGGCCGGCAGGCGCCGGACCCCCTGGCCTATCCCGAGGCGCTCTTGCTGCTGGACACCGCCTTGGCCGGGCGCACCGGCGGCACCGGCCAGGCCTTTGATTGGGGCCTGGCCGTGGACCTGGCCCGCCAACGACCCATAATCCTGGCCGGCGGGCTGGGTCCCGACAACGTGGCCCAGGCCATCAGCACCGTCAAACCCTTCGCCGTGGATGTAAGTAGCGGCGTGGAACGAGAACCAGGGAGAAAAGACCATGCCAAGATCAGAAGCTTCGTCGCCCGCGCCAAGGGCCTGGCATGACCAGCCCGACGCCGGAGGGCACTTCGGCCCCTACGGCGGCCGCTTCGTGCCCGAGACCCTCATGCCGGCCCTGGAGGACTTGGCGGCGGCCTATGAGGCGGCCCGCCGGGACCAGGCCTTCCAGGCCGAGCTGGGCGATCTGCTGAAGCACTACGCCGGCCGGGCCACGCCGCTCTACGAGGCCCGTCGCCTCAGCGAAAAGCTGGGCGGGGCGCGCATATTCTTGAAGCGCGAGGACCTGACCCACACCGGGGCGCACAAGATCAACAACGCCCTGGGCCAGGTGCTCTTGGCCAAGAAGATGGGCAAGCGGCGCATCATCGCCGAGACCGGCGCCGGCCAGCACGGCGTGGCCACGGCCACGGCCGCCGCTCTCATGGGCCTGGAGTGCGCCGTGTACATGGGCACCCTGGACATGGAGCGCCAGGCCTTGAACGTCACGCGCATGCGCATGCTGGGGTCCACGGTGGAGCCGGTCACTAGCGGCAGTTGCTCGCTCAAGGACGCCGTCAACCAGGCCATCCGCGACTGGGTGACCAACGTGCGCACCACCCACTACATCATGGGTTCGGTGATCGGCCCCCATCCCTACCCGCTGATGGTGCGCGATTTCCAGGCCGTCATCGGCCAAGAGGCCAGGGAGCAGATGTTGGCGCGCGAAGGCCGCCTGCCCGATCTGCTCATGGCCTGCGTGGGCGCCGGCAGTAACGCCATGGGCCTGTTCCACGCCTTTTTGGACGACCCGGTGGCAATGATCGGCGTGGAGGCCGCCGGCCACGGCCTGGACACCAGCCAGCACGCCGCCAGCCTGGGCGCGGGCCGTCCGGGAGTGCTGCACGGCTGCCACCTGTACCTGTTGCAGGACGAGCACGGCCAGGTACACGAGGCCCACTCCATCGCCGCCGGCCTGGACTACCCCGGCGTGGGGCCGGAGCACGGCCTGCTCAAAGACGTGGGCCGGGTGCAATACACCGCCGTCACCGACGCCCAGGCCGTGGCCGCCTTCCAGGAGCTGGCCCGGGTGGAGGGCATCATCCCGGCGCTGGAGTCCTCCCACGCCCTGGCCCAGGCCTTTGTGACCGCCGCCGCCATGCCCAAGGACTCCATCCTGCTCTTGTGCCTGTCGGGCCGGGGCGACAAGGACGTGGCCAGCGTGGCCGCCTATCTGGAGAAAATAAAGTCATGAGCCAGGCCATTGCCCAAGCCTTCGCCGCCGCCCGCCAAGAGGGGCGCGCCGCCTTCATACCCTTTCTCAGCGGCGGCCTGCCGGACATGGCCACCTCGGCCCGGCTTCTGCGGGAGCTGGACCAGGCCGGGGCCGACGTCATCGAGGTGGGCATCCCCTTCAGCGACCCCATGGCCGACGGGCCGGTGATCCAGGAGGCCAGCAAGCGCGCCCTGGACGCCGGGGCCACGCCCGTGGGGGTGCTGGAGATGATCGCCGGCCTCAAGGGGAGCGTCAAGGCCCCTCTGGTGGTGATGACCTACTACAACCCGGTGCTGAACCTGGGGCTGGAGGTCTTTGCCCAGCGGTCGGCCGGCGCCGGGGTGGCCGGGGTGATCGTGCCCGACCTGCCGCCAGAGCAGGCGGCGCCCTGGCTGAAGGCGGCCCGCGCCGCCGGCCTGGACACCATCTTCACGGCCGCGCCCACCACGCCTCCAGGGCGCCTGCCCGGGCTC
>JACQYR010000243.1 GCA_016208115.1 Desulfarculus sp.
GGGCTCCACGATAACCGCCTCGGTCTGGTAGTGTCCCAGGACAAGCAAGGCGACCCCCAGATCGGCGGCCTCCTGGGCCGCGTGATAGCGGGCCTCGCCGGTAATCAGCATTTGGGCGCCAGCCTTGGCCGCCGCCCCCAGGAGATCGCCGCCCGAGCCCCCCAACACGGCCACTCGCTCCAGGCGCTGGGGCAGCGGCCCGGCCAGCAGGGGGGCGCGGGCGCCCAGCTCCCGGGCGGCCCAGGCCGCGAACTCCTGGGCCGGCCGGGGCTCGGCCAAGTTGCCCACCCGGCCCAGGCCACAGCCCGCCGGGGCCTGCCTGAGGGGGTAGACGTCCACGGCCGGCTCCTCGTAGGGATGGGCGGCCTTGAGGGCATTCAGCGCCTGGCCGGCCTGGGCCAGGGGGATGAGCGTCTCCAGGCGCAGCTCGCTGACCCGCTCGCGTTGGCCGGCCCGGCCCAGGTAGGGGTTGGAGCCGGGCGGGGCCAGGAAGGTGCCGGTGCCGCTGGCCACGAAGGCGCAGTCGCGGTACCCACCGATGCGGCCGGCCCCGGCGGCGAACAGGGCCGTGGCCACCTCCTCGTAGTGGTCCGGGGGCACGAAAGTGACCAGCTTGGCCAGACCGTCGCTGAGCAGGGGTATGAGCGGCGTGGTGGCAGCCAGGCCCAGGCGCGCCGCCAGGGCGTCGTTCACCCCGCCAGGGGCGGCGTCCAGGTTGGTGTGGGCCGCGAAGATGGCCAGGCCGGCGGCGGCGGCTTTCAATAGCCGGGCCGTGGCCGGGCGGTCGGAGCGCAGATCGGTCAGCGGCTTGAACAAGGGCGGGTGGTGCAACAGCAGCATGTCCACGCCGCCGGCCAGGGCCGCCGCCAAGAGGCCGTCGTCCAGTTCCAGGGCCACCCAGGCATTAGCCGCCTTGGCCCGAGGGTCGCCGGTGGCCAGGCCCACCCGGTCCCAGGACTCGGCGGTCCAGGCCGGGGCCCATGCTTCCATCAGGGCCATCAGGTCGGCGACGGTGGGGTGGCGGCTGGTCATGGGCATTAACTAAGCAGGCGCCCCGGGTGGTGGGGCGCCCTCTTTCTGGCTGATCGGTCTGGTCGTTTGGCGGGCCGGCCCGCGTGGGGGCGCGCTGATCCCATGGGCTATTTCCTGCCTTGCCCGCCCGCCTGGCCGATGGCGCCAGGACCAGGCCTTGCCTTAGCGGATAACGATGGTGGGCCCACCTGGTCTCGAACCAGGGACGATCCGGTTATGAGCCGGAGGCTCTACCAACTGAGCTATGGGCCCGCGAAAGCCAAAACTAAATTATCATGGCCGTGGCGGTTTCTGTCAAGCCGCGCGGACCCGCCTAGTTTTCTATGAAGGCCCTGAGCTTCTTGGCCCGGCTGGGGTGGCGCAATTTGCGCAGGGCCTTGGCCTCGATCTGGCGGATGCGCTCGCGGGTGACATCGAAGTCGCGCCCCACCTCCTCAAGGGTGTGGTCGGCCTTCTGTCCGATGCCGAAACGCATGCGCAGGACCTTCTCCTCGCGGGGGGTCAGCGTGGCCAGCACCTTGCGGGTCTGCTCGCAGAGGTTTAGGTTTATCACCGCGTCGGCCGGGCTGATGACCTTCTTGTCCTCGATGAAGTCGCCCAGATGGCTGTCTTCCTCCTCGCCGATGGGGGTCTCCAGGCTGATGGGCTCCTTGGCGATCTTGAGCACCTTGCGCACCTTCTCCAGGGGGAAGTCCATCTTCTCGGCGATCTCCTCGGGCGTGGGCTCGCGGCCAAACTCCTGCACCAGGTAGCGGCTGGTGCGGATGAGCTTGTTGATGGTCTCGATCATGTGCACGGGGATGCGGATGGTGCGGGCCTGGTCGGCGATGGCCCGGGTGATGGCCTGGCGTATCCACCAGGTGGCGTAGGTGCTGAACTTGTAGCCCCGCTGGTACTCGAACTTGTCCACGGCCTTCATCAGGCCGATGTTCCCCTCCTGGATCAGGTCCAAAAACTGCAAGCCCCGGTTGGTGTACTTCTTGGCGATGGAGACCACCAGGCGCAGGTTGGCCTCCACCAGCTCCTGCTTGGCCTGGTGAGCCAGGTCCTGGCCGCTGGCCACCCGCTCCAAGAGACGCCGCAGGCTGGTGGCGTTCATCTTGCACTCGTTCTCCACCTCGCGCACCGTGGCCCGGCACAGGCGCAGCGTCACCTCCAGTTCCAGGATGCGCTCGGCCGAGCAGCGGCACTTGCCCAGGGCGCAGCGCTTGCCCTTGGCCGCCCGCACCTTGCGGGCCAGCTTGCCGATCTCGGCCTTGGGCAGCCCCGCCTCCATGATGCAGGCGCTCAAGGTGGCCTCGGAGTGGTCTATGCGGTGCAGATAGTGGCGCAGCCGGCCGCTGATGTGGTCCACCTGGCGCTTGTCCAGCTTAAGCTCGGCCAGCATCTCGGCCACCCGGCGGCGGTTCTTGGCCAGGTTTTCGCGCAGGCGCTTGCGCTGCTCGGCGGTGACGGCGGCGTCGCGCTTGTTGAGCTTCTCGTAGGCGTTGGTGTTGCGCCGGTCCATGCGGCGCACCTTCTCCACCAGCACCAGGAAGGCCTCCTTGCGCTCCTCGTGGGCCGACAGCGATTCCTCGTCGTCAATGTCGCGCACCACGTCCTTGATGCGCAAGGAGCCCTCCTCCAGGGCCTTGCCCAGGTTGAGTATCTCCTGCACGCAGATGGAGGACTCCAAGAGCGCCCCGATCACCTGGCGCTCGCCCTTTTCGATGCGCTTGGCGATCTCCACCTCGCCTTCGCGGGTTAGTAGCGACACCAGGCCCATCTCGCGCAGGTACATCTTGACGGGGTCGGAGACGCGCCCCTCCTCGCCGGGCAGCTCGCCTTCCTCGGCGGCGTTCTCGTCCTCCTCGCCGGGGGGCAGGTCGTCCTCCTCCTCCACGTCCACGTCAACCTCGACCTCCACGTTGTCGCCGACCTTCAGCTTGAGCTTGCTCTCGTCGTCAATGAGCGGGATGTCCATCTCGTCCAGGACCATTATCATGTCGTCCATGCCCTCGGCGTTGGCCTCGGGGCTCATGGCGGTGTTGACCTCGTCGTAGGTGAGATAGCCCTTGGCCCGGCCCTTGGAGATGAGCCTTTGCAGGTCGGCGAATTTCTTTTCCTTGAGCATGGGCTAGTCCTTTCCCGTGGAGGTAGGAGAAGGAGAGGTTGAACGGCGGTAGAGCTTGCGCCGGTGTTGCAGTTCCATAACCCTTTGCATGTCGCCGCTGGTCTGGGCCGCGGCCAGGTCGCGGGTCAGCTCGGCCAGCACCTGCTCGTGGCGGGTCCTTTGCCAGCGGCCGAGGTGGAGGTTGGCCTCGCGCACCGGGTCGGCGCAGGCCAGGCCGCACTGGGCCAGGCGGCTGACCACCTTGGCCAGGTCCTGGTCGCTCAAGGCCAGCATCACCGCCTCGGGGGTGGGCTCCTGGTCAGCCGCCAGCACCCGCAGGATGGCCTGGGCCACGGCGGCCAAATCGGGGTTGGCCCAATCGCCCAGCGCCCCGCCCTGGGCCAGGACGCGGGCCGCCGCCGGCGAGCTGAGCGCCAACTCCAGGCGGGCGGCCTCGGGATCGTGCAGCCTGGCCTTGGGCCGGCCTTGGCCCCGGCTGGCGGCGGGGGTGGGCGGTATGGCCCGTTGGCCGCCGTACAGGGGCAGGCCCAGGCGGGCGGCCAGGGCGGCGGGCGGCAGGGCCAGTTGCCCGGCCAGGCGCTCCAGGTAGCCGGTGCGCGTGACCGGGTCGCTGATGGCCTTGATGACCTCGCCGGCGGCCTGCACAATGGCGCTCTTGCCCTCGGGGCTGGTGCGGTCGCCGTTTTGCACGGTCTGGTCCAGCACCGCCTCGATCAGCGGGCGGGCCTGCTTGAGCGCCTTATTGAGCCCCGCCGCGCCCTGGGAGCGCACGAAGCTGTCGGGGTCCTCGCCCTGGGGCAACAAGAGCACCCGGGGGGTGAGCCCCTCGGCCAAAAAGATGGGCAAGGCCCGCAGGGCGGCCCGCTGGCCGGCGGCGTCGCCGTCGAAGATCAGCACGATGTCCTGGGCCTGGCTTTTGAGGATGCGCACCTGCTCGGCGGTCAGCGCCGTGCCCAAAGGCGCCACGGTCTCCATGAAGCCCTGGGCCGCCAGGGTGATGACATCGAAGTAGCCCTCCACCACCAGGGCGCGTCCGCCGCGGCGCATGGCCGGCCGGGCATTATGCAGGTTGTAGAGGGTGCGCGATTTGCTGAAGACCGGCGATTCGGGGCCGTTCAGGTATTTGGGCTCGCCCTGGCCCAGTATGCGGCCGCCGAAGCTGACCACCCGGCCGGCGCCGTCCTGGATGGGAAACATCACCCGGCCCCGGAAACGGTCGTAGGCCCCTGGCCCCTGTTCGCGGCGCACGATCAGCCCGGCGCTGACCGCCAGGTCCTCGGGCACCTTCTGGGCGGCCAGATGGCGGCGCAGGCCCTCCCACTGCTCGGGGGCGAAGCCCAGCCCGAAGGCCTCCACGGTTTTGGCATCCAAGGCGCGCGTAGTCAGGAGGTACTCCTTGGCCGCGGCGGCGGCGCTGGAACCCAGTTGCTGGCGAAAAAATGTACCCGCCAGCTCCAACACGCGCAACAGACGATCTTTTTCCTCCTGGCGCCGGCGCTCCTCGGGGCCCTGTTCGGGCCGGGGCAGGTCCACGCCGTAAAGGGCCGCCAACTCGCGCACCGCCTCGGGAAAGGACATGTTCTGGTCGCGCATCACGAAATTGAAGACGCTGCCGCCCTCGCCGCAGCCGAAGCAGTGCCAGGTGCCGCGCCCCTGGTCCACCTTGAGGCTGGGGGCGCTGTCGCCATGGAAGGGACACAGGCCCCACAGGTCCTTGCCCTTCTTGCCCAGGCGTATGCGCCGGCCCACCACGTCGGCGATGTCAGCCGCCAGGCGCACCCGGTCAATGGCCTCGGGGGGGATGTGGCCGGTTTGGCTCATTCCCTCAGATCCGCCACGGTCACGCCGTTGCCGCCGCGCCGTGCTTCTCCTGCCGGCTCGGCCCTCCATGGCCTCGCCGGCACTCGCCCGCCCGAAGTGAATTCGGGCGGGCTCCCAAATTGCCCGGCCACGGGCCGAGCAATTTGGCGGGCCATCCCTGGCCCGCTGAGGGCA
>JACQYR010000244.1 GCA_016208115.1 Desulfarculus sp.
AGAGCCGGGTGCATATGGAGGTGGAGACCAGCGGGCCGGAGCATGCCCAGGAGATGGCCCAGGTCCTGGAGCGGGCCGGCTACCACATCTTCGTGGAACCTTGAGGGCGGCGCGTGAGGGTGGGGCCTACTTGGCTGCCTGTTGCCCTTCCAGCACCGAGAGGGCCAGGCGCTTGGCCTGGGGGTAGATGCCTTGGGCGATGACGCGCACCCCCTTGGCCGTGGGGTGCAGCCCGTCCATGGTCAGGCGTTGGTCTTCCCACACCCCGGCCAAGAAGAAGGGATACAGGTCCACGCCAAAGCGTTGGGCCAGGCGGGGATAGATGGCGTTGAAGTTCTTGACGTAGGGCTCCCCCCGGTAGGAGGGGGCCAGCATGCCGGCCAAGAGCACCTTGACCCCCCGGCTGGTCAGCTCGTGCAGCATGGCCGAGAGGTTCTCCTCGGCGGCGGCGGGGTCCAGGCCGCGCAGGCAATCGTTGGCGCCCAGCTCCAGGATGGCCGCCTGGGGCGGGTCCTTGAGGTAGCTGGCCAGGCGGGCGCGCCCTCCGGCGGTGGTCTCGCCGGAGAGTCCGGCGTTTATCACCCGCACCTTGATGCCCTCGGCGCGCAGCATCCCCTCCAGCACCGCCGGAAAGGCCTCCTCCTGGGCCAGGCCGTAGCCGGCGGTGAGGCTGTCGCCAAAGGCCAGGATGGTCACCTGGCCGGGGGACAGGGCCGGGGCCAAGAGGGCCAGGCACAGGCCGGCCAGGGCCAGCAGGACAAGACGTTTGTTCATGGCTACGTCACCCCATGCGGGAAGGGCACGGGCCAACCGTTTGTTTTATTTGGAGCGGGAGACGGGAATCGAACCCGCGACCCTCAGCTTGGAAGGCTGACGCTCTGGCCAACTGAGCTACTCCCGCGCGGGGTTGCAGTATATCACGGGGCCGGGGGGGCTTCAAACCGTTGCCTCAAGTTGACAGGGGCGTTGGCTTACAGTAGGGTACACGGGGCCATTACGGCCGCGTGACAAGTTTCCTCAGGAGGTTATTGGCCCATGGCATGCGTCATCGTGGTGGGCTCCCAGTGGGGCGACGAGGGCAAGGGCAAGGTGGTGGACCTGCTCACCGAGCGGGTGCAGGGCATCGTGCGCTTCCAAGGCGGCAACAACGCCGGCCACACCCTGGTGGTGGGCGGCGAGAAGTTCATACTGCACCTCATTCCCTCGGGCGTGCTGCACCCGGGCAAGAAATGCTTCGTGGGCAACGGCGTGGTGGTGGACCCCGAGGTGTTCCTCGGCGAGATTGACCGCCTGACCAGCCGTGGGGTGGAGGCCGGGCCGGCCAAGCTGCGCCTGAGCGAGCGGGCCCACCTCATCATGCCCTACCACAAGGCCCTGGACCTGGCGCGGGAAAAGGCCAAGGGCGGCGCGGCCATTGGCACCACCGGCCGGGGCATCGGCCCCTGCTACGAGGACAAGGTCTCCCGGGTGGGCGTGCGCGCCGTGGACCTGTTGGAGCCCGAGTTGCTCAAGGCCAAGATCGAGGCCAACGTGGCCGAGAAGAACTTCTGGCTGACCCAGTACTACAAAGAGGAGCCCCTGGACGCCGGGGCCATCTGCCAGCAGTACCTGGCCTTTGGCCAGCGTCTGGCGCCCTACATAACCGACGTGGCCCTGGAATTGGACGAGATGCTGGCCGCCGGCCAGTCGCTTTTGTTTGAGGGCGCCCAGGGCACCCACCTGGACATTGACCACGGCACCTATCCCTTTGTCACCTCCAGTAACCCGGTGGCCGGCTCGGCTTGCTGCGGCAGCGGCGTGGGCGTCACCCGCCTGGGGCCGGTGCTGGGCCTGGTCAAGGCCTACACCACCCGCGTGGGCGGTGGCCCCTTCCCCACCGAGCTGGAGGACGACAACGGCAAATGGCTCCGGGACCAGGGCGCCGAGTACGGCTCCACCACCGGCCGGCCCCGGCGCTGCGGCTGGCTGGACGCCGTGGTGGTCAAGCACTCCGTGCGCCTTTCGGGCATCGAGGGCCTGTGCCTGACCAAGCTGGACGTGCTCACCGGCCTGAAGAAGCTGCGCCTGTGCGTGGGCTACCGCCTGCCCGACGGCTCCACCATGGGCTCCGTGCCGGCCTCGCTGGCCAAGCTGGCCCAGTGCCAGCCCATCTACGAGGACTTGGAGGGCTGGCAAGAGGACATCACCGGCGTGCGCCGCTATGAAGACCTGCCCGCCGCCTGCCGGGCCTACCTGGAGCGCCTGGCGCAGGTGGTGGGCGCGCCCCTGGTGATGGTCAGCGTGGGCGCCGACCGCGAGGCCACCATCATGATGAAGGACGTCTTCGCCCAGTAACGGGCCAAAATCAAAAACCGGGCGGGGATAAACCCCGCCCGTGTGTTTTACGCCGCAAGCCTGACACGGGAGCCGCCGGCATAGGTTGGAGCCACAGCGCCGCCCGACCCGTCTATGCCCAGCCCGGGGCACCGGGCCGGCGGGCACGGCGGCCTACTGCCCCCAGCAGCGCTCCAGCTTGTCCCACTGACCGGCCATGACCCAGTTCAGCTTCTCGGCGAAAAGCTTGTCGCTCTGAGCATAGGAGTTGCTGGCCTGGCGCTTCAAGAAGCGCTCCAACTGGCCGGGGCCGCCGTTGTACATGGCGTAGACCGCCCTGGCCAGGGTGGGCGAATCCAGGGAGCGGCTCCTGCCGTTACCCTGAAGGGCGTATTCCCGCAGGTACAGCTCCAATATCTCGCAGCCGGCGCGGATGTTGTAGAGCACGTTCCAGCGCAGGCTGGGCAGGTCGTACATGCCCCGCCAGACGCGCTCGTTGATCTGCATCACCCCCACCGAGGTGTTGTTGTAGGAGCGCAGGTAGGTGATCTTGCCGCCGGCGGTGATGAACTGGCGCCAGCAGCTCTCCTGCCAGGCGGTGCTGGTGGCCAAGAGCGCGAACATCTCCTGGTGCCTGGGGTCCAGGCGGTTCTTGGCCATGGTCTTCTGGGAGGCCACCCGGATGGCCTCCTTGAGCCGCTCCAGGTAGACCTCGCGGTTGCCGGGCGAGAGCACCCAGGGCCTGATTTCCTTGAGGTCGGCGGGCTGGCCGGCCTCGGCGGCCCAGGCCGTGCCTATGAGCCAGCGCCAGAGCCGGCTGTTGGCCGGGGGCAGCTCGGCGGGGGTTTCGTCGGGCTGGCCGGGGGTCAGGGGCGGCGGGCCGCCGGGCTCGGGCTCGGGCGGCGACCAGGGCAGCTCCTGCACGGGGTAGGCCGGCCCGGCCATCTCCGGGGCCGGTCCCAGGCCCAGGGTGCGGCGCAGGCCGGGGTCCACGGCCGGTGAGTATTCCAGGCCGGGCTGGCGGGCGCTGTCGGCCTCCATCAGGCGTATCAGGCGTATCAGGCCGTTCTTGCTGACGTCCACCCCCAGGGTGGGCCCCAGCCTGTCCAGGGCGGCCAGGGCATCGGCGGCGGTGAAGAACCCCAGGTAGCTCAGGCGGCGGTCGGTGCCTCCTTCCGCCAATTGGCGGCGGAGCATGGGGGCCAGGCGTTGCCAGGCCAGCACGAACTGCTCGCGCACCACGTCGCGCCGGCCGGGCGAGTCCTGGGCCAGCTCGGCCACGAAGCGGTGGCGGGTATCCAGCAGGGTGTCCAAGAGGGTGCGCCGCTCCTGGGCGGTGAGAGGCCGGCGCCCCAAAAAGTTTATCTGGTAGACCAGGAAGGCGTCCCAGGCCTGCCAGGCCTCGATGAAGCGCTCCACTTCCTGGTCCGAGATGGTCAGGCGCTCGCGGTCCGGGGCGGCCGTTGGCGCCACGTCCATGAGGATGTCGGCCTGGAGCGCTAAAGGCGTGACCGTCAGCGGTCCGGGACGCAGGCTCTTCATCCAGGCCTGCATGCGCGGCTGGGACTGACTGTCCATCAACAGGGGCAGGAACTGGGTCAGGTCCTTCATGGGCGGGGCCAGGCTGATGGTCTGGCGGTCCAGGTAGGCGTGCACGTGCTCCTTTATGAGGTCCCACATGGTCTGGGCCAGCTTGGCCGGCTGGCCGTCGGTGTCGAATAGGCGCGACTGCACGGTGTCGAAGGCCATGTCCCAGTGGGGGGCGGTCAGGCGGGGCCGCTGCACCAGCTCGATGAAGCCCCGCCAGTCCACGGGGTTGAGGCACTTGCCGGCCACGGAGACCCCCAAGCGCACCGTGATGGCCGAGCGCAGGCGCAAATACTCGCGCTCGGGCTCCACCTGGGGCTGGCTCATCTCGATCAGGGTGCAGCCGCCCATCTGGTTGACCACCGTGGCCGTCTCGCCGGGGCCGGGGAAGGACTGCCTGGCCACCATGTCGCGCAGCAGGGGATAATCAATGGTGATGGGCAGGCTGACCGTCTCGGCCCTGGCCGGGGGCGCGCCGGCCAAGCCCAGGAGCAGGCCCAGGAGGCAGAGCAGGCACAGGCGTTTGATTGCGCGGGGCATGGGGCCGCTTCCTGCGAAGGTTTATGGCCGGCCAGGGCGATTCCGGGCCGCACCCACCTTATTTATCAGGTTTGGGCTGGCGCGCAAGGCCCGGCCAAAGCCATGGCCCTGGCCGGGCCGGGGCTGTTATCATGATATATCGCCCCCAGCGGGCGCCCCAAAATGCCCAATCCCCGGAGGAGACCATGAGCGCCTTCCCCCGCCTGTTTTCGCCGCTAAGCCTGGG
>JACQYR010000020.1 GCA_016208115.1 Desulfarculus sp.
CCAGCAGGGTGGAGACTTCCAGGCCCTCGTGATGTTCCTCGCCGATCTTGATGTAGCAATCCTGCAATTCACCCCCCCCTGTGGGTTGCCCAGACCTCACGGGCGTGGCTCATCAGCCTCGCCGGATTCCGGGGCCACCTCGATGAGCGACTGGGCCTCCTGGCCCACCAAAAGCTCCTGCTCCACCATGGCTGGAGACGGCAGGGAGCTGGAGTCGGAAACCTTGATGGCCCCGTCCACCACCCCGCCGGGCTCGATGGACAGCGAGCGGCAGGTCACGTCGCCGTGCACCCAGCCCTGGGGCTTGACGATGACCCGGTTGCACACGATGTTGCCCTCGATGCCGCCTTCCACCACCAGCACGTCCTGGCTGAAGACGTCGCCGCGTATGAAGGTGCCTCCCGAGAGTATGGTCAGACCGTTGGCCGAAACCTATCTGCCTCCAATCTGGAGCTGCACGTGGCCGATGGCCTGATCGTTGCGCAGCACCACCAGGCGCACGCCCTCGGGCCGGCCCTGGGCCAGGCCCCGGAAGGGCTCGGCGGCCATGTCTATCAGGCTGCCGGCCAGGGGCACCCGCCGGCCCTGGCCGTCCAGGGCCAAGGCCAGGCCGGCCTCGGCGGCGGTGATGTTGCTCTTGACGTCCATCACCTCCAGGCGCTCGTCCGGCGAGGCCAGCACCGTCTCGCCGTTGTGGTAGACCAGCTTGTGCCCGGCCCGGCGCAGCACCAGGTAGTCCAGTTGGGCCGGGGCCACCTCCACCTGCATCAGGCCCAGGCGGCGGCCCAGTTGGCTGGCCGTCACCTGATAGCACTCCAGGCCCTCCTGTCCAGGGCACAGGGAATACTGCTTTTGCAACTGTTGGCCGCTATTGATGGTGTGCCCGCGATCCTCGCCCAGGTTGGCCTGGCCCGGCGGCTGGTAGCCCTTGAAATCCACCTTGATGTGGGACTGGTCGCGCAGGTTGCTAAGCACGTCGCGCAGCACGATGCGGTCGCCCCTGACCACCCGGAGACGCTCGCCGTCGGCCACCATCTGGCGCCGGCCTTCCACGTCCAGCACGAAGTAGAACAGGGTGGAGCGCACCATGGTGCTGGGGTGGCGCTGGGCCGGGTCCACCTTGATCTCCACCCGGCCGATGTTCTGGTTGTCCTTGCGCACCAGGACACCGGCGGGCTTGGTTATGGTCAGGGTCTGGCCCAGGTCGTTGACCGAGCCCAGGCCCTCGATGTCGCAGCTCAGGCCGCGCTCATAGTTGGCCTGGATGTGCTGCACGGTCAGGCGGTCGCCCGGGGCCACCGTGAGGTGGGAGCCCTTGGCCACGGCCACGGGTTGGAAGTCGTTGACCTTGACCACCAGAAATTTGAACTCCGGGGCCGGCAGGTTGGAGGGCGGGGTCTCGGGCACGATGCCCAGTTGTTCCATGAAGGCGTTTATCACCAGGTTGTGGTGGCGAATCTTCATGGCCACGTTGGGCAGGCTCTTGCTGGACTCCACCCCGAAGGCCGGGATGTGGCAGCGGGTGAGGGCATAGAAGGTGGCGCTGAGGCGCTGTTCCTTGTGCTTGGAACCCGCCTCGGAGGTGCGGTGGTTGTTGAAGTACAGATGAAACTTGGGGTCCTCGATGCGGGCGTTGACCTTGGGCAGGATGCCCTCGGCCATGGCCTTGAGGTCCAGCAGGCGGCCGTCGGGGGTCTTGTAGGTATCGCTGTCGGCGATCAGTGATTGGCCGTAGCGCATGGGGTTGGCCAGGGGGCCTTCCCAGGTGGGGCGGTAATAGCCGCTGCCGTCGTGCAGGTTAAGGAGCATGTCGCTCTCGGCCATGAGGGCCTTGAGCTTCTCCACGATCTGCTTGTGCCGCCGGGCGGTGACCGGGTCGCCGAACTGGCGGTTCATGTCGCCGTCGGCCCCGCGGTTGTTCTGCATGATGGACAGGAAATTGGCCCGGGGCACCACGATGAGGTTGCCTTGGGCCAGGGCGATGTCGGCGTAGAGGTCGGCGGAGAGAAACCCCCCGGGCTCATCGCCCTGGATACCGCCGATGAGCATCAGGGTCTTGCCGCCGCGCGCGCCGAAAACCCGGTAGACGTTCAGCTCGTTGGGGGTGCCAGCGAAATAGGCCAGATGCTGGCGCCCCGGCCGGACCGGCTCGGCGGCCAGGGCCGCCGGCGCGGCCAGGAGCAGCGCCCACAGAGCCAGCCAGGCCAGCAGGCAACAATGCCAAGGCTGGGATGGTCTGGCTCGTATCTGGCTGTGCTGGTGGTGGGTAGGCACCCCGCCCCTTTCCCCTATTGGGAGCGGGAAGAGCCCTTGGCCAGGGTCACGGGCAGGGCCTTGACCATGACCAGGTTCCCTTGCCGGGAGTAGATCACGAACTCCAGGGTCTCGAATTTCTTGTCGTCCAGGGAGGCCACCCGGGCCAGCACCCGGCGGTAGCGCTGCACCGAAAACGGCGTGCCCCGGTGGTAGTTCTGGGGCCGGCCCAGGGCGTTGAGACGCATGGGCGGCCAGGCCTCGTGCCACTGCTTGCCCTGGCGCTGGCCCTTGACCACCAGGGCGATGTAGCCCATGGCCGGGTCGCGGGGTTCGCGCTCGTTGATGAGATCAAAGGAAACCACCAACTCGCCGCCCTCCACCCGTTGCTCCACGTTCTTGATGGACAGGCGGTCGGAACTCTGGGGCTCGTCGGTCTGGGCGGCGACCTCGCCGGCCTCGGACTCCCTGTCGGGGTCTTCCTTGGGCGGCGGGGGCTGGGCGGCCTTGCCCTTGGCCTTGCCGGGCAGGGCGGCGGCCCGGTCCTCGGCGGCCTGCTGGCTCAAGATGTCGCGGGTCTCCTGCTCCTGCACCAGGGATTCCAGGCGCTCGGACCGTAGCATCAACAGGCGGGTGTCGTCGGCCACCTCGGCCAGGTGCAACTGCTGGCGGTAGAGCAGATAGGAGTTGCCGCCCACGCCGGCCACCATCACCAAGAGCACCAGCACCACAAGGTAGAGCCAGCCGCTGGACATGCTAAGCGAGCGCACCGGGCCGGACTTGCGCACCAAGAGGACATCGAAGCCGCGCTTGCTCACGCCCTACCCCGCACTCAGGACCGCCCGCCGCGTCCGGCCAGGGTGGCGCGCCCCCCGGGCAGGGCCTCCCAGCGCTCGGAGACTATCTTCCAGTGCCCGCCCTTTAGCACCAAATCCAGGTGCTTGCGCCCCACGTCCCGGTGCCAGTCGGAGCGGTAATGCTGCACGAAGACCACCTTGGCCTTGGTGCCCAGGATGGTCACCCGCACGTCGCGGGCCTCCACGCCGATAACCTTGTAGACCTTGCTCAGGTGGGTCTTGTGGGCCTGCCAGGCCTGGCGGTTCATGCCGTCGCTGTTGAACTCGGGGGCGTAGTAGCCGATGTACTCGCCCATGTGCTTGCCCTGCCAGGCCTTGACCCACCCGGCCACCATGGTCCGCACCTGGTCCTCGGGCGTGGCGGTGGGGGGCTTGGGCGGGGTGGCCGTGGTCCGGCGTTCGGGCTCGGTGGCGGCCGGCTTGGCCGCGGGCGACGGCTCAGGCTTGGACGCGGCCTTGACCGAGGGCGGCGAGGCGGCGGCCACCTGCACCGGCGCCGGCTTGGGCGGCGGCGCCCAGGAGGCCAAGAGCCTGGCCTGGACGGTGTCGTCCACCACCCAATGGGAGGAGAGCAGACGGGCCTTGGTGGGGTCGGCCCCGCGCAGGTAGAAGCGTCGGCTGACCTGCAACTCGGCCCGGTTGGGTCCGCTGATGCGCTGCTCGGCCACCACCACCCACTGGTCGCCCAGGCCGAAGAGGGCCATGCCCTGGGTCTGCACGCGGGGCTTGGGGTCTTGGGTGCCCCAGCCGGCCAGGCGCGCGGCCAGCTCGTCCAGTTCCTGCTGCTGGGATTGCTTCACGGCCCTGCCGGTCTTGAGCGCCAGGCTGTAACCCACGGCGGCCTCGGCCTCCTCCAGGGCGGCCAGAGAAATTTTCTCCAGGTACTGGCAGGCCTTGACCCGCTCGTTCACCGCCGGCAGGCGCAGGCGGTCCACCACCACCACCGGGGTGTGGTGCTCCTTGATGGTGGAGGCCACCACGGCCAGCTCGTCGTTGCGCAACACCACGCAGCCGTTGCTGGAGCGGGGCTTGAGCACCTTGTCGGTGCCGTGGATGAATATGCCGTTGCCGTCGCGCCTTTCAAACAAATCAAAGGGATTTGGGTAGTTGAGGTGGATGGCCCGGTCGCCAAAGATGGTGATCTTGTTGTCCTCGTAGCGGTGGGTGGTGAAGTAGATGCCCTCGGGCGTGCGCTCGTCGCCCTCGTTCTTTTTGCTGCCCTCCTGCATGCCCGTGGCGCAGGTGTACTCGTAGTCCAGGGACATCTCGCCCAGGTAGCGCAGCACCACTAGCCGCTGCCGGGCTTTGTCCACCACCAATAGCCGGTTCTCGGGCACCTTGCCCTGGTAGCAATAGACCAGTTCGTGGGCCTGGGACGCCGGGGCCTTGGACTCGGCCACCGGCACGGGAACTTCCTTGGGCGCGGCGGGGGGATCGGGAGGCCGGGGCGCGGGAATGTCGGCCGTGGGGGTCAGGGTGGCCACGGCGGCGGGCGCTGGCGAGGTGACGTTGGCCTGGGCCGGCTCGGCCAGGGCGGTCTTGCCCGCGCGGTCGCTGCTTTTGGCCACGTGGACCACCCAGGCCGCGCCCAGGCCGGCGGTCAGCAACAGGGCAATCAGGGCCAATAGCATGCCCCGGCGCCAGCCTCCCCCGCCGCTGGTCTTGCGCGGCTTGAATAGAGAACGCCCATTTTTGATTGGTGCGTAATCCGCGCCCATGCAAGACTCCACTACCGAGGTCCATAGCACGCAGGTAGTCCAACCACAAGATATTTCTCGTGAAATCCTACCCTGAGCAGGTCCGCCCCCGGCGCCGACACCATGGCCCTCGCCGCCGTGCTGGAGCCATAATAGCAAGAAAACCCTTACCAAGCCACCATACAGTTCGTGTGTAAATGGGAAGAAGGCAAGGGGGCTTCCCAGGGGGCCCGAGAGTTCGGGGTGAGCTGGCGCGCGGTCCGCCAATGGCGGGCTGTGAGGTTTAGGAGCAAGGCCCGGCCCCGCAGGTTGATTTACCTGGGCCTTGCCTCGGCCCTCCTGACCCGCCATCGCCCGCATTATCAAAATCCAGAAAAGATGGCGAAGCGCCGCCAAGGCTCGCGGCCGCGCTGGCTGAAGATGGCCAAGCCCTGCCCCCCAGCAGTGGGGCCAGCGGGCTAACCGTGTGCCCCACATGATTTTTATCCTTTCCATGTCTCTTTTCCCGGGCCGCGCTGGCCTGGCCGCGCCTGGGTTTGAGCCATGCGTCTGGGATGGCGCCAAGCCCCCCGAAAACTCAAGCCTGCCGACCTGGCCACCTCCCGTCCTCCTCTTCTTTCCGCCATTTGCCGGGTGAGCCAAAAAAAATATTTGACAGGTTCTCGGGGGGCATGCTAAAAATTGGCACACTGAATGAAAGTTCATTCAGAAATAATGCCGCCAGGGGCCGAGGGTTGTGCTCCGGCAGGTCAATGAATGATAAATCATTCATGCCGAGGGCGCTCTCGAGGACGCCCCGCCAAGGAGGATCTACATGTCCCACCCCATCAAGAAAGTGGGCGTGATCGGCGCCGGGGTCATGGGCGCCACCATCGCCGCGCACATGGCCAACGTGGGCCTGACCACCGTGCTTCTGGACATCGTCCCCCCCAAGATGCCTCCCGACCTGGCCAAGAAGGGTGTGAAGGAAGATTCCAAGGCCTTCCGCAACTTCTTCAGCCAGAACGGGCTCACCGGGGCGCTCAAGTCGCGGCCCGCCTCCTTCTACATCCCCGAGGACGCCGAGCTCATCACCACCGGCAACCTGGAGGACGACTTCAACCTCCTGGCCGACTGCGACTGGATCGTGGAGGTGGTCATCGAGCTCTTGAACGTCAAGAAGGACCTCCTGTCCCGCATCGAGAAGGTGCGCAAACCCGGGGCCATGGTCACCACCAACACCAGCGGCATCTCGGTGACGGCCATGAGCGAGCACCTGAGCCAGGACTTCCAAGAGCACTTCTTCGGCACCCACTTCTTCAATCCGCCCCGCTACATGAAGCTCTTCGAGATCATTCCGGGCCCCAAGACCAAGCCCGAGCTGATCGAGACCATGGCCGTCTTCGCCGAGAAGACCCTGGGCAAGGGCGTGGTCTACGCCAAGGACACCCCCAACTTCATCGCCAACCGCGTGGGCACCTTCAACCTGGGCTACCTCAACATCCTCATGGAGGAGTTGGACCTGTCCATCGAGGAGGTGGACGCGCTCACCGGCACGGTGATCGGCCACCCGCGCATGGCCTCCTACAAGCTGGCCGACCTGGTGGGCCTGGACACCCTGGGCCACGTGGCGGCCAACGTCTACGAGAACACGCCCAACGACGAGCGGCGCATCGCCTTCCAGCCCCCGGCCTGGTTCAAGACCATGATCGAGAAGGGCTGGCTGGGCAACAAGACCAAGGGCGGCTTCTACAAGAAGGTCAAGGGCGAGGGCGGCAAGAAGCAGACCCTGGTGCTCGACTACAAGACCATGGAGTACCGCGAGCCCCAGAAGGTCAAGTTCGCCAGCCTGGAGGCGGCCAAGCAGATGCCCGACCTGGAGGGCAAGCTCAAGACCTTGTTCTATGGCAAGGACAAGGCCGCCCAGTTCAACTTCAAGTCCACCAGCGAGGGCCTGCTCTACGCCGCCAACCGCATCCCCGAGATCAGCGACGACATCGTCAACATTGACAATGCCATGCGCTGGGGCTTCAACTGGGAGGTCGGCCCCTTCGAGGGTTGGGACCTCTTGGGCGTGAAGAAGTCGGCGGCCAAGATGCAGGAGGCGGGCTACACCCTGCCGGCCTGGGTGGCCGAGATGATCGCCGCCGGACACGAGTCCTTCTATAAGGAAGAGGCCGGCGCCCGCTACTACTACGACATCCCCAGCAAGTCCTATAAGCCGGTGGCGGTCAGCCCGGACATCATCCTCTTGCCCAGCCTCAAGGCCCAGAACAAGCTGGTGGCCGGCAACAAGGGCGCTTCCCTGATTGACCTGGGCGACGGCGTGGCCTGCCTGGAGTTCCACAGCAAGATGAACTCCCTGGGCGAGGACATCATCAGCATGGTGGAGAAGTCGGCGGCCATCGTCAGCCAGCAGTTCGACGGCCTGGTGGTCGCCAACCACGGCCAGAACTTCAGCGTGGGCGCCAACCTGATGATGGTGCTGTTTACCGCCCAGGAAGAGGAGTGGGACGACCTGGACTGGGCCATCAAGAAGTTCCAGGACTCCTTCATGAAGCTCAAGTACCTGGACAAGCCGGTGGTGGCGGCTCCCCATCAGATGGCGCTCGGCGGCGGCTGCGAGATCTGCCTGGCCAGCGACAAGGTGGTGGCCGCGGCCGAGACCTACATGGGCCTGGTGGAGGTCGGCGTGGGCGTGATCCCGGCCGGCGGCGGCACCAAGGAGCTTTTGATCCGCAACACCAGCGAGCGCCTGTTCGAGGTGGCCAAGGGCGGCCTGTATCCCAAGCAGATTCCGCTGCTGCCATTCGTGGCCCGCACCTTCGAGACCATCGCCATGGCCAAGGTGGCCACCAGCGCCAAGGAGGCCATCAAGCTGGGCATCCTGCGCCCCAGCGACCATGTCAGCGTCAACGCCGACTACCGCATCAAGAAGGCCAAGGACACGGTGCTGGCCCTGAACCTGGAGGGCTACGCCGCGCCCCGGCCGCTGAACAAGATCCGGGTCATGGGCCGCGACGCCATGGGCGTGTTCAAGTACGCCCTGTACAACATGCACAAGGCGGGCTTCGTCACCGACCACGACGTGGTGGTGGCCTCCAAGGTGGCCGAGGTGCTTACCGGCGGCAACGTGCTGCCCGAGACCGAGGTGACCGAGCAGCACCTGCTGGACCTGGAGCGCGAGGCCTTCCTGAGCCTGTGCGGCACCAAGGGCACCCAGGCGCGCATGGCCCATATGCTCAAGACCGGCAAGCCTTTGCGCAACTAGCGCAAGGTTTGCTTTAGCTAAAGAAACGAACAGGAGAGGGGGATAATGATGGAAAAACGTCGTGCGGGCGCCGTTAAGGTTAACCCCTCTCCTGTTCAATATATTTCAGTCTTGGTCAGTTAGGAGGATTCCCATGAGAGAAGCCGTCATCGTCGCGGCCGCGCGCACCGCCGTGGGGCGGGCCCCCAAGGGCGCCCTGCGCCAGACCCGGCCGGAGTACATGGGCGTCACGGTGCTCAAAGAGGTCATCAAGCGCACCCCCGGTTTGGACCCCAAAGAGATTGACGACGTGGTCATTGGCTGCACCTTCCCCGAGGCCGAGCAGGGCCTGAACATCGGCCGGGTGATCGTGCAGAAGGCGGGCCTGCCCGACGACGTCTCGGGCATGACGCTCAACCGTTTCTGCTCCTCGGGCCTCAACGCCATCGCCATGGCCTGCGAGCGCATCATGTGCGGCATGACCGAGGTGATGGTGGCCGGCGGCATCGAGTCCATGAGCCTGATCCCCATGGGCGGCAACATGATGAACGTGGACCCCGAGCTGGGCATGAACACCCCCTGGGCCTACGAGGGCATGGGCATGACCGCCGAGAACGTGGCCACGGACTTTGGCATCAGCCGCGAGGCCCAGGACGCCCTGGGCGTGCGCTCCAACGATCTGGCCCTCAAGGCCATCAAGGAAGGCCGCTTCAAGGACGAGATCGTGCCCTTGACCGTGGTCAAGCAGCGCCCCTCCAAGAAGAAGAAGGGCTACTTCGAGCAGTACGAGGAGGTCTTCGACACCGACGAGGGCCCCCGTCCCGGCACCACCCTGGAGACCCTGGGCAAGCTCAAGCCGGCCTTCATGAAGACCGGCTCGGTCACCGCCGGCAACTCCTCGCAGATGAGCGACGGCGCCGCCCTGGTGATGTGCATGAGCAAGGAAAAGGCCGCCGCCCTGGGGCTCAAGCCTCTGCTGACCTACCGCTCCTTCGCCGTGGCCGGCGTGGACCCCCGCTACATGGGCATCGGCCCGGTCAAGGCCATCCCCAAGGCGCTCAAGCTGGCGGGCATCGGCCTGGACAAGCTGGACCTCATCGAGCTGAACGAGGCTTTTGCCTCCCAGGCCCTGTACTGCATGCGCGAGCTGGGCATCAACCAGGAGATCGTCAACGTCAACGGCGGGGCCATCGCCCTGGGCCACCCCCTGGGCTGCACCGGCGGCAAGCTGACCACCCAGTTGGCCTACGAGATGAACCGCCGGGGCTCGCGCTATGGCCTGGTCTCCATGTGCATCGGCTTCGGCATGGGCGCCGCCGGCATCTTCGAGCGCGAGAATTACTAATTTATAGCGCGTTGATATGCGCTTTCTTAAGTTTTAAGATTAAGGGAGATTAGCCATGGCCGACTTAAGCATTCCCAAGGGCGGCGCCTTCCTCCTGGAGCCCGGCAACCTGGACGCCTGCTTCACCCCCGAGGACATGACCGAAGAGCACCGCATGATCCTGCAGACCACCAAGGACTTCGTGGTCAACGAGATTCATCCCAAGACCGAGGAGATCGAGCACAAGGACGGCGATGTGGTCAAGGCCGTGCTGGCCCAGGCCGGCGAGCTGGGCCTTCTGGGCACCGACGTGCCCGAGGAGTTCGGCGGCATGGGCCTGGACAAGATGACCACCTGCATCATCACCGACGCCATGGGCATGGCCGGCTCCTTCGCCGTGTCCTTCGGCGCCCACACTGGCATCGGCACCCTGCCCATCGTGTACTTCGGCAGCCAGGCCCAGAAAGAGAAATACCTGCCCGACCTGGCTTCCGGCCAGAAGTTCGCGGCCTACGGCCTGACCGAGGCCGGCGCCGGCTCCGACGCCGTGGGCGGCTGCCGCACAAAGGCCGTTCTTAGCCCCGACGGCAAGCACTGGATCATCAACGGCGAGAAGATGTTCATCACCAACGGCGGTTGGGCCGACACCTTCATCGTCTTCGCCAAGATTGACGGCGTGGACTTCTCGGCCTTCATCGTGGAGCGGGCCTTCCCCGGCGTCTCCACTGGCGCCGAGGAAAAGAAGATGGGCATCAACGGCTCCAGCACCACCACGGTCATCCTGGAGGACGCCCAGGTCCCGGTGGAGAACCTGCTCTACGAGCGCGGCAAGGGCCACATCATCGCCCTTAACGTGCTGAACATCGGCCGCTACAAGCTGGGCGCCGCGGCGGTGGGCGGGGCCAAGGGCGCGGTCAAGATGGCCACCTCCTTTGCCAAGGGCCGCGTGCAGTTCGGCCAGTCAATCGCCGAGTTCGGGGCCATCCAGGAGAAGCTGGCCCGCATGGCCACCCAGTGCTACATCGGCGAGTCGGCCGTCTACCGCACCGTGGGCCTGATTGACGCCGCCCTGCACGGCGCCGACCACTCGGCCCCCGACTACGGCGACAAGGCCTCGGCCGCCATCCGTCAGTACGCCATCGAGTGCGCCATTGACAAGGTGCTGGGCTCCGAGGTGCTGGACTTCGTGGTGGACGAGAACGTGCAGGTACACGGCGGCTACGGCTACTGCGCCGAGTACCCGGCCGAGCGCTGCTACCGCGACGCCCGCATCAACCGCATCTTCGAGGGCACCAACGAAGTCAACCGCATGCTCATCCCCGGCGAGATCATGAAGCGGGCCATGAGCGGCAAGCTGCCCCTGATGGCCGCCGGCCAGAAGCTCCTGGGCGAGATCATGGACTACTCCCCCCTGAACGTGGAGCTGCCCGACGAGCCCCTGGCCCTGCAGGCGCACATGGTGGAGATGTGCAAGAAGGCCGTGATCTTCGTGGCCGGCGTGGCCGTGCAGAAGCTGATGCAGAAGCTGGCCAAGGAGCAGGAAGTGCTCATGCGCCTGGCCGACATGATTATCCAGGTCTTCGCCATGGAGTCGGGCCTGTTGCGCGCCCAGAAGGCCATCGCCAGCCTGGGCGCCGCCAAGGCCCAGATCTACATTGACATGGTCGAGGCCTACGTGGACGAGATGATCCCCATGATAGACATGTGGGGCAAGCAGGCCCTGGCCTACGTGGAGGACGGCGACACCCTGCGCACCCAGTTGGTGGGCATCCGCAAGCTGTTGAAGTACACGCCGCTTAACCAGATCGCCCTCAACAAGCGCATCGCGGCCAAGGTCATTGACAAGGGCGGCTACCCCCTGGACATCTAAGCAAGAGCCTGCCCGCGGGGCGCCGGGTTTACCAAGCGCCCCAAAAAAAAGACGAGGCCCGCTGGACTACCTCCCTGTCCGGCGGGCCTCGCCGTTTCTAGTGCCCTGCCCTGCCGGCTACTGCCGCTATTTGCTGAACCGCCTCCCTGGCTTGCCCGCCGCCCGCCCATCTAGGCTGATGCCCAACATGGCCGCCAATGGGAGAGCGAAAATGCCAGACGACAACCCCCAGATTGTAATAGGATGCCGTTGGGTGAGCGAGCCGGGCGACTGCAAGATATGTAGCGCCCTGGACGGCAAGGAGTTCTACTACCACCCCAGGGAGGGGCAGCTATCCATGGATGACATGCCCCGGCGCCGGCCTCACCCCAACTGCCGTTGCCACACCGAGCCTATATACGGGCTGGACGAGGTGTTGGATAAAATGCGGAAGAGGGATATTCAGTACGACGAGTGGGGCAAGGAAATACCAGAGACTATAGAGGAAAAACGGGCAAGGTGGAAGAGAGAGTATCCGTCATTTAATAATGCCAGCCCTGAGCTTATCAACAAGGCCGAGATGGAGTTTGGACTTTTCTTCAAGAGCGACGAACGGGGGTTTTTTGATGGCCCTGCTTATGGTAACTACGGTGGCCAAAAGTGGACCGCAGGAAAAAACCGCGGCGCCTCCCGCGACAACGAGATAATACCATTCGACGACATGGATGCGGCATTTAAAGATCATGATATTGGTTATGATGATTGTGATGAATCGTCTGACGTTGAAACGTGTCGGATTGGCGTAGATAGGCGTCTTGTAGCCAGCCTGGATAACTTAAAGGTTGAAAGAAACAACGCCAATATGACCATTAAGACTGACAAGGAGATGGCATACGCAGAGCGTTACCGTTTGGCAGCTCTGTGGTGGTTCAGGGGAAGGATGGCCGTAAATGAGTCAAATTATCGCGACAAAGAGCAAGGCCCTTAGAGATGGGGGATTAAGAGATGAAGAACTCAAAGGCTAAGCGTCTACTTTTATGGTTATCTATCACGGTGTTTTATGCCTGCGCATCCGACCCACATGGTTATTATGATAGAGAATCACTTCAATCCGAGTATGCAGCTTTCTCGCCCACCGGCGAAACTATTGCCATTGACATTTCTTGGAAACATATCAATGGTCTTTTTTTGATGGACCGGCAGGGCCGCGTATTGAAATACCTATGCAAAACCACTAAAGTATATTACAGCCATTCCCCTGCCTTTTCGCCGAATGGCGAAAAGATAGCCTTTGTATCCAACCGGGACGAAGATAACGGCGATATATTCATAATGGACAAGGATGGCAGCAACCAGCGCCGGTTGACTTCAACTTCCGACCACGACCGCAATCCGGTATTTTCTTCGGACGGAAGCAATATATGTTTTATTCGTTATCCCAGAGGTAGCGGCTTTCCTATGTATACTGGGAGTGCGGGATCACATCGTGGTGATATTTGGGCGGTGAATATGACCACGCAGCAAGAAATGCGCATCACCAACTTTAGCCTTCGCAGATTATATAGTTTTGATTTATTGCCTAACGACGATTATTTATTAATAGGCGGGACTGTATTGCCTGGATTCAGAGATGTCTTATGGAAAATTGACATTAAACACCTTAATGACATTACCGAACTTGTACCTGATCTTACCCCTTTCTCACCCGCGCCTGCCCGACGTTTATCGCCTAACCGCGAACCATCAATAGCGGTGCCATTCAGAAACCTTTCCCAAGATGGGCGCTACCTGGTTTTTCCTTGGGCAAACCATTCGGCATGGAATGTTGATTATCAATCCCAAGTTTATGTAACAGATATGACCAACATGAAGACCACCAAGATACCAAGCTTTGGCAACTCTTCAGCAATTCCCTTGGCCATTTCCGCCGACGGCCAGCAAATTCTCTTTAAAAAACGCCCGCGCTCTGAGATGCCCTTTGGCCCCACCCTCTCTGATTCGCCATTGTACATCGTAAACCGTGACGGCAGCGGCCTGCGCAACCTCACCCTGGATTTCACGGCCATCTGGCCCGAGGTGCTGGAAGCCAAGAAAAAAGCCGAGCCCGGCTGGTAATGCCGGCCCCTCCTCCACCCCGCCACCCTGGAGGCATTCGCCATGAAGCCCCTGCCTGAATTACTCAAGGAGCAGCTCGCCTTGCACGCCAACGCCTGGATCGCCGCCCGGCAGGTTCACGTCACCAGGGTGCGCGAGCCCCAAGCCATCGTGGAGTTGGCCGTGGCCGCGCCGGCGGCCTTCAAGCTGGTGGCGGCCCTGCTGCCCGACCTGGCCGCCCTGCCCGACCTGCCCAGCCGCCGGGCCCTGTTGCGCGCCGCCCTGGACCAGACCATGCCCGCCCTGCTGGCCAGCAGCGCCCGGGCTTATCGCGATCTATTGGTGGCGGTGGTGATGGAGGAGACGGTGGTGCTCAGCGAGATACTGACCATGCACGGCCTCTTGGGCGACATGCAGCGCCTGGCCCTCAGCCGGGAGCAGGCCGCCCGCGCCGCGGCCCAGGCCCTGGCTGACCAGGCCTTCCCGGCCTGGCTGCAACGGTCCTACGGGGTCTACCGGGGGCACCTGCTCTCCTGGCGCTGCCTAGCCCCCCGCCATGGCACGGCCGGCATCGCGGGCATGGAAGCGGCCTGCCGCGCCGCCTCCCAGGCCTGGGCCAGGCAACTGGGGGGCATCGCCCGCACCTGCCTGCACCAGGCCATGGACCGCGCCCGCCGCCAGGTCATGCAATCAGCCTAGCTTGAAATTACCGGGGCGGACCAGTCAACTACCGGCCCGCCCCCCTTGGTAATCCTTTGGATGCGCCGGCTCGATTACTGCCGGGTCTGCATGCCCTGTAGGACCAAATTGGCCGCCTGCTGCACCTGGGCCTGGGACTGGGCCGGCCCCATGACCTGTATCCACACGTTCACCCCGCTCAAGAAGAAATTGTAGGCCACGAACTGCTGTTGGTTCATCTGGGGGTTCTGCATGCTCACCGCCACCAGTTCGGCCGGGCGGCCACCCACGGTGATCTGGCGCTGGTCGGTGATGCGTCCGCCCATCTGGGGGATCATGGCCAGGAACTGCTGCTTCTGGGCGGCCAGGGCCTGGGCCTGGGCCACGGACATGATGCTCACCTGGGCGCCCAGGCTGGGCATGCCGAAGCTGTAGGTGGCGGCCATGGGGGCCACCTCCTGGAGGCTGAGCCGGAACTGGCCCAACACGTCGTTCAAGTTCTGCGGGGTGCCGCCGCTGGCCGGGGGGGTCTGCTGGTAACCACCCTGGGGCTGCTGCTGATAGCCGCCTGGTGGCTGGGGCTGGCCGCCCTGCTGTTGGGGCTGATATCCCTGCTGCTGGGGCTGGTTGCCGCCATAGGGCGAGGGCGCGTTCATATCCGGGTAGGGCGAGGAGGGCATGGGCAACTGCTGCGGTTGCTGGCCATAGGGGCTCTGGAAGGAACCCTGGGCGGCCGGGGAAAGGGCGGCCAGGGACAGGGCGCAGAGGCAGAGCGTCACCACCACCAATACCTTACGCAACGACATCTCGGTCACTCCCGCTATGGACAAGGTTTTCGGCCGTCGGCCAGGGACTGGATTCAGTTTAACCCGCTGGCTTTGCCCGGGCCAGTTGGATATTATCATGGGCAAAAATCTAGTACACACCCCACCATCCCGCCATGGGCTGGGACCTTACGCCGGGAGCTGGCATGGCCGCCTGCAAGCGCAACACCACACCATCATCGCCGCTAACCTGGGCCTGCTGTCTGCTGGCCACCCTGCTCCTCCTGCTGGCCACCTCGGCGGGCACCGCGTGGGCCCAGGGCCGCCCGGCCCAGTCCCGCCAGGTCTGGCCCCTGTTCTACGCCGAGGCGAGCGGCGGCAAGCAGTTCGGCGAGGCCCGGCCCATGCAGGTCAAGGTGGAGGGCTCCGAGGGCCAAGGCGTGCGTCTGGGCTTTTTTGAGTCCGAGTTCTTCGGCACCGGCTCCCAGTGGCGAGCCGCTGGCTGGATGGCCGCCGTGGTGGCCGCCCTGGAGAGCCGGGAACCCCTGGCCCACTGGCGCATCTCCTACGACGTGCCCGGCCTGATTGACGGCCCCTCGGCCGGCATGCTCATGACCGTAAGCACGCTCTCGGCCATGCTGGGCCACCAGATGCGCCCGGATGTCAGCATGACCGGCACCATCAACCCCGACGGCTCCATCGGCCCGGTGAGCGGCATCTACCACAAGCTGGCCGGCGCCAAGGCCAAGGGGCTCAAGAAGATACTCATCCCCGCCGGCCTGGGCCAGGAGGAGCAGAAGGACGGCAGCGTCAAGGACCTGAAGCAGCGCGGACGCGAGCTGGGCCTGGAGGTGAAGGAGGTCAACGACCTGGAGGGCGCCTACCAGGAGTTCACCGGCCGCTCCCTGAGCCAGGTGCCCGACGACGGCCGCGCCCTGGCCATGCCCCCGCGGGCCCAGGAGGCCCTGGCCCTTTCCTACGCCCGCTGGGAGGCCAAGCTGAAGGACGCCCTGGAGCGCATGCGCCAGAGTGCCGCCCAGGTGCCCTCCCAACACCACCCCAAGCTGGACCTGGCCTGGAAAAACGCCCAGACCATGGCCAGCCGGGCCGCCCAGGCCAAGCAGGCCGGCAACCTCTGCCTGGCCATGCCCCTGATGTTCCTGGCCGCCGTCTCAGCCGACACCGGCACCCACCTGAGCTACCTTTACGTGGCGTTAGCGCGCGGCGGCGACCAGGACATGATGCGGGTCTTCAAGGGCTACCTCATCAAGCAGGACTTCCTGGACAGCTTCCTGCGCAAGCTCAACGCCCAAAAAATCAAGAACCTCAACGATCTCATGGCGCTCAGCGAGGGCTACGCCTACTACAACGCCGCCCTGGGCACCATTCTGACCACCCAGGAGATGTTGAACAACCTCAAGCAGCTCACCCAGAAGGCCCCCCTGATACAGGTGGTGGAGGCCATCACCATCTACGAGGCCCTGGCCCGCAACATGTTCCACTTCGTGGACGATCTGCTCCTCATGGGCATGGGGCACCCGGGGCGCTCGGTCAAGGACACCCAGGCCCTGGTGGAGTGGGCGCGCGGCATGCACCTGGCGGCCGGCGCCAACCTGGGCTACATAGACAAGGCCATCATCGAGCCCGCCGCCCAGGAGGCCCACGTGGACGCCGAGGCCCTCAAACTCAAGCTTTTGTCCCAGGACTACCAGTACCAGCAGGCCAACCTGTGCTACCGGGCGGTGCCGGTGCTCCTGAAGCGGGTGGAGCCCGGACCAAACCAGGCCGCCGCCGTGCTGGGCGGGGCCACCTCCTCCTTCGCTCTCTCGGGCCTGGTGGTGGCCAAGTACTACTGCCTGGGCGCCCAGCCCGACAACACCGGCCGCGTGGGCTCCATCAAGCGGCCCCAGGCCCTGGGGGCCATGCTGGAGAGCAGCCGCCGGCGCCTGCGCCAGACCATCCTCACCGTGCAGTACCAGGGCTACGACCCCATCATGCCCCTGTTCCACTACCTGGCCGGCGAGGGCTCCAACGCCCAATCCCAGGACCCCAACGACGTGGTCACCAGCCTGGCTGAGTACTGGGCCGGCTCCACCATGGGCCGCCTGATGCTCAACCTGAGCAACTGACGGCCTGGCGCCGCCGGCGCGGCCCACGCCAAGGCCCCAGGCCAGCCTGCAAGGCCTGACGGGAATCAACCGCCAGCCTCGGCCTTGGCTGGGATGGTGGGTCGTGGTATGCATATAGCCTGATAGCGTGGCCGCGGCACCCAACCCCGGGAGGCGTCATGGACCCAAACGTGAAGTGGTTCTATCAGAAGCGGGCCGAGAGCGTCATCGAGTCGCTGAAGGCCAACCGCATGAACGGTGTTTATGTTGACGACCCGTCCCAGGTGGCGGCCACGGTGATGTCGTATATCCCCGAGGGCTCCACGGTGGCCATGGGCGGCTCGGTGACCATGATGGAGACCGGAGTGGTGGAAGCCCTGCGCCAGGGGCCGGTGCAACTCATTGACCGCTACCAGCCGGGTATCAGCCCCCAGGAGACCATGGCCCGCCTGAAGCTGGGGCTCAGCGCCCAGGTCTTCGTCTCCGGGGTCAACGCCGTGACCGAGGAGGGCGAGCTGGTCTTCGTGGACGCCACCTGCAACCGGGTGGCGCCCATTCTCTTCGGCCCGGACAAGGTCATACTCATCGCCGGCTGCAACAAGATCGTGCCCAACCTGGCCCACGCCCAGGAGCGCATCCGCCATTTCGTGGCCCCCACCAACGCCCGCCGCATCGGCCGCAAGACACCCTGCGCGGTCAGCGGCCACTGCGAGGACTGCTCCAGCCCGGAGCGCATCTGCAACGCCACGGTGGTGATCCACAAGCAGGCCCGGCCCGAGCGCCTCTCGGTGGTGCTGGTGGGCGCCAACCTGGGCTATTGATGGGCCAGGAGCAGCGTTTCAGCCTGGGCCAGCGTATCGTCTTCTGGCTGTCCACCAACCTGGCCGGCCGGCTGCTGGGGCTTTTGATGCGCACCTGCCGGGTGGAGATATTGAGCCCCCGGGAGGAGCAGCGCTACCTGAAGGAAGGCCACCCGGCCATCGCCGCCACCTGGCACCGGGGGGCCATCTTCTTCCTGTATTTCTTCGGCCACCTACGGCCGGCCATCATGGTCAGCCGCAGCAAGGACGGCGAGTTCCTGGCCCGCTTCATCGCCCACTATGGTGGGGTGCCGGTGCGGGGTTCATCGTCCAAGGGCGGAGGCCTGGCGCTGAAGACCATGGTGGAGATGGTCAAAAGCGGCCAGGTTCGCTTCGCCGCCACGGTGGCCGACGGCCCCCGGGGTCCCCGCTACCGGGCCAAGGCGGGCATGATCCTTTTGGCCATGCAGACCGGCCTGCCGTTATTGCCCATCATGTGGTCGGCCGACCGGGCCTGGGTGCTCACGAAAACCTGGGACCACACCATCATCCCCAAGCCCTTCGCCAAGATTAAGGTGGCCTGCGGCCGCGAGCTGCGCTACCCGGCCCACCTGGACAAGGAAGAAATGGAGGCCGCGCGCCAGGAGTTGGAGCGAGAGCTCAACCGGCTCAAGGACCAACTGGACGGGCTCTGCGGCTTGCGGGAGCCAGATTAATATCCCGCGGCCAGGAATTTCCTGCCGCCGCCGGGGCCGCCGGCCTGGATCAATCCTGCCGGCCGGGGGGCTCCGTCCTGCGGGCACGCCCGGGGACCTTTAAGCTAACACGCTGATACTACCTATGTTTTTTGCATACCCCCTCGCCGGGTCAAGGATGGCACGCCAATTGCTGCATTAGAGGGCGAGACCCGGGTCCGGGAAGGTCCACCCAGCCAAGGTCTCAGCCAGGACGCAAGGACGCGTCTTTCCCCTAGCACGTCGCCAGGGACGGTGACGCCCGGTGTCCCCCCGCCCCGCGGAGTCGGAGGCGGGGGGTGCCGCCCCTCTGGCCGGCGGCCAGCCGCCGCTCCTCCAGCATTTTCCCCTGGCCTTGCGCGTAGGTTGTGATATTCTATATTTGTCTTCGCGACCTACCTAACTCCCATGGATGGCTCGTCTGACCCCAATGGACGGGGTGGGAGACCAGCAATGAATATCGGTTCCCTATTTGGGGGCTTCGGCTCCACCAACACCTATGAGGATAGGCAGACCTTCGGCGCCCAGGTGGTGAGCAGCACCATCAACCTCATAAACAACGACGATGACGGCCTGGACTATAGCGGCGTCACCGACAAGAAGACCTTCGGCGCCGCCGTGGTGACCAAGACCCTGGGCTTCATGAACAAGAAGAAGACCGGCGGCCTGGGCGGCTCCAACAGCCTCTTCCAGCTCAACCAGAACGTGCTGGGCGCCCATTACGGCAACAAGGGCAACATCTACGACACCACGGCCTAGCCAGGCCAGTACTTAGCAGGTCCCGCGCCCCCGCTCGCCCCGGGGGCTTGTTTTCTTCTGGCCGGCCACAAGCCGCGGGTTCCCTTCCCTGCCCCTGCCTCCTTGCTTGCATCGCCGCGCCTGTTGTAACATTACTTACCACCTCAAGAGAGCGGCATCCCCATGACCTCCGATATCTTGACCGACAACCAATTGGAACAGCGCTACGCCTGCCTGTGGGAGGCGGACAAGGTGCTGTTCAAGGAGGGCGAGGACAGCCAGGACCTGTACATTCTCATCTCCGGCAGCCTGGAGGTGCTCAAGGGCGAGCAGAGGATTGACCTCATCAACGAGCCGGGCAGCATCTTTGGCGAGATGTCCTGGCTGTTGGGCTCCCGGCGCACGGCCACGGTCAAGGCCAAGGAGTCCACCCGTACCTTGTGCGTGCCCCGGGATGAGGTGGAGCGGTTCCTGCAAGACCATCCCCAGATTGCCCAGCAGATCGGTCGTCACCTGGCCAAGCGCCTGGACCAGACCACCCGGGTGGTCTTCGGCCTCAAGGAGCTCTGCGACCACCTACCCGACGCCGTCATCCTGAGCGACGCCCACGGCCGCATCATCGCCTTCAACGCCGCCGCCGGCCAGGTCTATGGCCGCGACTGGAGCCAGATGCAGGGCCGGCCCGTGGAGGAGGTCTACCAAGAGCCCGAGGAATACCACCACCTGGAGGAGCAGGTGCGCGGCGCCAGCGTGGCCCGCGAGCGAGTGCTCAAGATCAAGCACCCCACCCGGGGCCAGCGCCTGATCTCCATCAGCATGACCTGCCTCATGGACCAGGAACGCCAAGTGCAGGGGCTCATCTCCCTGGGCCGCGACGTCACCAAGCTGGAGCGCATCCGCCGCCTTAACCGCTGGCTGTTGCCCACCCTGGCCCTGGTGGCCTGCCTGGGCCTGGGGGCCCACTGGGTGCTACCCCAGGTCTGGCCAGCCTCGGCGCCCATCAGCCGGGACGCCAAGCTGTTCCACGGTCAAATAGCCAAAGATTATCTATTGCTGTCAACATTGCTAAAGGATAGTTTTAGGTATGAGCAGGCCGGCGAGGTCACGGCCCGCATGGAGCAGTTCCTGGCCGCCCAGGACGGCGACCAGGGGCTGTACAGCGGCGTGATCCTCCTGGACCCCGACAAGAAGGTGCTGGCCGCCATCTCCCGCCAACCCCAGGAGCGCCCGGCGCCCCAGCCCGGCAGCACCTACGCCAACCTGCACTTCGAGGGACCGGAGAACTCCCTGCACAAGGTGGTGGTGCTCTACCGCACCAGCCCCAACCATCCCGGTGGCCTGCGCTCCCTGGAGGTGGCCCTCGAGTTGCGGGACCAGGGCCGCACCCATCAAGGAACGCTACGGCATGGAAGAGCAGGCCCTGGCCGCCTTGCACTTCGACCGGCGCTGAACCAGGAGAACCCCTTGACACCGCCGGGACGCCCACCCCGCGGCCGCAAGCCGGATAAACCCCCGCTGCAGCGCCGCCGCCCGCCCAAGGACGAGTCTGGCCCCCGTTTCAACCCCCGGGTCAGCCGCCGGCTGTTGCCGGTGCTCTCGGCCATCGGAGTGCCCGAGGCCGCGCCCTTCGTGCCCGACCCCTTCCAGGTGCAGGCCGTGGAGACCCTGGCCTTACAGGACGTGGTGGTCAGCGCCCCCACGGGCAGCGGCAAGACCTGGATTGCCGAACAGGCCATCGCCCGCGCCCTGGCCGCCGGCAAAAGGGCCTGGTACGCCAGCCCGTTAAAGGCGCTCTCCAACTCCAAGTTCGCCGAGTTCGGCCAGATCTTCGGCCCGGAGCGGGTGGGCATCCTCACCGGCGACCGCAAGGAAAACCCCCAGGCCGACCTGGTGGTGGGCACCACCGAGATATTGCGCAACCAACTCTACGACGCCATGTACCGGGGCGAGGACCTGGACGCCGGCCTGGTGGTTTTGGACGAGGCCCACTTCCTGGGCGACCCCGAGCGCGGGGTGGTCTGGGAGGAGGTCATCATCTACCTGCCGCCCCGGGTGCGCCTCTTGTTGCTTTCGGCCACCGTGGAGAACGCCGATCAGATCGCCCGCTGGCTGCACTTCGTGCGTGACGAGCCTTGCGCCACCATCCACAGCGACCAAAGGCCGGTGCCCCTCTATCCCCTGTTCCTGGCCAGCGACGGCGAGATCCTGCCCTTGAAGGCCAGCCGGGGCGGGCTCTACCCCAAGGTGGGGCACCTGCTGGAGCAGGACAGCCGGGTCAGGCGGCCCCTGGTGCACCAGCCGCCCTTTGGCCAGATTCTCATGGCCCTGGAGGAGGCCGACCTGCTGCCAGCCATCTTCTTCCTCAAGTCGCGGGCCGATTGCGACGCCGCCCTGGGCCACACCGCCGGGGCCCGCCTGACCGTGCAGCCCCGGCAGAGCCGCCAGCTAAACAGCCTGGTGGACGACTATCTGGAGCGTTACCCCTTCTTGCAGAGCCATCCCCAACTTACGGCCCTGCGCACCCTGCACGTGGCCGCCCACCACGCCGGCCACCTGCCCCTGTGGAAGCTCCTGGTGGAGCGGCTGATGCAGCACGGCCTCTTGAAGGCCATCTTCAGCACCTCCACCGTGGCCGCCGGGGTCAACTTCCCGGCCCGCACCGTGGTCATCACCCAGTCCGACCGCTTCAACGGCCGCGACTTCGTGGACCTGAGCGCCACCGACCTGTTGCAGATGA
>JACQYR010000003.1 GCA_016208115.1 Desulfarculus sp.
AAGTCGGCCTGCATGTTCAACAGGAAGTTGCGCCCCAGGTTGTAGTCCAGGCCCATCAGCGCCGTGACGATGTCGTTGCTGCGCAGGTTGGCGTCATAGTCAATGGTGGTGGGGTTGGTGCTGTTGGTGGTCCACTTGCCGGTGTAGCGCCCCTCGTTGTAGGAGATGCCGCCGCCCACGTAGGGGGTGAACTTGCCGCAGGACCAATAAGCCGTGGCCACCAGGTCGGTCTGCCAGTAGTAGTTGATCTTGTCGGTGATGTCCCAGGGGCCCTGGGCCCGCTCACCGTTGGTGATGTCCTTCCACTCCGCCACCTTGCGGTCATCGTAGCGCAGGTATTGGGCGGTGAGCAGCAGGCCCGGCCCGCCGCCTTGCCTTTCCCACACCTTGGCCTTGGCCCCGGCGGCCCAGACGAACTGGTTCTTGAACCTGGCCTGCCATTCGGCCCCGGTCTTGAGGTCATGCTCGACGAACTTGCCGCCGTGGATCATGCCGAAGCGGCCGAAGACGTTGAGCCAGTCGCGCACGCCATAGGTGGCCGTGGTCATGAAGAGAGACTGCTCCTTGATCTGGGAGCTCTTGTAGCCGAAGTTGGTGCCGTCGTCGGAGAAGCGCCGCTCCAGGGCGTAGTCCTTGAACCTCTGCACGATGAGGTAGTCGCCGGAAACTCCGAAGTTGGAGTGCCCCTGCTTGAGCATCTGGGCCGGGTTGCCCAGGTCGCCGGCCAGGGCCGGGGCCGCCAGCATGGTCATGCCGATTATCAACCACAGTAGCTTTTTCATGCCTAAGGTCCTTTCGCGCTCAGAGGGCCTTACCTGGGCCTTTCCTTGAAGTAGTCGTCTGGGGCGGAAACCTTGTATATGCCCACCGTGGAGTTTTTCTCGATGACGAACTCGCTCAGCCCCATGTGGTTGGCGCTGCCCCAGTCATAGGTGTAGCCCAACTGGGTCCAGGGGTAGGGCTGGGCGGTATCATAACGGTCGTGTTTGGTTTGGGCAAACCAGTCCTGGTAGCCGTCGGCCACGACGGTGTGGCTGTGACCCAGAACTCCACGATGCGGGTATAGCCGTTGTCGGGCGGCAGGCCCAGGAGCTCTTCCAGGCGGCGCATGCTGGGGGCCTCGGGCTGGCCCTGGAAGAACCGTTGCAGCTCGGGGGCCACCGTGACCCAAAGCTCGCCGAAGCTCAAGAGGTAGTTCTGGCCTTCGTAATTGTCATAGTAGTTGCGGGTCAAGGCCGCCATCTTGACCCGAGAGGCGCCGGGCACGCCCTCCCACACCAGGTTGGAGTTGTAGGCCACGATGGGGGTCAGGTGGTTGTTTATCTCCGAGGACGTGGGGGTGCGGGCGTCGGCCACGGCGGCCAGGTAGTCCGGGTCCTGGTAATTGGCCGCCCAGGCCGGGGCGCACAAGGCCAGCAACAACAGCAGGATAAGCCCCGGGGACAGAAGGCGCCCGGCCAGACCCCTTAGCCTTAACATGCTGCCGATACTGCTTATTTGCCTAGCGCGTCCCATTGCGCCCCACATGCGTTGACTCCGTGCCGCCATGCCTGTTGCCCATTTACCAACCCCCCAAACAGTTAGCCAGGGGCCTGTAGCTACCTTGCCACAATTTACAACAACTTACGGGCAAGTAAATAGAAAAAAATGCAAAGGGGGGGCAAAAAAATCAAGGGCTGGGCTTGTGATTGGTAATTGATAGCATCCTTGGAGGGAAGGTCAGGCCATGCCTCGGTCCAGGCTCCTGTAGCCTATGGCCTCGCTCAGGTGGGCTAGGCCGATCCTGTCGGCGCCCTCCAGGTCGGCGATGGTGCGGCTGATCTTGAGGATGCGGCCATAGGCCCGGGCCGAGAGCTTGAAGCGCTCCATGGCCCGCTCCAACAGGCTCAGGCCCTCGGGGCTAAGTTGGCAAAAGCGCCGAGTCAGGGCCGTGTTCATCTGGGCGTTGCAAAACAGCCCGTAGCTGCTCAGGCGTCCCTGCTGAAGCCCCCGGGCGTCCAGCACCTCCTGGCGCAGCACCGCCGAGGCCGGCCCGGACGTCTCGGCCGAGAGGTCCTTGAAGGGCACCGCCGGCACCTCCACCTGTAGGTCAATGCGGTCCAGCAAGGGCCCGGAAACCCGGCCCATGTAGGTGCGGATGGCCTGGGGCGCGCAGGTGCACTGACGCTGGGGGTCGCCGTGGAAGCCGCAGGGGCAGGGGTTCATGGCCGCCACCAGCATGAAACGCGCCGGGAACTCCACGCTGGCCGCCGCCCGGGTCACCGTCACCTGCCCCGCCTCCAGGGGCTGGCGCAGCACCTCCAGCACCTGGCGCTTGAACTCCGGCAGCTCGTCCAGAAACAGCACCCCGTGGTGGGCCAGGCTCACCTCGCCGGGGCGCGGCACCGAGCCCCCGCCGATGAGACCCACGACGCTGACCGTGTGGTGGGGCGCGCGAAAGGGGCGCTCGGTTATCAGGGCGTGGCCCGCCGTCAGCACCCCGGCCACCGAGGCCACCTGGGTCACCTCCACGGCCTCGGCAAAGGACAAGGGCGGCAGGATGGTGGGCAGCCGGCGGGCCAACATGGTCTTGCCGCTGCCCGGCGGCCCCACCATCAGCACGTTGTGACCACCGGCGGCGGCGATGGTCAGTGCCCTTTTCACGTGCTCCTGGCCGCGCACCTCGTTAAGGTCCAGGCCGTATTCCTGCCCTTGGGGCTGCATCAGGCCGGGGTCGGCGTGGGCCTGGGGCAGGTCCTCGCGCCCCACCAGATGGGCCGCCACCTGGTCCAGCCGCCCGGCGGCCAGCACGTTGAGCCCCTCCACCACCGCGGCCTCTCCCGCGTTCTCCGCCGGCACCACCAGGGCCTTGAGCCCCAGGCGCGCGGCCTCCACGGCCATGGGCAGTACCCCCCGCACCGGCCGCAAGGCCCCGTCCAGGGCCAGCTCGCCCACCACCCCCAGGCCCAGCAGCGCCTCGGCCGGCACGGCGCCGGCGGCGGCCAGAATGCCCAGGGCCATGGGCAGGTCAAAGGCCGCGCCTTCCTTGCGCACGTCGGCCGGGGCCAGGTTGACGGTGATGCGGTTGACGGGCATGAAAAAACCGGAGTTGGTCAGCGCCGCGCGCACCCGCTCCTTGGACTCGCGCACCGCGCCGTCGGGCAGGCCCACGGTATTGAAGGAGGGCAGGCCGGGCGCCAAGTCCACCTCCACCTGCACGGCGTAGGCGTTGACCCCCAGCACGGCCAGGGAAGTGACCTGGGCCAGCATGCGTCCCCCCAAGTTTAGACGTGCGAAAACCTCCCCGTAGTCTTTAGCAAATGGCGGGGCGGAGCACAAGCCCGGCGGCCCTGGCGGGGGCTTTGTTCTTGACGCCCGCAAGTGGCCGGGGTATATAGAGCCGGTGTCCGGCTCTGGCCGGATAGGCGCTGTGAACAAAGCAGGCTTCTGTTGCCGAGGTAGCTCAGTTGGTAGAGCAGGGGACTGAAAATCCCCGTGTCGGCGGTTCAACTCCGTCCCTCGGCACCAAAGATATCAAGGGCTTGGGTCGAAAGACCTAAGCCCTAATTTTTGGCTAGCATCCGCACAGCATCCAAGGGAAACAAGCAGTGCTGCCTATCCCCCACCCTGGGCTGTCTCCAAGGCTGTGAGGCCGGGTATGGTGTGGGCTGAAACTTCGGGCAGGGCTGTGGACTTGCGCTCATTAACCACAGTGCCTGTTAACCACCCTGTCGGCAGTTCGAAACTGTCCCGAGGAGCCAAGAAAAACAAGGGCTTAGGCGGAAACACCTAGGCCCTTTTTCTTTGCCAGCAATCATATAGCAATCATAAGAACCAAAATGGCCTAACCTGGCAGGTTCCCGTTTGTTAATGGCCAAGCCCCCATGAGAACTCACCAGGCTGGCCAGGGGGGCCGACGTTCACCAAGACCGGCCAGAGGGCGCTTGGAGTCCACCCGCGCTTCGTGCTACCTTGGCTGGTGTGTTTGCCGCCCGCCATGGCCCTGCCCGCCTTGGCCGGCCATGGGGGGACCTCATCGGGGCTGGGCGCATGAATCCCATAGAGACCTATTTCTACGAGTTGGGCCTGATCCACGCCTCCGGGGCGGGGACCAGGGAGACGTCCTTTTATCCCCCCCTGGCCAAGCTGCTGGACGAACTGGGCAGGAAGCTCAAGCCCAAGGTGCGCTGCGTTTCTCAGCTTACCAACACCGGCGCCGGCAGCCCAGACTTTGGCCTCTACACCCAGGATCAATTCCAGCGCACCGGCGACCAGAAGTCCCGCCTCGGCCAGATGCCCGCGCGCGGGGCCGTGGAGCTGAAAGGCCCCGCCGCCGATATGGAGGCGCTGGCACGCTCCCAGCAGGTACGGGATTACCTCGATCGCTACCGTTTGCTCTTGGTGGGCAACCTGCGCGAGTTCCGTCTCATGGACCTTGATTCCCAGGGGAGCCCACGCACCCTGGAAACCTACACCATTGCCACGAGCCCCGATGGTTTGTGGGCACTGTGCGGCCACCCCCAAACCGCCGCTAAGCAGCACGGCGAGCGCCTGGCTGAGTTCCTGACCCGGGTCATGCTGCATGCCGCGCCCTTGGCCGAACCCAAGGACGTGGCCTGGTTCCTGGCCTCCTATGCCCGGGAGGCCCGCGCCCGCCTGGAGCTGGCCGCCCTTGATCCCCTGCCTTCCATCCGCGCCGCCCTGGAGGACGCCCTGGGCATTCGCTTCAGTGGCGACAAGGGCGAGCACTTTTTCCGATCCACCTTCGTGCAGACCCTGTTCTATGGCGTGTTCTCGGCCTGGGTACTCTGGAGCAAGCAGACCGGCGGCGCTGACCCGGCCGCCCGCTTCCGTTGGAAGGACACCGCCGATTACCTGCACGTGCCTTTCCTGCAAGTGCTCTATCACCAGTTTGTGACCCCAGGCTCCTTAAGGGAGTTTGGGTTGACCGAGGTCCTGGGCTGGGCGGAACAGGTCTTGAACCGGGTGGACCGCCCCAGCTTCTTCGCGGCCTTTGAGCAGGACCAGGCTGTGCAGTATTTCTATGAGCCCTTCCTGGAGGCCTTTGAC
>JACQYR010000238.1 GCA_016208115.1 Desulfarculus sp.
CGTGGCCAAGGACCGCCCCGACCTGGCCCGGCGCCTGGACCCCGTGGTGGAGCGCCTGGTCATCACGCCGGAGTATCAAAGACTCTGCGCCCGGTGGTACGGCCAGCCCCCGCCCTTCTGGTCGCGGTCCAGGATCGTGCTGGCCATGTCCGTGCTGCTGGCCCTGGTGGTGATCGCCATGGCCGCCTGGCGCCTCCAGGACTTGAGCCGCATGAACCGCTCCCTGCGCCAGGCCGTGGCCCAGCGCGAGAAGGCCCAGGACCTGGCCCAGGCCAAGGTCTGGGAGCTGCAACTCATCCTGGACGCGGTGCCCGCCGGCATCTGGTTCAAGGACGCCGAGAACCGCTTCCTGCGCGTCAACCCCGCGGCGGCGGCCATGATCGGCCGGCCGCTGGAGCAGATCGAAGGCCGGCACGCCCGCGCGATATTTCCCACCTGGCTGGCCGACAAGTACCACCAGGACGACCTGGACGTCATCGCCCACCTGCGCCCCAAGCTCAACCTGGAGGAACAGTACGTAAGGGCCGACGGCACCCTGGGTTGGAGCAGCACCAGCAAGGTGCCCTGGCAGGACCAGGAGAGCGAGCGCTTTGGGGTGCTGGCCTTCTCCTTGGACATCACCCGGCGCAAGGAGGTGGAGGAGGCCCTGCGCCAGGCCCACGGCCAGCTCGAGGAGCGGGTGCGCCAGAGGACGGCCGAGTTGGAGGCGGCCAACCAGGCCCTGCGCCAGGAGATGGCCGAGCGCCGCAAGGCCGAGGAATCCCTGGTGGTGTCCTTCGCGGCCCTGCAATCGTCCATCACGCCCATAGTGCTGACCGGCCTGGAAGGGGCCATCCAGTTCGCCAACCGGGCGGCCCTAAAGACCTGGGGCTATCAGGACGAGCGGGAGGTCCTGGGCAGGTGCGTGGTGGATTTCATCCACGACCAGGGCAAGGCCGCCCTGGCCATCCGCGCGGTGCTGGAGCGGGGGTCGTGGAAGGGCGAGATGGGCTGCCGCCGGCGCGGCGGAGGCGTCTTTCCGGTCAAGGTCGAGGCCTCGGCGGTCAATGACCTGAGTGGCAAGCCCTTTTGTTTCATGGTCTCGCTGGAGGACCTGACCGAGGTCAAGCGGGCCGAGCAGGAGATACTCACCTCGCGGGCCAGGCTGCAACACCTGCTCACCGCCACCCCGGCGGTGATCTACAGCTTCCGGCCCCAGGGCGACTTCGCCTTCACCTTCGTGGGCGACAACGTGCGCAACGTGCTGGGCTACCAGCCGGCCGAGCTGTTGGTGGACCGCCGCCAGTGGCTGGAGCGCATCCATCCCCAGGACCGGCCGGACCTCAAGGAGTTCAGCGCCCTGTGGCAAGGCCCCAGGGAGGCCAGCCAGCGCTACCGCTTCCTGCACAAGGACGGCTCCCACCGCTGGCTGCGCGACGAGATGAAGCTGGTGACCGACGAGCAAGGCCAACCCCTGGAGGTGGTGGGCTGCTGGGTGGACATCACCGAGGGCGTGGCCGCCGACGAGGCGGCCCGCCAGAGCCGGGAAACCCTGGTCAGCGCCCTGTCGGCCTCGCCGGTGTGCATCGCCTTCGTGAACGACCGCGTCATTACCTGGGTCAACCCCGCGGCCTCCGAACTGAGCGGGTATCCAAAAGAGGAGCTGGAGGGCCAGCCGGTTCGCTTCCTTTACACCGACGATAACGAGTACGGCCGCGTGGGGCGCATGTTCTACCCCCAATTGGCCGGCGGTGAATCGGCGGCGGTGACCTCCCGCCTGCGGCGCAAGGACGGCACGGTCATTGACGTGTACCTGCAGGCCAGGATGCGCGACCCCCAGGACGCCTCCCAGGGAGTGGTGTTGGCGGCCACGGACATCAGCGAGCGCAAGCAGGCCGAGGAGGCGCTGTTGGCCTACCAGCGGCAACTGCGCCGCCTCATCCACGAGATCAACGTCACCGGCGAGCGCGAGAGGCGGCGCATCGCCTCGGATTTGCACGACGGCCTGGGCCAGGACCTGGCCCTGTTGCGCATCAAGCTGCAAGCCATCCTGGGCGCCCGGCAAAGGCCCGGCAAGAGAGGCCTGCGCGAGCTCTTGGCCATGGTGGACAAGGCCCTGCGCGAGGCCAAGGCCCTGACCTGGGACCTGAGCGCCCCCATGCTGCGGGAGCTGGGGCTGGCCGCGGCCCTGGACTGGCTGGCCGAGCAGATAAAGGAAAAGTACGGGGTGCCGGCCACCTTCGTCCTGGCGGGCCAGCCCCAGCCCCTGGACCAGACCCAGGCCGACTCCCTGTTCCGCATGGCCCGCGAGCTGTCGCTCAACGCCGTGCGGCACTCCCACTGCGGCCACGTCAAAATATCGTTGTCATTCAACGAAAAAAGCCTGACCTTGGTGGTCGAGGACGACGGAGAGGGGTTCGACGCCACCGGGTTGGAGGGGTCCCTGGACAAGGGGGGTTTCGGGCTGTTCAACATACGCGGACTCATGGACGCCATGCAGGGCATGGCCAAGATAGAGTCCTGGCCCGGCCGGGGCACCAAGGTCACCTTGATCGCCCCGCTGCCCATCTGCTCTTGACCGGAAGGGGCCGCCATGAAGGTGCGCATCATACTGGCCGACGATCACCCCATCATGCTGGAGGGCCTCAAGGCCCTCTTGGAGCGAGAGCCCGACATGGAGGTGGTGGGCTTGGTCATGAACGGACGGGACGCGGTGTGCCTGACCAACAAGCTGGCCCCGGACATCGTCATCATGGACGTGAGCATGCCCGAACTCAACGGCATCGAGGCCACCCGCCAGATATTGGCCCAGCACCCGAATGTGAAAGTGATAGCCCTGACCAACCACAGCGCCGCCCGCTACGCCATGGAGATGCTCAAGGCCGGCGCCCGGGGCTACATACCCAAGCAGTGCGCCTATGAGGAGCTGTCGCGGGCGGTGCCTGGGGCTCAGGTCCCTGGCCGAGCTGGTGCGCTACGCCATCAGGGAGGGCATCTCCACGGCCTGAGCAGGGGCCGCCGCCTCCGCGCGGCCAACGCCGAACAATTACTAGCTTCCCTATGGCGTTTTCGGCATAAGCCAAAACCCTAGGCATTCGCCTTCTACTCCATTAAGCAAAATACCCACGCAAAACCAGCAATCGCTCGATTGTCTATGCACAAGCCCCGCCGTTAGCCTGAAATCATGAATCGCGGCCTGCCTCGGTCGCCGCGGCCAATACCGGTCTGGTGGGGACTAACCGGGTTGGCACCGGACACGGGGGCCAAGGGTTGACGCCTGCCCCGGCGCTGCTGCCCGCTCACACGGATATCTTGTTTCTAGCGCTGTCCTGCCCCTTGCCCTTGGCCCCCGCCTCGCTCCCGAGCAGTCCGCCCTGGCGCCGGTAACGGCGCTCCGCCGACAACCGCGTGGAGGTGCTTGATGAAAACAGACGCCAGCCTTTTGCCCACTTCCGGGGGCCCCGCCCCCCTAGCCGGGGAGGGCAAGTACCTGACCTTCGCCCTGGGAGAGGAGGAGTACGGCGTGGGCATCCTCAAGGTCCGGGAGATCATCGGCATGATGCCCATCCGGCCCATCCCCCAGACCCCGGAGTTCATCAAGGGGGTGCTCAACCTGCGGGGCAAGGTCATCCCGGTGATTGACCTCAGGGTGCGCTTTTGCCTGGAGGCCAAGCCCTACGACGAGCGTACCTGCATCATCGTGGTGGAGGCCCGGGGTGGCCCGGGCCGCCGGGCCATGGGGGTGGTGGTGGACTCGGTCAACGAGGTGACCAACATCAGGCAGGAGCAGGTGGAACCCACGCCCTCCTTCGGGTTCAGCCTGGACACCGCTTACATCCTGGGCATCGCCAAGTCCGGCGACACGGTGAGGATACTGCTGGACATAGACCAGGTGTTGGGCGCCGAGGAATTGGCGCAACTGGGCCAGGCCGCCTGAGGCCGGCCAGCCAACTCAATTTTCTTACCCGACATGGGGGTGCATGATGCGTCAGATGAAATTGGGCGTGAAGATATCCCTGGGCTTTGGCCTGCTCATCCTGCTGGCCATGGTCCTGGGCGGGGTGGCCAGCTTCCAGAATTACCGGGTGGCCGGCGGGGTGCAGGAAAACCGCGAGTTCCTGGACGGCCTGCGCAAGGTCGGCGGCGTGCAGGAGAGCTTCCTGCGCCTGCTCTACAACCTGCGGGGCTACACCATGGGCAACGACGCCAAATACCTCGACCTGGCCAACGCCGACCAGGACAAGGCCCAGAAAATGATGCAGGAGGTGAAGACCCTGGGGGCCAAGGGCGGCGACTTCGCCAAGATGGCGGCCGACACCGAGCAGATCACGGGGGTGTTGGCCAAATACAACGAGCTGGTCAGACAGACCGAGGCCCGCTACCGCCAGCAGGCCGAGACCCGCAAGGCCATGGACGCCCAGGCGGCCAAGTTCATGGCCAACAGCCAGGCCTATGTGCGAAGCCAGGAGGAGGCCTTTCAACGCGAGGTTTCCGAGGGCGCCCCGGCCGACAAGCTAAGGGAGCGCTTCCACAAAACCGTGCTGCTCAATGACCTGATTGATCTGGGCAACGAGGCCAGGATCGCCAACTTCAGATCCCAGGCCACCAACGACCCCAAGCTGCTCCAAGGTGCCCTCAAGGGTTTCGAGGAGATGGACAAGAAGCTGGAGGAGGTGCGCAAGACCACCCACCAGGCCCACAACCAGCGGCAACTGGCCGAGGTAAAGGAAGCGGCCAGCAACTACCAGACCGCCATGGCCGGCATGCTGGAACACCTCTTGGCCCTGCGCGAGATAGGCGACAAGCGCCGCGCCGCCGCCGACCAGACCCAGCAGGTGATTTCCGCGGTGTATCACGAGGCCTTCAAGTCCCTGGACCGCAGCCAGCAAGGCGCCCAGGACTCGGTCAACTCGGCCTCGCTCATCATGTACGCGGGCATAACCGTGGCCCTGCTCCTGGGCCTGCTCTTGGCCTTCCTCATCACCCGCAGCATCACCCGGCCCATCCGGCGGGTCATCGCGGGCCTGAGCGACGGTTCCCACCAGGTGGCCAGCGCGGCCGGCCAGGTGGCCACCAGCAGCCAGTCCCTGGCCGAGGGCGCCAGCCAGCAGGCGGCGGCCCTGGAGGAAACCAGCTCCTCCCTGGAGGAGATGTCCTCCATGACCAAGACCAACGCCGACAACGCCGCCCAGGCCAACCGCCTGATGGCCGAATCCAAGGCCCTGGTGACCCGGGCCAACCAGTCCATGGGCGAGCTGACCCAGTCCATGCGGGAGATTAACTTGGCCGGCGAGCAGACCGGCAAGCTCATCAAGTCCATTTACGACATCGCCTTCCAGACCAACCTGCTGGCGCTGAACGCCGCCGTGGAGGCCGCCCGCGCGGTCGAGGTTGGCGCGGGGTTCGCCGTGGTGGCCGAGGAGGTGCGCAACCTGGCCCAGCGGGCGGCCGAGGCGGCCAAGAATACGGCGGGGCTGATCGAGGGCACCATCAAGAAGACCCAGCAGGGCTCGGAGCTGGTGGCCAAGACCAACGAGGCCTTCCAGGAGGTGGCGGTCAGCGCCGAAAAGGTGGCCGAACTGGTGGGCGAGATCGCCGCGGCCAGCGGCGAGCAGGCCCAGGGCATCGAGCAGGTGAACAAGGCCGCCACGGAGATGGACAAGGTGACCCAGCAGAACGCGGCCAACGCCGAGGAGAGCGCCTCGGCCAGCGAGGAGCTCTCGGCCCAGGCCTAGACCATGCAGG
>JACQYR010000239.1 GCA_016208115.1 Desulfarculus sp.
TGGCCTGGGCTGGCGGCTCCCGGTGAAGCCAGCGGAGTGACGAGAGTCCGCGAGCCCCGATTGCTCCACCGCCTGATTTCTTCCCTCGTCCCCGCTGGGTAGGAGAGGGCCGGGGTGAGGGGGCCGCGAGCCGCGGCTGGCATAAACGGGTCGAATGAGGTCGTGGTTGTGGCTGGCGCTGGCGGCTCCCGTTGGGGGGTCGCGGGGTGACAAGGAAGCGCGAGCGCGAGCCGCGGCTGGCGTAAACGGGTCGAATGAGGTTGTGGTTGTGGCCGGCGCCGGCGGCCGTGGTGGATGACGGGTTGGTGCAACGGATGATCCCGGCGGCCCATGTATCGCCAGTTGATATGTGGGCCGCCGGCCAGCCAAGCATAAGAAGCCAGGTTTGACCTGGGATTGGCGTGAGGCTTTATGGAAGTATTTTTTCAGACCCTGGTGGCCGGGGTTCTCAAGGGTGGTCTCTACGCCCTGATCGGCATCGGCATGACGCTGATCATGGGGGTGATGGGCATCATCAACCTGGCGCACGGGCAGATGATGATGCTGGCCATGTACCTTACGTACGTGTGCTTCCACTTTTTGGGTCTCGACCCTTACCTAACGCTGTTCGTGTCGGTGCCCTGCCTGTTTTTGATCGGGGTGGGGGTTCAGAAGTACACGCTCAACCCGTTGCTGAAGGTTGAGTCGTTGTTGCCCGAGAACCAGGTGCTGATGACGGTGGGCGTGGGCATGGTGATGACCGAGGTGGCGCGCTTCATCTTCAGCTCCAACTACGTGTCGGTGAAGACCAGCTATTCGGACGCCACGTTCTTCATCGGGGGCATCTCGTTCTCCATGGCCCTGACGATTGCCTTCGTGTTCGCCTGCGTGCTGACCGGGGCCATGTTCTGGTTTTTGCTCAAGACCGACCTGGGTCGCAGCATCCGGGCGGTGGCCCAGGACGCGGAGGCGGCCAGCCTGATGGGAGTGAACGCCGAGCGCATCCGCACCATCACCATGGGCATGGGGGCTGGTCTGGTGGCGGCGGCGGGCACGTTGTTGTTACCCATCTACTACCTGTTCCCGGACATCGGCGGTCCGTTCACGCGCAAGGCCTTCGTGATCACCATCCTGGGGGGCCTGGGCTCCACGGTGGGGGCCATCCTGGGGGGCGTGACCCTGGGTCTGGCCGAGGCCTTCGGGGCCACCTACATCGGGATGGACTTCGAGGACATGATGGGCCTGGTGATCTTCATACTGGTGTTGTTGTTCCTGCCTGGCGGCTTCAAGCGCCTGACCAAGGTGTAGCCATGAGAGAGCATCGCATACCGCTGATAATTTTGGCCGGGTTGCTCGTGCTGCCGCTGGTGGTGCGGGAGCCCTATTACCAGCACCTGTTGATCCTGGTGCTCCTGTGGGTGACCATCGGCACGGGCTGGAACCTTCTGGCCGGCTACACGGGTCAGGTGTCCTTCGGCGCGGCGGGGTTCTTCGGGGTGGGGGCCTACACGGCGGGGTTGCTGTCGCACCATCTGGGGATATCGGCCTGGTGGGGCATGGCCCTGGGCGGCCTGGTGGCCATGGTGATCGCCTTCCCCTTCGGCTGGATCACCTTCCCCTTGCGGGGCGCCTACTTCGCGCTGGGCTCCCTGGCCCTGGGCGAGGTGATGCGCCAGGTGGCCACCAGTTGGGAGTCCTTGACCGAGGGCATGGTGGGCATCCTGATCATGCAGACCTTCATCAGCAAGCTGCCTTACTACTACGTCGCCCTGGCCCTGGCGGTGGGCTCCATCGTGCTGGTGCACCTGGTGACGCGTTCCAAGCTGGGCTATTACTTCGTGTCCATCCGCGAGGACCAGGACGCGGCGGCGTCAATCGGCATCAACACCACCAAGTACAAGATGGTTTCGCTGGCCATGCACGCCTTTTTGACCGGCATGGCCGGGGCCCTGTACATGAACTACATGGGTTTCATTGATCCGCACGTGGTGTTCTCGCTGCACGACATCAGCATCATGGCCATCCTGGTGGCCATCGTGGGCGGGGTGGGCACGCTCTACGGTCCGGCGGTGGGCGCGCTGATCATGGTGGCCTTGCAGGAGATATTCCGCACGGCGGGCTTCGGCGGGCTGAAGGCCCTGAGCGACGCCATGGGCGGGGGCTTCATGACCGTGGTGACCAAGTACGTCAGCCAGGCGCACGTGCTGGCCTTCGGCATCCTGGTGGTGGTGGTTATCATGAGCCTGCCCAACGGCGTGGTGGGCGACTGGGCGCGCATCAAGCGCGTCTTCAAGCGCGGTTAGGAGAGGTTCATGGCCATACTGGAGCTACACGAGGTCAGCAAGAACTTCGGCGGCCTGCGGGCGGTGGACCACGTGAGCCTGGCGGTTGAGGCGGGCGAGATTTTCGGCCTGATCGGCCCCAACGGCTCGGGCAAGACCACCATCTTCAACCTGATAAGTCACGTCTATCCGGCCAGCGACGGCAGGGTCGTCTTCCAGGGCCAGGACATCACTTCGCTCAAGACCTTCCAGATCTGCGGTCTGGGCGTGGGGCGGACCTTCCAGGTGGTCAAGCCCTTGAAGCGCATGACCGTGCTGGACAACGTCATCGCCAGCGCCTTTTTGCGCCACGGCACCATGAAGGACGCGCGAGCCCAGGCCGAGAAGTGGCTGGACTTCTGCGGGCTGACCCCCTTCGCCAGCCACCTGGCGCGCGGGCTTTCCATCGCCTCGCGCAAGCGCCTGGAGATCACCCGGGCCATGGCCACCGAGCCCAAGCTGCTCTTGCTGGACGAGACGGCGGCGGGGCTAAATCCCGGCGAGCTGGACGAGGCCATCGCGCTGATCCTCAAGATACGCTCTAGCGGGGTGACCATCGTGATCGTGGAGCACATCATGAAGGTGATCATGAGCATCAGCGACCGCATCCACTGCATCAACCACGGCCAGACCATCGCCCAGGGCACGCCCCAGGAAGTGGCCCGGGACTCCAAGGTGATCGAGGCCTACCTGGGCCATGGCGGCGGAAATTAAGACCAAGGTGAACGAGCCATGCTGAAAGTCGAGGGCATTGACGTCTTCTACGGCGATCTTCAAGTGCTGTGGGAGGTTAGCTTCGAGGTCAACCAGGGCGAGATACTGGTGCTGGTGGGGGCCAACGGGGCCGGCAAGTCCACCACGCTCAAGACCATCTCCTCCCTGCTCACCCCCAAGAAGGGGCAAATCCTCTTCAACGGCCAGGCCATCCACAGCCTCAGGCCCTTCGAGGTGCTGGAGCGGGGGGTGGCCCAGGTGCCCGAGGGACGCCGGCTGTTTGGCGAAATGAGCGTGGAGGAGAACCTGTTCATGGGCTCCTTGAGCCCCCACGCCAAGGCCAAGCGCAACCAGACCCTGGAGTGGATTTACGAGCTCTTCCCCAGGGTCAAGGAACGGCGCAAACAGGCCGCCGGCACCCTCTCCGGCGGCGAGCAGCAGATGGTGGCCATCGGCCGCGGGCTCATGAGCCTGCCCAAGATACTCATGTTTGACGAACCCTCCCTGGGCCTCTCTCCACTATTGGTGGAGCACATCTTCGACCTGGTCAAAAAGGTCAACCAGGAGGGCCTCACCGTGCTTCTGGTGGAGCAGAACGTCCACCACACCCTGTCCATGTGCGACCGCGCCTACGTCCTCGAAAACGGCCGCATCGTACTCACAGGCTCCGGAAAAGAACTCATGGCCAACCCGCACGTAAGGGAAGCTTATTTGGGACTGTGAGAAGGAAGAGGCGGAGTCCTTGCCTGCCATTATTGATTGGCCGCACGGATATTGGCTCCTTGGGTTATGGGCTGTAGCGGGGCACTTGGTGGGAGGTCGCTAGCTTGGACGAGAAAGACGTACTTCGTTATCATCGGGAGCCGAGGCCTGGCAAGATCGAGGTGGTGCCCTTAAAGCCCTGCGTGTCGCAGGCGGATTTGAGCATGGCCTACACGCCGGGGGTGGCGATCCCGTGTCTGAAGATCAAGGACAACCCTGATCTTTCCTTTGAGTACA
>JACQYR010000045.1 GCA_016208115.1 Desulfarculus sp.
GCGCGAGGACCGGCGCCTGGACCTGCCGGCCCTGCCCCGCTGCGGCCTGTGCGGCGGGCTACTGCGCCCCGGCGTTGTCTGGTTCGGCGAGAACCTGGACCACGGCCTGCTGGAGCGGGCCTGGCAAGCCGCCGAGGCCTGCCAGGTGATGCTGGTGATCGGCACCTCGGCGGTGGTGCAGCCGGCGGCCTCCCTGGCGTGCGCCGCCCAGCGCTCCGGGGCCTTTGTCATCGAGGTGAACCTGGAGCCCACGCCCCACACCAGCCAGGTGGACGTCTCGCTCCTGGGCCAGGCCGGCGACATCCTGCCCCAATTGCTGGCCGCGCCGTGAGCCGGCCCATGCCCCAGGCCCCCGCCGCCATCGTCACCCTGACCAGCGACTTCGGCCCGGGCCTGTTCGTGGGCCTGATGAAGGGCGTCGTCCTGGGCATCTGCCCCCAGGCCCGCCTGGTGGACCTGGAGCACGGCCTCGCCCCCCAGGACGTGCGCGCCGGGGCCTTGGTTCTGGAGCAGGCCCGGGGGGTCTTCCCGGCGGGCACGGTGCACCTGGCGGTGGTGGACCCTGGGGTGGGCACCAGCCGGCGCGGCCTGGCGCTCAAGGCCCTGGGGCAATTCTGGGTGGGACCGGACAACGGCCTGTTCACGCCGGTGTGGCTGGCCGACCCCCAGGCCCGGGCCTGGGAGCTGGCCGAGCCGGCCTATTTTCGCCAACCCGTGAGCCAGACCTTCCACGGCCGCGACGTCTTCGCGCCGGTGGCGGCCCACCTGGCCGCCGGCCTGGACCCCGCCCGCCTGGGTGAGCCCTTGCTTGATCCTGTGCTCCTGGACTGGCCCCGGCCCTTTGAGCGCGGCCGGGAACTGGTGGGCCAGGTGCTGGGGGCCGATAGCTTCGGCAACCTCCTGACCAACCTGGGGCGGGCGCGAGTGGAGGCCTTTTTAAGGGGCCACCCCGCCCTGGTGAGCCTGGCCGGGCTGACGGTACGGGGCTTGAGCGCCGCCTACGGCCAGGCCCCACCGGGGACGGTGCTGGCCCTGTTCAACTCCCAGGAGCGCCTGGAACTGGCCCTGAACCTGGGCGACCTCTGCGGCCATCTGGGCCTGGAGGCGAGGGAGGTGTACGGCCTGGAGGTGATCGTCAGCGCGGGGGATTGAGCACAGGCTTGCCCCGCGTTGACAGCCGCCCGTGGGCTGCCTATACTGCCTCATGCTCAAACTCGACGACCTGAAGCAATTCAAGCAATTCCTGGACTCGGGCGGCTGGGCCGACGCCTTTGGCCACGCCGAGCACGAGTTGCGCCTGGAGATGCTGGAGAAGATCGAGGAGCTGTTGGAAACCGCCGACGTGGCCGACAAGGTGGTGGGGCAGATCCTCTTCGGCCAGGAGGGCCTGCCCCCGGCCGTGCCATTCATCAGCACGACTCGCGCCTGTTCCTGGCCTACGTGGACGTGCCCCAGATACTCAGCTCCCAGAAGGACGACATCCTGGCCTTGGTCATGCCCAACCAGGACCAGAGCGGCCAGCGGGACGTGGTGCGCCAATTGCTGGGGGCCTTCATGGGTCCCATCATCGAGCAGGTGCGCGAGAGGGTGTCGCGGGTGGTGGCCGACCCCCAGCGCGAGAACCTGCCCAGCTCCTGGACCCTGGCCCTGGCGGCCAACGTCACCACCAACGGCGATTACGCCCTGGTGGTGCTCAGCGATCCGCGCAACAGCGACCGCCTGCGCCTGGGCATGCAGCGGGCCAAGGATGGCTACTGGCGGGTGGTGCAGATCAACGCCCAGGACCTGCGCCAATTGGCCGGCAAGCACCTGCTGCCCGGCCTCTTGGGCCAACCGGAGCAGCCTAAGCAGGACCAGCCCAAGCCAGAACCGTCCCCGGCCGCCCCCGCCGCGCCGGCCCCGGCCAACTAGCAAGCCCATGCTGGTTTCCCTGATCCTGGCCCATCCCGACCCCAAGAGCTTCAACGCGGCCCTGGCCCAGGCCGCGCGCCAGGCCCTCTTGGCCCTGGGGCACCAGATCAATTTTCACGACCTGTGCGCCGAGGGCTTTGATCCCCTGCTGCCGGCGGGCGAGATTGCCCGCCAGGCCGATCTGCCGTCCTCCATCCAGACCCATTGCCAGGAACTGGCCGTGGCCCAGGGCTTGATCGTGGTGCACCCCAACTGGTGGGGCATGCCGCCGGCCATCCTCACCGGCTGGCTGGACCGGGTGCTGCGACCTGGCGTGGCCTACGAGTTTTTGGAGGGCGACTCGGGCGAGGGCGTGCCCCGGGGGCTCTTGCGGGTTCAGACCGCCCTGATCCTCAACACCTCCAACACCGAGGCCCGCCGCGAGCAGGAGGTCTTCGGCGACCCCCTGGAACGCATCTGGCGCCACTGCGTCTGCGATCTGTGCGGGGTGGGCCGCTTCGAGCGGCGCATGTTCGGGGTGGTGGTGAATAGCAGCGCCAAGCAACGGGCCGCCTGGCTGGAGGAGGTGCGCCACACCGTGGCCGCGCTTTTCCCGCCGGACAAGGCCGCATAGCCCGCTGGCCGTCCTGGGCGGCCCCCGCCCCCCGCCTTTCGGCACAACCAAGCAATATCTTACGGGCAATACGCCGGAAACCGCTCGCGGGCCGTCCGCCGCCGGTTGGGGCGATTGATGCGTGCAGATGCAATTATTTTCTTGTCTGTGATTACAAAATAGCTACAATAAAGCTATAGACGTCGGGTTAAAGTATCCCAGCCCAGCCCCATAACAAGGAGGACGGACGCCATGGCGCTGAACCAGGACCTGTTGGCCCCTTGCGGGCTCTACTGCGGGGTATGCGCGGTGTACCAGGCCACCCGCGACGGCAACGCCAAGCTTAAAAGTATCCTGGCCGGGGTGTACAAGGGTAAGTTGCCGGGCAGCGCGGACATTACGCCAGAGATGATAAGCTGCGGCGGCTGCCTGTCGGGCCAGACCTGGGGCTTCTGCTCCAACTGCGCCATCCGGGCCTGCGCCCAGGGCCGGGGCTTGGCCGGGTGCCACCAGTGCCCGGACTGGCCCTGCCAGCTCATCCAGGGCTTTCCCATGGCCATCGGCAAGAAGGTCATCATGCGCGGCGTGCCCCGCCGGGCCCAGGTGGGCGACGAGGCCTGGGCCGCCGAGGAAGAGGCCCGCTACCGCTGCCCCGCCTGCGGTAAGGGGCTCACCCGGGGGGCGCCCCGCTGCCATCACTGCGGCGTGACCGTGGACCTGGATTAGCGGCCAAGCCTAGACGGCAAGCGTCGTCACAAGGCCCGCATCCACTCCGGCCGCAGTTGCACCTGGCCGCCCAGGGCGGCGTCAATCAGGGCCAGGGTGCGGGCCTGGTCCTGGGGCAGGCGGGCCTTGATGGGTAGGTAGTTGCTGGCGTGGTTGGCGTAGAAGAGCCCGCCGCTTAAGTGGGTGCTGGCGATCATCTCGCGCAGTTCGCGCAGCATGCCATGGGTGTCCAGCAGGTGGAAGGCCCCGGCCCGGGCCTGGTCGCCCAGGGGTGTGCCGGGGATCAGCATCAGGGTCAGGGCGCCGATGAAGTCGGGGTCCATGGCCGAGAGCAGATCGCCGGTGGCGCGGGCGTGCTCCAAGCTGCGCTCGCTGCCGCCGATACCCAACAGCACCGTCACCGACAGCTTGATGCCCGCCGCCTTGAGCCGGCGGCCTTGGGCGATGAGCTTCTCGGGCGTGGAGCCCTTGCATATATCCTTGAGCACCTGGGCGTGGCCGCTCTCCACGCCGTAGTAGGCGATGCCCAGGCCCAGTTCCTTGAGCCGGCGCAGGTCCTCGTCGCTTTTCAGCGACACCCCCTTGGCGTTGGCGTAGGTGCCCACCCGGCGCACCCAGGGCAGGCGCTCCTTGATCTGCCCCAACAGCCACTCCCAATCGCGCATGGGCATTATCATGGCGTCGCCGTCCATGACAAAGAGGCGGTCCTGGCGGCGGCAGTACTTCTGGGCAAAGGCGATGTCCTGCTCCAGGGTGGCCCGGGGCTTGATGGCGAAGCGCTTGTCGCCGTAGGAGCCGCAGAAGGTGCACTTGTGGTGGGAGCAGCCCAGGGTGGCCTGGATGAGGATGCTGTCGGCCTCGCTGGGCGGCCGGATGCACATGCCCACGTAGTCAAAGCCCTGGGGTTCGCCGGCGCGGTCCATGATGAGCCCTCCAAAGTTACCTGGAATATAGGGCGAAAAGCGGCCGGCCGCAAGGGCGGGGAGGCACGGGGGGAGGGTAGGGGGCGCGAAGGGCCTTGATATGGGCGGGGGAAACGGGGGATAAAATCATCATGGAAGGTGGGGGATAAGGGGAGGAGGTGGCTGAGTGCCCTTGGGTAATCCCGGCAACTTGTTGTCGGGACCGCGCAACGGCAAGAGGTTCTTACGGCAGGTGGCAATGGCCGTGCCCTGCCGTTAGGCCGAGAGAATCGTGGTACCTCTTGTGCCTTCGGCACCGGGACAACAAGTTGTCCCGGCCACCCGCGAGAAGTTTCTATCGCAATGCCCCTCATAGCCCTGCAAGACCATGGCAGGAGGTCAAGGGCCATTAAGTTTTTGGCCAGCACTATGAGAAGAAGCTTGCAAAGGTTCTGAGCCTAGTTAACCGCCCCGCCAAAGACGGAAGGGCCGGCTAAGGGTGGGGGGCATCCCAGCTCCCACGGTTGTGGACCTGGAGGGCAAGCGCCGGCTCAGGGTGGTGGGGAAAGGAGTAAGGGGAGCCCCCGGCCCGAAGGCCTGAGGTTTTCTTCGATTAGTAATTGACCCAGTACCAACCCTGCGTCTATTCTTTATTTCCGCCCCCTCGGTAAAGACCACCTTATGCCCGCCCCAGGGAAATTAAAAGTGGGAAAGAGCGTCCTTTTTGCTGTCGCAGCATTTATTGTGACATTATTAGTAGTTATCTGTTCTGGTTGTGCGTCGATAACTCAAGGTACTACCCAAAGCATCGCCGTGGATACCAACCCATCCAGGCCTGCCGAATGTAAGGCCACGAACGACAAGGGCAGTTGGCTTGTTAAAACTCCAGGCGCGGTAACGATTAACAAGTCGGGAGGCCCCCTGTCGGTAATTTGTGAATGTACCGATGGCTGGGGAGGCGTCAATAGTGTCCAGTCAACCACGGGGGGGGCTGTCTACGGCAACATACTTGTTGGAGGCATCATCGGCGCCGCCGTGGATATGAGTTCGGGAGCTGCCTACCAATACCCAGCCACCATCGTCGTGCCTGTAGGTCCACGTCAAGAAGTCACTGGCGGAATGCCCGGGCCATCCATCGCCCAGCCTGTACAGGTCAGCTTGGCTAATAAACTCACCCCCATACCAGGCAACCCCGACGATTTAAACCGCTTCACAGTTAAAGCCAAGGAAACGACCATTAGCCCTATATCCAGCCGGTTATCAGATGCCGTTGGATTCCTGAATATGTCTCTACCAGAAGGTGGTAATTACGAATGGGGCGATTGCGTGGTTAAGTCTGTCAAGAGCGGCGACGGCAAGAGTGTCTATCTCACTGAGAGTCATTGCGTGATTATGGAATTCGCCGAACCAAAAAATGAACTGTCCATTGCGGTGATGAAGACGGAGGCGGCCAAGAAAGAATAAACTCCCTGCATCCAATAGTTGTGGCCCCCAATCGCTCTTGTTCGGCCTGCCCTAACCCCCAGGGACAGGTTGTCGGCACCGGCGTTCGGGGGCATCTTTTTTTGGTTGGAGGCGCCACCCGGCAGATGGTCTTTGGGTATCACTGCTCAACCGGCCGGGGCGGCGAAAGATGGATATGCACAAAAGATACCAGCCCACGGGGGAAGATCAAGGATTGGGACCAGTGGGCAAAAGTGGGGCGGCCCGCAGGCCGCCCCTTCGCCAGGTCCATATTATCGGAAGTTTTTGGTGGAGGCGGGGGGAATCGAACCCCCGTCCGAAAGCATTTGGCACAAGCTTCTACATGTTTATCCCTTGATTTAATTTCGCCGCGACAACTCCCAAGGGCAGGATTCGTCTTTGGCTAGCCCCACCTTTTATTTCGGTATCGGACCGGCTAGGCGGTGTCCGTAACCTATCCCGCTAATCGTCGCCCCTCCCGGCCCCGCAGGAGTAGACCGGGGAGACGGTAGCCTTTACGCGGCTACGGCGTATGCGTAATCGTCTGCGATTACTTTAGTTCCCACCGGATAACGGGCCGACGGACCCCGACATGCCACTTGCACCGCAACTGCCCCCGTCGAAACCATGTCGCCCCCGGGCTGCAGCTCGGATCTATGCTCTTAATATATACATGCGCTTAATACTGGGGCATATTCGCCTATCGAACCTTCCGGCCCATCCGGGGCCGGCCAGCGAATCAACTTGCGCGATGCTGATTACAAGGAGGAGTGGCTGGTGGCTCTGACCAAGGAGAACATCATCAACCAGGTCTACGAGGATACCCAGTTGCCCAAGAGCCGCTCGCGGGACGTGGTGGAGACCTTGCTAGAGATCATCAAGGACACCCTGGGCCAGGGCGAGGACATCCTCATCAGCGGCTTCGGCAAGTTCATGGTCAAGGCCAAGCGCGCCCGGCGGGGCCGCAACCCCCAGACTCGCGCCGACCTGCAACTCCGGGCCCGCAAGGTGGTGGTCTTCAAGACCTCGGGCGTGCTGCGCAAGCGCATCAACGGCGAGGAGATCACCGGCGACGAAACCGACTAGGCGTTATCCCGCCTATTGGGTAATCCTTAAGGGAATGGAGGCTGGATGGCCTCCATTCCCTTTCTGCGTTGGGCCGGTCAAACCCGGCGCCCGGCTTACTCTCCACTGGCCAGCACCATAAAGGCCAGCGCTCTGCCTGAACGTCTGGCAAGCACCCACCACGGCTATTAATTAAAACAAAACAATAAAAAATGATCGCCTTAAACTAAATTTGCTTGACGAGTTTACACCCTGGTGCTAGATTGAACCCAGTTCGGCGCTCGGTCCCAGGCGCGATTGCAGCCGGCAGGGCAGGGGCATGGGTGAACGACCATCAGAGGTGGGTCATGGAAGGCATGGAGAAGATCAAGAGGGCAAGCCGCCGGTTGGGCCTGGTCTTTCGCTGGGCAATGCTGCTGACTCCGGCGTTTGTGGCCTTGTTTTGGCTCTTGGTGGGTGAAAACAGCCTGATAGAACGTCAACTGCCAGTCAGCCCGGACCAGGACCTGCCCAGGCTGGCCAAGGTGTGGGGCTTTGCGGTGTCCATGGTGCCCGGGTCGGTGCTCATGTACATCCTGTACCAGCTTGGCAAGCTGTTCAGGCTTTATGAGCAGGGCAGCTTTTTCACCCGCGCCAATGTGGCCATTTTTCACCGCCTGGGCTGGTCCACCCTGGCCTGGGTGGCGGGCGATTTCCTGCACACCGTGGGCTTGGGGATAGTGCTGACCTTGCACCGCCCGGC
>JACQYR010000250.1 GCA_016208115.1 Desulfarculus sp.
AGGGCCAGGCAGCGCCCGGGGCTTAAGGCCTCCGCGCCGCCCACCTGGTCCGCCGCCTGCTCCAGGGCCTGGCAGGCCTGCTGGAGCCCCTGCCAGGCGGCCAAGTCGGCCACGGCCACCTCCTGGGGCCAGGGGCAGGCAGCGCCGCCCTGCCCCGCCGCCCCGGCCGGGCCAAGGGGGGCCAGGCGGGCCAAGACCTGGCCCACGGCCCGGGCATAATCCCCCAGGGTCTGCGGCTCCTCCAGGCCCAGGCCGGCCAGCCCGGCTTGCAGGCCTTGGCAAGCCTCGGCCAATACCTCCAGCTCCGCGCCCTCCCGGCCCGGCCGGCGCTGGGCGGCCCGGCGCAGCCAGGCCGCCGCCGGGGTCTCGCGGCCATCCACGTAGCCGGCCCGGGCCAGCAGGCGCCCCGCACCCGGCGGCACCGCCTGCCCCGGCCCCAGGAGCCAGGCCGCCAGGGGACCGGCCAGGTAGGGCGATTCCCATACCTGGGCCAACTCCGGGCGGGCGTAGCCCGACAGCGGCAGGGCCAGCAGGCCCAGTAGGGCCTGGGCCAGGGGCTGGGCGGCCAGGGGTTGGCCCCGCCGGAAGCTGAGGGGTAGGCCCAGGCGGCCAGCCACGTCGGCGGCCAGGGGGCCGTAGAGAGCAAGATCAGGGAAAACCAAGGCGATGTGGTGGGCGGGCACCCCCGCCGCCACCAGGTCCAAGGCGCGGCGCGCCAGGGCCTCCACCTCGGCGTAGCGGCCAGGCAGACGCCGCAGTTCCAGGGCCGGGCTAGGCTGCCGCGGCTCGGCCTGGGAGGGGTCCAGCACCCGGGCGGCCAGCTCGGCCAGGGGGCCGGACCGGGGCGGCCGCCACTCCACCTCCATATCACCCTCCTGGCCGGACTCCAGGGCCTGGGCCGTGGCCGCCAGGAGGCCGTACACCCCCCAGGGGTCTGAGCGGGGCTCCAACAGGGCGAAGCTGACCCGCACCGGCAGCAGGCGGGCCAGGCCTCTCAGCAGGCGCATCTCCAGGGGACGCAGCCACAGGGCTTGGCGCACCTCCAGGCCGGCCCAGCCCTCCTGGGGTAGGCGCCGGCCCTGGCGCAGGCCCGCGAATAGGCCCTGGCCCGGCGCCTCCTGACGCAGGATGTGGTGCAACAAGAGGGGGCCGGCCAGTTCCGCCAGGGGCCGCCGGCCAGCCAGGGGGGGCATTTGCGCGAAAAGGCGCTCGAATATGCCGTGGCGTCCCTGAAAGGTGAAGAGCCGGCCAGAGAGGATCAGGCCGTTGGATAGCCCGGCCAACTCCCGCTGGCGCTCTTCCAGGGCCAGGCGGGAGGGCCATATCTCGGCCCAGCCAGGGCCAGGTCTCACTTGATCTTCTGGGCCAGGTCGAGCACCGTGTCCACGTAGGCCTGGCTGTGGTTGTAGGTGTACACCACTTGATATTGGCCCTGGCGGTCCAGGCCGGGCCGCCAGCCGTGGGCGGCCAGGTAGTTGGCCACGCTGAAGATAGCGTCCGCCGTGTGGTTGAGGTCCACGCGGCCGTCCTGGTTGCCGTCGGCGCCCCACTGGAGCAGGCTGGTGGGCATGAACTGGGGCATGCCCAGGGCCCCGGCCGGCGAGCCCTTGATACTCAGGGGCGATAGGCCCTGCTGCTTGGCGATCTTGATTAGGCCCAGCAGCTCGCCCCTGGCCCAGGCGGCCCGTTTGGCGAAGCGTTCCTGGCACTGGGGGCTCTTGAGGTAGGCCAGTTGCTTCTTGGGCCAGACCTGGGCCAGGCGGCGCAGGGCCAAGGGCGTGTCCAGCACCGCCTGGGAGGCCAGCACCCCCACCACCGGCCACTTGCCGGTAAAGCTGCCCAGGCCCGACTCGATGTAGAGGATGGCCACCACCACCTCGGGCGGCACCCCGCTTTTGCCCCGGGCCGCCGCCAGGGTCGGCGCCTGCTGCTGGGCGAACCGCCGGCAGCGGGCCACGCTCTCGGGCAGCAGGAACTGGCGGTAGTCGCGGGGGCGCTCCTTGCGCGAGAGCATGCCCGCCAAAAGCTTGGCCTCGAAGTGTACACCCTGGCCGCCCAGCAGGGCCTCGGCCTGGCCGGGGCTCTGGCCTTGCGACACCAAATAGGCCTTGAGAGGGGCCAGCACCGGGTCCAGGGCGGCCAGGGCCGAGGCCGGCGCCGCCAGGAGCAGCCCGGCCAGGAGCACAAGGCCGGCCGCGCGCCGGGTTAGGAGCCTGTCGGAGTAATACGCAGACAGGCTCCTAGGCGGGCCATGGACGGCCCGCCCGAAATCAGGCCAAATTATCATTTGGGCTGATTTCGCAAGCTTGCCAAAATTTACTTTTGGCAAGCGCCAAGAGGAGAAAGCCAGGGATGGCTTTCTCCGACACACTCCTAGGCCCGGGGCGGGGTTTCTGCTAATCTTGCTGGCAAGCAGTGCCGTCTCCCAGTCTCTCGCATGGGAATTGTCTTCTCCGTCATTGCGAGCGCAGCTAAGCAAGCTCTTGAATTTGCAGGAAAGAGATTGCTTCGTCGCTTGCGCTCCTCGCAATGACCGCGGTAAGAAACTGTTGGGACAGGACACTAAGTATTTGAGCATGGAGGCCCCTTGAGCGACATGATTAGATTCCCCGGCCCGCCGGCCAAGGATGAGCGCGTCATCAGCGAACGGCCCTACCGCCTGCGCTGGGGGGACTGGCGCACCATCAACATCATCCAGGTGCACGTACACCCGGCGGCCATCTACGAGGACCAGCGCCAGGAAGACTTGGCCCAGGGGCGCGACCCCGGCGGGCACATGCCCCCCCACTTCGTGCTGGACGGCGGCATGCTGGAGACGGCCCAGGCCATCCTGCGCCTCCGCCAGGACGAGAAGGCCCTGGAGGAGGTTTCCTACCTGGCCGCCCTCATGGAGGCCCTGGTCAACACCCCCTGCGCCATCCTGCGCACCGACCTGATAAGGCGGGTGTACCAGGAGGTGGAAACCATCTCGGGCCGCCTGGGCCTGCGCTGGCGGGGGCGCGCCGGCCATTTCATGCTGCCCCTGAACGAGGACGCCCTCAACCCCCGGGGCTTTGAGCAGCGGGTGGCCCCCCTGGACAACCTACAGGAATTTTTCCGCGCCCTCAAGGAGATCGGCGCGGCGCGCCACCAGGCCCTGGCCAAGAACTATGTCATCTATTATCCCCGGCATCGGGGGCTGTAGGCCGGCCCTGGCCAAGCAGACGGGCCGGCCGACAAATTGCTCGCCCAATAACTGGCAGTTACCTGTCTTCTTAATATATTAGCTTAGATATATTCGAAGCGGCCCAGGTCTAGAAGCTTCGCCAACGCGGCTGGGCCAAGAGCAGCGGATCAGCCTGGGGATCGCCGGGCACGCCCAGCAGCCAGGCCACCGCCCCTTTCTCCAGGCTGCCCACCTGGCCGGCCAGGCCCAGGAGCCGGGCCGCCCGGCTGGTGGCCGCCGCGAAGACCGTCTGGGGACGCACCCCGGCCTCCAACCAACAGGCCATCTCCTCAAAAAGCGCCACCCCGTGCTCCAGGCCGTAGGAGCCGGCGTCGGAGCCCAGCACCAGGTCCACGCCCAGGCCCTCGGCCAGGCGCAGGGCCTGCATCTGACCTTTCAGGATGCTGGCCAAGCGCTGGCGTTCCTCGGGGGTGTGGCGGCCCTCGGGGTCTTGGGCGTGGGCCCGCACCGCCGCGCAGGTGGGCAGCCAGCTCACGCGGCGGGCGGCCATCTCTCTGAGCAGGGGGCGTTCCAAAAAGAAGCCGTGCTCAATGGAACGCACCCCCGCCTCCAGGCACAGGCGCACCGCCTGGGCGCCGGAGGCGTGGGCCGCCACGCTCAGGCCGGATTCCTCGGCGGCCCGCACGGCGGCGGCCAGCTCCTCGGCGGTCAGGGCCGGGCTGTGCAGCACCTGGCCGGGGTTGTCAAAGTCCAATAGGCCGGAGGCGAAGACCTTCACCACCCCGCACTGGTCCAGGGCGCGCTGCCAGGCCGCCTGGCTGAACTGCTCCGGGCCGGCCAGGCCCTGGGCCAGACAGGAGCGCCCCGGCCCCTCACTGCCCAGGCCTGGCCCCGAGGCGATGACCCAGGGCGGGGCCTGTCCTGGCCGGGTGCGGGGTATGGGCAGTTGGGGGCGGTGCCCCAGGTCGCGCACCGCCGCCAGGCCGGCGGCCAGGCTGGCCTCCAGGTTGCTCTCCAGGGTGCCGCCCAGGTGCAGATGCACATGGGCGTCCAGGGGCGCCGGCGCCAGCCACAGCCCGGGCAGGGCCTGGCGCCGGGCGCCGGAATCCAGGGCCTGGCGGCCCAGGGCCAGGATGCGCCCCTGCCCCACCAGCACCGCCGGTTCGGCCGCGGGCTGGGTTTGGCCTGGCAGGCCCGCCAGGCCCTCGGCCAGCAGGCACAGGGGCTTGTCGCCTTGCGCCTGGCCAGAGGGCATGGGGGGCAGCGAGGTTTCCACCGGGCACACCTTCCCGCCGGCTGGCGGCTGGCCTAAGAAAAGCCGGCTAGGCTGACAAACGCTTCACCAGGGCCGCGAACTGCTGGCCGTAGCGCTGGCACTCGTCCAGGACCCGCTGGTCAGGGGCGCCGATGGCCAAGGGGCCGAAATGGCCGCCCTTGCGCAGGCCCTGCACCACCATGCCGTGAATGAGCATGCCGGCCAGCATGGCCAGGATGGTGGGCTCGCCGCCGCCGCCTATGCCGCCGGTGCTGGCAAAGGCGCCAGCGGCCTTGCCCACCAGCTCGCCCTTGCCGAACAAGGGGATGGACTCGTCCAGGAACTTCTTGACCTCAGCGGACATGTTGCCGAAATAGCACGGCGAACCCAACAGGACCCCGTCGGCGGCCCGCAGGTCGTCCAGGGTGGTGTCAGCGACTTTCTTTAGGTGGACCTGGCAGCCGGCCTCTTGCACGGCCTGGGACAGGGCCTCGGCCATCTGGCGGGTGTTGCCGCCGTGGCTGAAGTAGGCGATCAGGACTTTGGGCATGCAGTAGTCTCCTCTGGTGATCGTGTTCTCATGGGTTTCATTGTAAAGGAGCCGGCCCCTCCACGGGAAGGACTAGTCGTGGAAAGAGACGAGGAAAGGAAAAAGGCCGGGTGGGCCAACGATCGCCTGGCACGGGTAACTGCCGGCATACCGGCCTTTTTGCCGTCCCGCACCCGCCGGAGGCCCCGGTGGGGCCGCGAGTTTTTTTCTGGCGCCGCCGGGGTTGCCTCCCGATACCAGGCCAGGCCGGCGCTCGCCGCGTGCTGGCTCGCCCCCACCTTCTTGGCGCCTGAGGTACCCTCTTTCCTTCGTTGGTAACTTCAAGGACGGGGCCTCGGTGAAAGACCAAGGGCCTTCCATCGGCGACAAGCTATTGAGCACCTACGGGCGGGGGTTCATCACCAGCTTGTCGTCGCTGAGTCTCAGGTCATAGTCCCGGGCCAGACGGCGGGAGGCCTCGTTGTCCTTTAGCTTCCGGCCATCCGGTCCCACCCCGGCCTCGCGGCGGGCCAGGGAGCGCAGGAACCACACCGCGATGCCCAACACCCCGGCGATGGTGGCTAAAAAGGTGTAGAGCGAGGCCTGATTGGCAAATAGCGAGCCCTCCGAGGGGCTGGGGTTGGGGTCCCAGGCGGGGGTGAGGCCCCCCACGATCTGCTCCCAATAGCCGCTGAAATAGGCGATGGCCAGCAGGGCCAGCACCAGGCCGGCCAGGACCAGGGGACGGTATTTGGTCCACTGGTTGCTGTCCTGGCGCCACTTCTCGTACAGGGCCAGCATCACCTTGCGGTCCTGCTCCGGGCAAGCCGGGAAGCATATCTCCACGGGTTTTTTTTGGCGG